>NZ_AKKF01000170.1 GCF_000281955.1 Caulobacter sp. AP07 | reverse complement strand
CACGGCCAGCGCGGCCGCCGCCAACGCGGCCGGCGCCGCCGCCGTCGCCACGGCCAACGCGGCGGCGGCGGCGCTGGCGGCCACCAACACGCCGCCCGCCGCCGCCCAGCCCTCGGCCGCGACCACGGGCGTCAAGGCCAGCATCCGCGACCTGTTCCAGAACGATCAGGGCGACGCCGACCTGGGGGATTTCCAGATGATCCTGATCAGCCTGGTGGCCGCCGGCATCTTCCTGTGGTCCAGCCTGCTGTTCATGAGCGTGCTGGACGTCGTGAAGACCACCACGCTGCCGGACATCGACACGACCCTGCTGGGCACGTTCGGCCTGGGCCAGGGCGCCTATCTGATCAAGAAGGCCGCCTTGCCGGCCGGCCAGGGCTGACCCTACCGCCGCCGGGGCGTGTAGGGCCGCTTCTCGCGCCAGGCCTCGGCGAACTTCTCCAGCTCGGCGTCCGGCGTGTCGGGCAGGGTCACCACCAGCCGGGCGAACAGGTCGCCGCGCTTGCCCTTGCCGTCCGACAGGCCCCGGCCCTTGAGCCGCAGCTTGGCGCCGGAATTGGAGCCCTTGGGGATCGACAGGGTCACCGGGCCGTCGGGGGTCGGGGCCTCGACCTTGCCGCCCAGCACCGCGTCGGGGACACTGATCGGCAGGTCCATGACCAGGGTGTCGTTCTCGCGGTGATAGATCCGGTGCGGCTTGATCGCCAGCTCGATCAGGGCGTCGCCGGCCCCGCCCCGGCCGGGGCTGCCCTGGCCCTTGAGGCGCAGGGTCTGGCCCTCCTGGGCGCCGACCGGAATGGTGACGTCGATGGTGCGGCCGTCTGAGAAGGCCACGCGCTTCTTGCCGCCCGTGATCGCCTCCTCCAGGTCGATGTCCAGCCGGGCCCGCACGTCGCCGCCGCGCGGCGACGAGAAGCCGCCGCCCGCGCCGCGGTTGCGGCCCAGGATGTCGCCGAACAGGTCGTTGAGGTCGATCTCCGGGCCGTCGCCGGCCCCGCCGCCGCGACCGAAGCCGCCGCCGCCCCGGTTGAAGCCGCCGCCGAACGGCGAGCCCGCCCCGCCGAACCCGCCGCCGCGCATGGTCTCGCGGCCGTCGGCGTCGATCTCGCCGGCGTCGAACTTCTTGCGCTTGTCGGGATCGCCGATGATGTCGAAGGCGGCGCTGACCTGCTTGAAGCGGTCCTCGGACTTCTTGTCGCCGGTATTGGCGTCCGGATGGTGCTGCTTGGCGAGCTTGTGGAACGCCTTGCGGATCTCGGCCGCGGTGGCGGTGCGGGAAACGCCAAGTTCCAGATAGGGATCGCGCGCCAAGGAGGCTCCTCACTTCAAAGACCAGAACGCCTCAATTAGGCGGTTCGGCGCGCCGTGCAAGCTTATTGTTGCATTAATATCACAGCAACGCCCGCCGAGACGCGCCCCAGCCGAACAGGGCCGAGCCCTGGGCGATCCTGACAGCCAGGACGCCGGTCGGTCCAGCGGGGAAGTCGGCGGCGCGCTGGGCGGCGGCGTAGGTCCAGGTCGGAACGGTCGTTTCCACCGTGCGGACCACGCTCTCGCCGTCGAGGACCTCGACGCGCCAGACCTCCCGCTCCTCGCCCAGCGGCACCTCGGCGTCCCAGCCGTCGCCAGCCCGACGGGCGCGGCGGACCCAGCTGACGACGGCGTCGCCGGCCGCGTTGCGCACCCGAAGGTGAGCCGGCGACCACGGGCGGGCCGACAGGCCGCGCCAGGTCGCCGCCGTCTGGCTCATCGCCGGACCCGAGGCCGGGCCGCCGGCCGGGGCGGCGCGCCAGGTCAGCGGCAGGCCGCGCTCGGACAGGGCCAGGTCGGCGCGGACCAGGGCTTCGTCCAGCACCACCACCGCCGCGCCGGCCGGGGTCAGGGCGGCCATGGCCGGATCGCTGCCGGCCTGGCCGCGCAGCAGGCCCGACAGGGTCCAGGCGTCGGCGCCGACCGGCTCGGCCTCCAGGAACTGGACAATCTCCCACGCGCCGCCCGCGCCCTGCACGGCCACCGCGTTGGCCCCGGCCAGGACGGCCGAGCGGTCGCGGCCGCGCGGGGCGGCGCCCTCCAGCCGCACGGTCAGGCGGGTGGCGCGGTCGAAGCGGTGCAAGGGTCCGGCCGGCAGGTCCGACAGGGTGACGCCGACCGTGGCGGGGACAGCGGCGGTGGCCCGGACCCGCAGCGCCTCCAGCCCGACCCCGGCATGGACGTCGAAGGCCCGCCACGGCGCGGCGGCCACCGCGACCAGCGGCCGATCGTCATCCTGACCCGGAAGGTCCAACACGTGGAGAACCGGCGGACCCGAGGTCTCGCGCGGCGGGGCCGGCGACCAGTCGAGGTCGCCGTCGATCCGCACCGGATCGACCACCGGGACCAGCTGGGCGCGCGGATGTTCGTCCAGGTCGATCCGCGCCGCCCGCCAGACCGCGCCGTCCAGGGCCAGGCGGTCGCCGGACTCCAGGCGCAGGGCGACCAGCGGCGACAGGTGGGCCGTGACCTCGCGTCCGTCGCCGGCCGCCAACAGGCGCCGGGCCACGGCCCGGGCCTCGGCGGCGGCCAGGACCAGCGGCGCGTCGAGGTCGGCGCTCCCCTCCCCCGACTCCGGCCCGCCGTCACGGCGGACGATCACCGAGCCGGTCTGGTAGTCGCGGGCGGCGTCGATGAAGCGCAGGCGCAGGGCCTGGAGCGGGGCGGCCAGGGCGCGGTGGGTCGAGACCGGGGCCGCGCGGTCCTCGGGCCAGGCCAGGTCGTCGTCGCCCAGCGCCAGGGCCGCCGGGCCGGCCCGCCCGGCCAGGGTCACGCCGTCCCGCCGCTCGACGGCGTCGAGGGCGAAGGCCTCCAGCAGCGGGGCCAAGGCGTCGCGCAGCCGCATCGGCCGGTCGACCACATAGCCCACCACCGAACCGCCGGCTTCCCCGGGATCCAGCGTCACGCCGGCCCGCTCGGCCAGGGCGGCGACCAGTTCCGGCAGCGGCGCGATCCCGGCCCGGCCGTTCAGCCAGTGGCCCAGGGTCCAGTTGGGTCCGTCGGCCCAGACGGCGGCGCGGGCCGGGAAGTCGGGGAACGGCCGGGCGTCCCAGCACCAGGCGCCGGCCGCCTCGATCATCGGCCCGCCGTACAGCGGCGAGACCGGATTGGCCGCCGGGTCGGCCAGGTGGGCCAGCACCGCCTCCAGCGCCCGCCGCTGGCCGACCTCGTCGCGCGTCCCGTCCGAGAACGGCGGCAGGGCGCTTTCCATGCTCTTGGCGTCGACGAACAGGTTCGGCGCGTTGGCCCCCTTGTCGACCGCGCCGCAGCCGAACTCGACCAGGCGCAGCGGCTTGCCGCCCGGGACCCAGGCGGTGGGCGTCGCCGCGCGCACGCCGCCGGGGCGGTCGAAGTGCTGGCGGCTCCACCAGGACGCCAGGTCCTTGGGCCGGAACACCCAGGGTTCGCCATGGGCCCCGTCGGTGATCGGCGTGCGGACCTGGGCCAGGCGGTCGGCGCCGGAGGCGTAGTACCAGTCGAAGCCCTCGCCGCCGGTCAGGCCGTGGCGCAGATAGGCCAGGTCGTGCGGCCCCTTGAAGCCGGCCGCCGCGTCGAGGTGGTCGTCGCCGTCCCGCCAGTCGGCCAGGGGCGGATAGAAGTCGATGCCGACGAAATCGATCGCGGGGTCGCTCCACAGCGGATCGAGGTGGAAATGGACGTCGCCGCTGCCGTCGGCCGGCTGGTGGCCGAAATACTCGCTCCAGTCGGCGGCGTAGCCCAGCTTGGTGACCGGGCCGAGCAGGTCGCGCACCTGGCCGGCCAGCGCCTTCAGCGCCGTCACCGCCGGATAGGACGAGGGCCCGTCGCGCACCGTGGTCAGGCCGCGCAGCTCCGAGCCGAGGATGAAGCCGTCCACCCCGCCGGCCAGTTGCGCCAGCTTGGCGTAGTGCAGCAGCATCCGCTGCAGCCCCCAGTCGCCGGCCGGACCGCTGTAGGTCGGCAGGCCGCCAGCCTCGCCGAACTGCGCCGCCGTGGCCGCGCCGAAGAAGCTGGCGACCTGCGCCGTCGCGGCGGTCGTCTTGTCCGGCGAGCCCGGGCGACCGGCGGCGGGATGGCAGGTGATCCGGCCGCGCCACGGATAGGCGCCCTGCCCGACGCCGCCATACGGATCCGGCAGGGCGTTGCCGGCCGGCACATCCATCAGCACGAACGGATAGAGCGTCACCCTTAGTCCGCGCCGCTTGAGCTCGGCGATCGCCTGCAGCACCGCCCGGTCGGCCGGCGTGCCGCCATAGGCCAGGGCGCTATCATGGCCGGAGACCACCGCCGCGTCCTCGCGGTCCAGGCCATTGACCCGCCAGTCGAACGGGATCGTCGCCTTGGCCGCCTGCTCGACCTTCGGCCGGATCGCGCACGACCCGCAGCGCAGGTCGTCGCCGAACCAGGCGACCACCAGGGTCACCTCCTCGACGTTGGGCAGCTGGGCTTGAAGCTGGTCCAGCGACACCAGCAGGTCGGCCCGGCCCTCGCTGTTGTTCAGAGTCTCGGCCGTGGTGCGGGTCAGGCCGTCGCGGCGCAGGACCAGGTCGGTGGCGTAGACGAACTCGCCGGCCCCGGGGATCAGGCAGACGCCCTTCAGGTGGTCTTCCAGGGCCGCCGGCGCGCCGCTGGCGCGGGGCCGGCGGAACACCTCGAACGACAGCTGCGGCGGGCGATTGCCGTAGGCGGCCAAGGGTAGATCCTCGAACACCACATAGGCCACGCCGCGATAGGCCGGCGCGGCGCCCTCCACCGCCTCGATCAGGGCGTCGGGCGCCTGGTCCTCGGCCCCGGTGTGGACCCGCATGACCACCCCGGCCATGTCCATCGGCTTGCCGTCGGCCCAGACCCGGCCGATCCCGTCGATCGGACCCTCGCAGACGGCGACGGCGAACGACAGGCTGTAGGCGGCGCTGCTGGTGCGCGGCCCCTTGCTCCCGCCCGCCCGGCCCTCGACCCAGCGCTCCTTGAACCGCGCCGCCCAGATCACCTGGCCGGCCACCCGGGCCCGGCCGAACACCGCCGCCATCGGCGCGCCCTCGGCGGCGCCCGACAGCCGCAGCTCCGGAATGCGCGGCCCGGTCCGGCGCGCCGGGGTCAGGGCGTCGATCACGGCGTTGTCGACGACACGGCCGAGCACCGCGCCGACGGCGCCGCCGACCGGCCCGCCCACGGCGGTTCCGACAGCGGCGAGGATGACCTGGGCCATGGGGGATCTCCAGAGACCCTCTCCCATGGGGAGAGGGAGGGGGTAAGACGTCGACCGGCGTGCCGGCAGGGCGCTCAAGGTGCAGCTGGTCTTCGATCCCAAACGCCGTCATCCCCCGCTTTATGCGGGGGACCCAAGCGGCCCCTCAGAACGACAACGACCAACTCGGCTTGGGTCCCCCGAACAAGTCGGGGGATGACGGCGTTTTGAGCTGGGTGCTTTCCGGAAACCGGAACGCCGCCACCAGCCGCGCGCGCCACCAACGGCCCAGCCAGCTCTCCACGCAGGCCCGGCCCCAATAGGCGTGGATCATCCGATCAGGACCAGAAAGGATCGCGCAATGCTTGGCCGGTGCGTCCGGCGCCATGCGGAACACCAGCACGTCGCCGGGCCGGGCCGAGGCGGGGTCGAGCGGCGCCAGGGCCCGGTCCAGAGCCTCGAGCAGCAGCTCCCGCCCGCCCAGCTCGGCCCAGTCGGGGCGGTAGGGCGGCGGGGTTTCCGGCTCGGCGCCATGCAGCGCCCGCCAGACCCCGCACACCAGCCCCAGGCAATCGCAGCCGACGCCGCGCAGGCTGGCCTGGTGCTGGTAGGGCGTGCCCAGCCAGAGGCGGGCTTCGTGGAGGGCGCGCTCGCCGATCGATACCGGGGCGGCGCTCACTGGCCCCCTCCGGGCCTGCGGCCCTCCTCCCCCAGAGGGGGAAGAGTTCGCGCGCTTGGGCTCCGCCCCCTATGGGGGCGGACAGGCGGCGCCAGCCGCCAGGTGGGGGCAAGTCCGCGCCTCACCGCCGTCCCCCATCGTTCCGCTCGCCCTCCGACGGGTACAGCGTCAGGAAGTCCTCGCCCGGCGCGCTGGGGAAACCCCGGAAGTTGACGCCGTTGCCGAACGCCTCCCGGCACGTCGTCCAGCGCTTGTCGCAGGTCGCGCCGGGGAACGCCGCGAGGTCCACGCCGCACCGCCCGTCGCCGAACGCCGCGTCGCACGACCGGCCGAAGGTGCGGCCCGCCACGCGGTCCAGGGCCGCCAGCGGTCCTTCCAGCGCCAGGGTGAAGGCCCCGCCCTCGGCCTTGGCGCCAGCGACCGTGGCGCGCCACAGCTCCACGCCCAGGCCCGGCGCCGACCAGTCCACGAACCGGCAGGCCACGATCGCCCCGTCATACAGCCCAGCGGCCAGGTCGGCTTCGGACAGCCCCGCGTCGTCGAAGCCGCCGATCGCCGTGGCCGTCCCCGGCGCGAAGCCGGCCGCCGTCTCGGTCGCCCCGGCGGTCCAGCCGCTGGCCGCCCGGCAGGTCACGCCATCGATCGCCAGGTCGCGGTCGTGGTCGGTGAACCCCAGGCGAACGCCGTCCTTCCGGGTCAGGATCCAGGCGTGGCACAGGCTGGCCGCGCCGCTCTCGATCCGCGCCGCCAGCGCTTCGGGCACGGCGCGCATCAGACCCGCACCTCGATCAGGGCCACGGCCCCGACCCGGGCGGCGTTGAAGCTTTCCAGGGTGACGTCGATGCGGTCGCTCTCGAAGCGCACCGGAGTGTCGAACTCGAAGCCGGCGGTCACCGCCGCGCCGGCCGCCGGGGCGATGTTGACCGTCACCAGGCCGGTGGCCGTATCGACGGCGAACGCCGCCGGCCCCAGGACCACCCCGGCCACGGCGACCTTGACGGTCCCGGCCACCGGCTTGGCGATCGGCCGGACCACCGCCGTCCCGCCGTCGCCATAGGTCTTGGCCAGGGCGAACACCTTGCGCGTCCCGTCGCCGGTCCCGATCGCCTGGTCGCCGGCGGCCGGGGTCATCGACGGGGCGCACGAGCGGCAGTCGGCCGGGTCGCGGAACCGGAAGCCGTGCAGCCGGCCGCGCCGTTCCTCGAAGAACGCCACCAGGGCGGCGGCGTCGTCCAGCGGCCGCGTCGCCGTGCCGATCAGGTAGCGCCGGCGGCCCTGGGCCCAGGGGCTGGACCGCCGCTCGAAGCCCGAGCCGAGGGTCACCACCTGGGTCCGCCGCTCGACCCCGCCGGTGCAGCCGAAAGCCAGGCGCGCGGGCAGGCGCGCCTCGTGGAACGCGCTCATGGCACGGCTCCTTGTGTGTGAGTGAATATTCACTTATAGACGCAGCAAGCCTGGAGGAGCCCGCCGATGCGCCTTGTGTCCCTGCTGTTCGACCCGCGCGGCGCCGTCGACCGGCGCGGCTTCTGGAGCGGCCTTCTGCAGCTGACGGTCCTGAGCCTGTTGGTCTATCTGGGCCTGAGCCAGATGGAATGGACCGTGGGCGTGGCCGCGCTTCCCGGGATCGGCGAGGCGTTCGTCGTCGGCTACGTCGCTGGAGAAGCCTATGGAGACGGCCTTCCCGACGTCACGCTAGCGGCGTCGCTGCTTCTCGTGGCCGCGCGCCTCTACGTGACGGCGTGCCTGATGCTGAAGCGGGCGCGGCACGCGGGCAAGGGCCCTGGCGTGGTGGTCGCCTTCGGCCTGTCCACCCTCCTGGTCCACGTCCTGATGGGGCTCTGGGCCTACAGCCTCTTCGGCGAGGATATGGCCGTGATCCTGCCGATGCTGGCCGACCTGGTCGTCGCCGTCGGCCTTGGCCTGGGATTCACGCTCTGGCTGGGCGTGCTGCGCGGGTCACCCGGGCTCACCTTGCGCCAACCGCGCGATAAGAACCGAAAAACCCGATGAAACTCGTGTCACTGCTGCTCGACCCTCGCGGCGTCATCAATCGTCGCGCCTACTGGATGGGCCTTGGCCTGGAGGCGATCCCGCCGATCGCGGTCTTTTGCCTGAGCCTGACCGGACTGCCGGCGGCGATGTTCGACGCCGTCGAAGGCGATGTGATGGAGCAGGTCTCAACGCTGATCCTGACCGGCGTTCTGGCCACGGCGCCGGTCATATCCGGCGCCCTTGGACCGCTGCTGGTTTCCGACTCCGGGGCGACGCCTCCAGACGTCGCTTCGATCGCCGTCTACATCCTGGTCGTTGGGAGCCGACTCTACGTGATGGCGGTGCTCTGCCTGAAGCGATCGCGCGACGCTGGTCTGGGCGCCGGCCCGGTGATCGCCTTGGGGCTGGCCACCCTGACGGCCGACGTCGCCGCCTGGGCGTGGTTGCGGTCCATGCCCGTCACCGCCGAAATGGGTCTGGCCGTTCCTGGGGTGATCAATGTGCTGGTCGTGACGCCGTTGTGGGTCCTGGTCCTCGCCTGGCTGGGCCTGGTTCGTTCAGCGTCGGTCCGCGCGCGCCAGGTTAAACCCGCGTCATGACCTGCAATTCACTTAAACCGCGAGTTCGCCAGCCCTAGTCTCTTCTCAAGATTGGAGACTTCTCATGGACTGGAAATCGCTGTTCTTCACCGCCGACGGCCGCATCGGCCGCCAGGCGTTCTGGATCGGCTGGTTGATGCTGCTGGGCGTTCACGTGGTATCCGGCGCGATCCCGCTGATCGGCTGGGCCCTGGGGCTGGCGGCGATGTTCGCCTCGGTCTGCCTCTACACCAAGCGCCTGCACGACATGGGCCGCACCGGCTGGTGGCAGGTGCTGCCGATCGTGCTGGGACCGGTGCTGATCATCGGTTCGGCCATGACGATCGGCTTCGGCGCGCTGCTGGCCGAAATGACCAACGGCGACGCCGGCTGGGCGGCCCTGGCCGGGGTCGGCGGGCTGTTCGTCAGCCTGGCCATCGCCTTCGTGACGATGATCGGCTTCACCCTGTGGGTGGGGACCGCCGAAGGCCAGCCGGGCGAGAACCGCTACGGCGAACCGCCGCTGACGATGGTGCTGGCCTAAAGCGCTGGCGTGGAAACCCTCTCCCCTCCGGGAGAGGGTTTTTCGTATCTACAGCCGCCGCGCGCCCAGGCTGACCGCCCGGGCCAGGGCCTGGGCCAGCTGGGCGTCGGAGCGGGCCAGGCCGGCGGTGTCGCCGCCCTGGACGTTGACCGTGACGTTGACGCCGCTCGCGCCGGCCGGCTCGATCGAGCCCCCGGTCGCCGGGCGGAACAGCTCGGGCCCGCGCTCGCCGACCAGGTAGGCGCCGCCCGCCGTCACCGCGCCGCCGTCGGCCCTGGCTCCGGAGAAGGCCGAGCCGACCGCGCCGGCCAGGGCCTGGACCAGGCCGCCGCCTCCCCCCTTTCCAAGCAAGCCGCCCGCCCCCGTCGACACCGCCTCCAGCACCGCCCGCGCCAGCTCGGCCAGGCTGATCTTGCCGTCGGCGGCGGCGTGGGCCAGCGAGCGGGCCAGGCCCGTCCCAGCCTTGGCGAAGGCCTCGTCGATGGCGCGCGCCGCCTGCTCGGCCGGGGCCTTGAGGGCCGACAGCGCAGCGGCGGCGTCGGTGGCGCGGGCCGGGACGGCGTCGAGGCCGCCCCAAGACTGGATGGGGTCGAAATCGCTCATGGGATCTCCTCGTCGGGAAAGCGGGCGACCAGGGCCGCCAGGGCGTCGCGGCTCAGGATCGGCGCGGCCGGGACCTGCGTCAGGGCCCGCCACTCGGCCAGGGACAGCCGCCAGAAGGCCTCGGGCGGGATCGACAGCCGCAGCGCCAGCCGCAGGGCCGCGCGCCAGTCGGCGTTCACGCGCAGGCCGCCAGGGCGGCGGCCACCGC
>NZ_AKKF01000169.1 GCF_000281955.1 Caulobacter sp. AP07 | reverse complement strand
CTCGCGGCTGCCGCAGCCGCTGACGGCGGAGGAGGCGGTTCACGAGCGGGCCTAGCGGTCAGTTCCTCCCCCTATGGGGGAGGGGTCGGCGCAGCCGACGGAGGGGGGAGGTTGCCGAGGTGGGTCCGCTCCCCCCACCGGCGCCTTCGCGCCGCCTCCCCCACAGGGGGAGGAACTCTGGTTCAGCCGCCCGTCACCGGACGCTCCCCCACGTACCGCGCCCTCGGCCGGATCAGCTGCCCGGTCTGCAGCTGCTCGATCGCATGGGCCTGCCAGCCCGCCATCCGCCCGACCGCGAACAGGCTGAACGGCGCGTCGGCCGGTAGGGCGAGGGTCCGCGCCATCGCGACCAGGGCGAAGTCGATATTGGGCAGCAGGCCCGTGGCGGCCTCGGTCTCCCGGCGCAGATCGGCCAGCATCGGCGGGACGGCGAAGGCGGCCAGCAGGGCCGCCGCGCGCGGGTCGCCGTCCGGATAGAGCGGGTGGCCGAAGCCCGGCATGGCCGCCCCCTGGGCCAGGCGCTCGGCCACCGCCCGGGCCGGGCCGCGCCGCTCGGCCTCGTCGACGAACATCTCGACCCGAGCGGCCATGCCGCCGTGCAGCGGCCCCGACAGCGCCGCCAGCCCGGCCAGGGAGGCGGCCGCCAGCGAGGCGCCGGTCGAGGCCGCGACCCGCACCGCGAAGGTCGAGGCGTTCAGCTCGTGGTCGGCCAGCAGCACCAGGGCCCGGCGGACCAGGTCGGCGCCCTGGGCGTCCAGCTTCCAGGCCTGGGCCAGGCGGTGATGGATCGGGCCGTCGCCGATCGACCCGGCCACGGCGTCGGCGGCGGCTTCCAGCAGGCCAGCGGCCTCCATCGCCAAGGCCAGAGGCGCGCGGCCCCGGGCCGGCGGGTCGATCCCGGCCCGCACCGCCAGGGTCGAGAACAGCCGGGCGCGCGGCGTGTCGCCCTTCTTGGGTTTCTTCGGCTCGGGCCCCTTGAGCGGCGCGCCGTGGCCGCCGCGCAGCAGCCGGGCCACCTGCTCCAGGCTGTGCATGCGGGCCAGGTCGACCGCGTCCTGGCCGCGATAGAACAGGCGGCCGCCCGCCACCGTGGTGATCGCCGAGGGCAGGACCGGCTCGCCCCAGGCGATGGCCTCGGCCGCCACGTCGGCGGCGCGCCGGCCCCGGGCCTTGCGGGCGGCCAGGGCGGCGACGTCGGAGGCGCGGTAGAGGCTGCGGCGCGGATCGTCCGGATGGGCGGCGGCGGCCACCCGGCCCCGGCTGACATAGGCGTACAGCGTCTGGGCCCGTACCCCCAGGGTCGCCATCGCCTGTTCCGCGTCGATCCAATCGGCCATTTATATTGATTATATTGATCAAGATTGACGATCAAGTCTCATGGGCGTGGACTGGGGGCGAAAGGAGACCTTTCCCATGTCCGAAGGTCTAGAAGGCGTCATCGCCGCCCACACCGTGCTCTCCGACGTCGACGGCCAGGCCGGGCGCCTGACCATCCGCGGCTACGCCGTCGAGGACCTGGCCCACCGCGCCGGGTTCGAGGACGTCGCCCACCTGCTGCTCGACGGCTTCTTCGACAACATGCCGTCCGACCTGGCGCCCGCCCTCGGCGCCGCCCGGGTCCGGGCCTTCGCCGAGGTCGCCGCCCTGGACGAGGGCCTGGCCCGCCGCGACCCGGTCGAGGCCGTTCGCGCCCTGATCGCCCGCCTGCCGGACGGCGACGGCCTGGACACCGCCCTGCTGCTGGTCGCCGCCCCGGCCGTGTTCACCCCGGCCGTGCTGCGGGTCGCCGGCGGCCAGCAACCCGTCGCCCCGGACGCCGCCCTGTCGCACGCCGCCGACGTGCTGCGGATGACGCGCGGGGTTCCGGCCACGGACGGGGAGGCGAGGGCGCTGGACGCCTATCTGGTCACCGTCTGCGACCACGGCCTCAACGCCTCGACCTTCGCCGCCCGGGTGGTGGCTTCGACCCGGGCCGGCCTGACCTCGGCGGTGCTGGCCGGGATCTCGGCCCTGAAGGGACCGCTGCACGGCGGCGCGCCCGGGCCGGTGATCGACATGCTCGACGCCATCGGGACGCCGGACAACGCCGAGGCCTGGATCGTAGCGGCCCTGGACCGGGGCGACCGGCTGATGGGCTTCGGGCACCGCATCTACCGGGTCCGCGACCCGCGCGCCGACGCCCTGAAGGCGGCGATCCGCCAGCTGGCCCAAAACGCGAGCTTGGCTTCGAACGCCGTGCCCGGCCGGCTGGCCTTCGCCGAGGCCGTCGAGCAGGCGGCCCTGCGGATCCTGCGCGCGCACAAGCCCGACCGGCCGCTGGACACCAATGTCGAGTTCTACACCGCCCTGCTGCTGGAGGCCCTGGGCCTGCCGCCGGCCAGCTTCACCTGCGTGTTCGCCATGGGCCGCGCGGCCGGCTGGATCGCCCACGCGCGGGAGCAGCTGGCCACCGGCAAGCTGATCCGTCCGCAGTCGGTCTATGTGGGGCCAAGGACGCGGGAGGCGGCGTAGGGGCCACGAATGGGGACACACACTCACGGCGAGGCTCTGGCCGGCTGGCAAAGACTCTGCCGTGAGTGTGTGTCCCCAGCCGATGTGCGAACCCCTCGCGCGAGTCGTTCTCGCTGGGGCTGCATCGCCGCCCTTGCTAAACAGGGCCCATGTCCGCCCCCCGTCCCGCCCTGACCGCCGCCGAAACCCTGGTCCTCACCCGCCGGGTCACCACCCTGTCGGTGGGCGTGGCGGCGATCCTGATCGCCATCAAGGGCGCGGCCTGGCTGGCCGGCGGTTCGGTGGCCATGCTGGCCTCGCTGGCCGACTCGGGCCTGGACCTGATCGCCTCGCTGGTGACCTTCTTCGCCGTGCGCTACGCCGCCGCCCCGCCCGACGCCGAGCACCGCTTCGGCCACGGCAAGGCCGAGGCCTTTTCCAGCCTGACCCAGGCGGGCCTGGTCTTCGCGTCCGGCGCCCTGATCGGCCAGGAGGCGATCAAGGGCCTGATCCATCCCAAGCCCATCGCCGCCGAGACCCTGGGCGTCGTGGTGATGGTCGTCTCGATCCTGCTGACCCTGGCCCTGATCCGCGCCCAGGCCGAGGTGATGCGCCGGACCCGCTCGGTGGCGGTGTCGGGCGACAAGGCCCACTACGCCGCCGACCTGGCCGCCAACGCCGTCAGCCTGGTCGGCATCGCCGCCGCCGGTTTCCTGGGCCTGACCTGGGTCGACGCCGCCGCCGGGCTGCTGATCGCCGCCTGGCTGGTCTGGGGCGCGATCGGGGTGTTCCGCGAGGCCTCCAACCAGCTGATGGACCGCGAACTGCCCGACGACGACCGCGCCCGCATCCTGGCCCTGCTGACCGGCGACCCGCGCGTCCGGGGCGTGCACCAGCTGCGTACCCGGGCCTCGGGACCGAACATCCACATCCAGGCCCACATGGATTTCGACGCCGACACCCCGCTGGCCCTGGCCCACACCCTGATGGTCGAGGCCGAGACCCGGGTTCTGGCGGCGTTTCCGACAGCCGACATCCTGATCCACCCCGATCCGCGCGGCGTCGCCGAGCCGCATGCCGGGGCGTTCAGCGAGGCCGGGCCGCTCTGAAGACTTGCGAGCCGGCGCGCGCGGGGCCAAATGGCCCTCTTCCTCCACGAGACGAGCGACGATCCTGATGGACGACACCCTGGCCAAGCTGCCGAGAGCCTTCGCGGGCGCCACCGTGCTGGTGCTGGGCGACGTCATGCTGGACCGCTTCGTCTATGGCGCGGTGGAGCGCATCTCGCCCGAGGCCCCGGTGCCGGTGATCGCCGTCGAGCGCGAGACGGTGATGCTGGGCGGGGCCGGCAACGTGGCCCGCAACGTCGCGGCCCTGGGCGGTCGGGCGGTGCTGGTGGGCGTGGTCGGCGACGACGACGCCGGCCGGGTCCTGGCCGGGCTGATCGACCGCGAGCCGAGCCTGGATTCGGCCCTGATCGTCGATCCCAAGCGCCGGACCACCGAGAAGACCCGCTACATCTCCGGCTCGCACCAGATGCTGCGCGCCGACCGCGAGGACTGCGGCGACGTCGACGACGCGGCCCTGCTGGCGGCGTTCAACGCCCATCTGCGACAGGTCGACGTGGTGGTGCTGTCCGACTACGCCAAGGGCGTGCTCGGCGCGCCAGTGCTGCGCGCCGCCATCGCCGCCGCCAACGCGGCCGGCAAGCCGGTGATCGTCGACCCCAAGAGCCGCGACCTGTCGCGCTATGACGGCGCCACCCTGATCAAGCCCAACCGTCGCGAGGCCGCCGAGGCCACCGGCGTGACCGGGGCGGGAGACGAGGCCGCCGCCGAGGCCGCCAACGCTATCCTGGCCGCCGCGCCCAACCTGTCGTCCGCCCTGGTCACCCGGGGCGGGGCGGGCATGACCTTGGCCATCCGCGGCCAGGCGCCGGTCCACCTGCCGGCCACGGCGGTCGAGGTGTTCGACGTCTCAGGGGCGGGCGACACCGTGGCCGCCACCCTGGCGCTGGCGCTGGCCTGCGGCGCGCGTCCGCTGGACGCGGCCCGCCTGGCCAACCTGGCCGCCGGCCTGGTGGTGGCCAAGCTGGGCACCGACGTGGTCACCGCCGACGAGCTGACGGCCCTGAGCCTCGGGGCCCACGCCGATCCTGCCCAGGACAAGATCGCCGACCTGGACGGGGCCCTGGCCATCGTCGCCGGCTGGCGGGCCCGGGGGCTGAAGGTCGGCTTCACCAACGGCTGTTTCGACCTGCTGCACCCCGGCCACGTCTCGCTGCTGGCCCAGGCCAGGGCCGCCTGCGATCGGCTGATCGTCGGCCTCAACACCGACGCCTCGGTGCAGGTGCTGAAGGGGCCGACCCGGCCGGTGCAGAAGGAGGGCGCGCGGGCCACCGTGCTGGCCTCGCTGTCGTCGGTCGACCTGGTGGTGCTGTTCGACGACGACACCCCCCGCGCCCTGATCGAGGCCTTCCGCCCCGACGTGCTGGTCAAGGGCGCCGACTACACGGTCGAGACCGTGGTCGGCTCCGACATCGTGCTGGGCTACGGCGGCCGCGTGCTGCTGGCCGATCTCAAGCCCGGCCAGAGCACCACCAACCTGATCGGCCGGATGAACGCCAAGGCTTGAGGCGGATTGCCCGCATTTTGACCATGAACGCGGTCGATAAACAGCGTTCAGCAAGCTGTTGTTAAGCAAAGCGGCGCATCGATCAAACGATGCAGCCTGAATGCGCGTGGGCATGAGCGTCGAACGAACCCTTCATCACTTCCCCCTGGACCCGGCCTCCCGCCAGGTGCGGCTCGCCCTGGGCGAGAAGCGCCTGCCGTTCGTCGAGGCGCAGGTGCGCTACTGGGAGTCGCCGCCGGAGTTCGCCAAGCTCAACCCGTCGGGCGTGACCCCGGTGCTGGTCGAGACCCGGCACCAGCGCACGGCGGTGATCTGCGAGAGCCGGGCCATCCTCGAACACATCGAGGAACAGGAGCCCGAACCGGCCCTGCTGGGCCGCGAGCCGGGCGAGCGGGCCGAGGCGCGCCGCCTGCTGCAATGGTTCGACCGCAAGTTCGACAACGAGGTCAACGGCTTCCTGCTGCACGAGAAGATGGAGAAGCGCCTGCTGCGGCTGGGCGCGCCGGACCTGTCGTCGCTGCGCCGGGGCCGCGACGCCCTGCGCCAGCACCTGGACTATATCGAGGGTCTGCTGAACGCCCGCGACTGGCTGGCCGGACGCCGCATGAGCCTGGCCGACTTCGCCGCCGCCGCCCACCTGTCGGTGATCGACTATTTTGGCGACGTGCCGTGGAAGGACTTCCCGGCGGTCAAGACCTGGTACATGAAGCTGAAGTCGAGGCCGGCCTTCCGGCCCATCCTGGCCGATCGCTGGCCCGGCCTCGCGCCGGCCGCGCACTATGACGATCTCGACTTCTAGCCATCCGAACGAAACGCTGAGAGACGAAATCCGCGCCGAGGCTCTGCGGCTGGGTTTCGACGCCTGCGGGTTCGCCAGCGCCAGCGACGCCTGGCCCAACGGCGGCTGGCTGCGCGAGTTCGTGGCCGAGGGCTTCCACGGGGCCATGGGCTGGATGGAGGAGACGCTGGACCGGCGCGCCCACCCGACCGCCATGTGGCAGGACGCCCGGACGGCGGTGGTGCTGGGCGTCAATTACGGCCCCGAGCACGACCCGCTGATCGCCCTGGAGGACCCGGCCCGGGCGGCGATCTCGGTCTACGCCCAGGGCGACGACTATCACGAGGTGATCAAGAAGCGGCTCAAGGCCCTGGCCCGCTGGATGCACGGCCGGTTCGGCGGCGAGGTGAAGGTGTTCGTCGACACCGCGCCCCTGATGGAAAAGCCGCTGGCCCAGCGCGCCGGCCTGGGCTGGCAGGGCAAGCACACCAACCTGGTGTCGCGCCAGTTCGGCTCGTGGCTGTTCCTCGGTTCGGTGCTGACGACGCTGGACCTGCCGGCCGACCCGCCGGAGGTCGACCATTGCGGCTCGTGCCGCGCCTGCCTGGACATCTGCCCGACCAAGGCCTTCCCCGCGCCGCACCGCCTCGACGCCCGGCGCTGCATTTCCTACCTGACCATCGAGCTGTCGGGCCCGATCCCGGTCGAGTTCCGCGAGGCGCTGGGCAACCGCATCTATGGCTGCGACGATTGTCTCGCCGTCTGCCCGTGGAACAAGTTCGCCCAGCTTTCCAGCGAGATGGCCTTCCACGCCCGCGAGACCCTGAAGGGGCCGGACCTGGCGCGGCTGGCGGGGCTGGACGATCCGTCGTTCCGGGCGCTGTTTTCCAAGAGCCCGGTCAAACGCATCGGTCGCGACCGCTTCGTGCGCAACGTGCTCTACGCGATCGGCAACAGCGGCGACGCCGGTCTGATGGCGGTGGTCGAACCGCTGCTGGCCGATCCGTCGCCGATGGTGCGCGGCGCGGCGGTGTGGGCGACGGGGCGACTGGGGCGCGTCGGAGGCCGCCTTCAGGGGCCACCGGCGACCGAACAGGACCCCGAGGTCATCGAAGAGTGGCGCGCCCTGGCCGCGAGGGCCATGGACGCGCTCTGAGCCTAGAGCGTTTCCCGACCTGATTGCATCAGGCCGGGCGCTCTAGGCTTTTTGTTTCGGCGCGATTTCTTCACGCGAACCGGTATCCGCTTCGCTCGAAAACGCCCTAGCCCGCCAACCGCATCAGGTATTGGCCATATTCCGTCTTGCCCATCGCCGCGCCGAGCGCCGTCAGTTGCTCGGCCGAGACCCAGCCCTTGTTGAAGGCGACCTCCTCCGGACAGCCGACCTTCTGGCCTTGGCGCTTCTCGATGGCGCGAATGAAGTCGGTGGCCTCGGCCAGGCTGTCGTGGGTGCCGGTGTCGAGCCAGGCGTAGCCGCGTCCCAGCTTGGACACCGACAATTGGCCCTTGGCCATGTAGAGCCGGTTGATGTCGGTGATCTCCAGCTCGCCGCGCGGCGAGGGGGGAAGGTCACGGGCGATGTCGACCACCTGGCGGTCGTAGAAATAGAGCCCGGTGACCGCCCAGTTGGATCGGGGATTCTCCGGTTTCTCCTCGAGGGAGACCGCCCGGCCCTCGGCGTCGAAATCGACGACGCCGTAACGCTCGGGATCGTGGACATGATAGGCGAAGACGGTCGCGCCGGCCTCCGACTCCGAGGCCGCGATCAGGGCCTCGCTCAGGCCGTGGCCGAAATAGAGATTGTCGCCCAGCACCAGGGCGCACTTGTCGTCGCCGATGAATTTTTCACCGACGATGAAGGCGTCGGCCAGGCCGCGCGGGGTTTCCTGCACCGCATATTCGAAGCGCACCCCCCAGTCCGACCCGTCGCCCAGCAGGTCCTTGAACAGCGGGACGTCCTTGGGGGTGGAGATGATCAGGATGTCGCGGATCCCGGCCAGCATCAGGGTGCTGATCGGGTAGTAGACCATGGGCTTGTCGTAGATCGGCAGCAGCTGCTTGCAGACCGCCCGCGTCAGGGGGTGCAGGCGCGTACCGGATCCGCCGGCGAGAACGATGCCTTTCATGGCGACTAGAACTCCATCTCGGTCATGCAGGCCGCCAGGCTCTCGCGCCAGGAACGGCAGCGCCAGGTCAGCGCGGCTTCGATCTTGCCGCAGTCCATCCGTGAATTGGCCGGACGTCTGGCGGGGGTGGGATATTGGTCGGTGGTGATGGCGCGCACGCGCGCGCGCGGTCCGCCGCGTTCAGCCGAGATCTCGAAGACGGCCGAGGCCAGGTCGGCCCAGGTGGCGTCGCCGGCCCCGCTGAGGTGGTAGACGCCGGCCAGGCCGGGGTCAGTGGCCAGGGCGTCGATGGCGACCAAGGCGGCTTCGGCGCAGTCGCGGGCCCAGGTCGGACGGCCGTGCTGGTCGCCGACCACGCCCAGTTCGTCGCGATCGGCGGCCAGGCGCAGCATGGTCTTCACGAAGTTCGCGCCATAAGCGCTGTAAACCCATGAGGTCCGCAGGATGATCGCCGCGCCGCCGGCCGCCGCCACCGC
>NZ_AKKF01000168.1 GCF_000281955.1 Caulobacter sp. AP07 | reverse complement strand
GGGAGAGGGTTTCAATTCCCTCCCGCCAGCTCACCAAACGTCTTCGTCCCGATGCCGTAGCTTCGCCAGTCCTTGTAGTCGAAGTGCCACCACTCCTCGGGATAGACCTCGAACCCTTCGGCCACCATCGCCTCGCGCAGCAGGGCCCGCAGCGCCCGCTGGCGCGTCGTGCCGCCGATGAACTCGGCATAGGAGCGGCCCGACATCTCGTCGTAGCGGCTGGGCATCTCGACCGGCTTGCCGGTCTTCAGGTCGTACAGCGTCAGGTCCACGGCGCAGCCGCGGTTGTGGCGCGAGCCCTGGGCGGGGTCGGCGACGAACATGTGGTCCTGCGGCGGCGTCGCCTCCCAGAACATCCAGGTGACGAACCAGGGGCGGTAGGCGTCGTGGACCAGCAGGCCGTAGCCCCGGGCTTCCAGCACCTTGGCCGCCCGCGCCAGCGCCTGGGCGGCCGGGCGCTGCATGTAGGCGGCGGCGCGCTCGTAGAGGGGCAGGCCCATGAAGTTGTCGGGACCGGCGTAGCGGATGTCGAAGCGGATCGCGGGGTCGACGGTCGCCAGGTCGACGAGGTCGGCGGGCCGATGGTCGGCCGTCTCGACCGGCGGCGTGGCGGCCAGGGCCCTGGCCCGCAGGGCCTGCGGGTCGGCCCGCACCGCCGCGCGAATTGCGGCCTCGACCTCGGCCCCGAAGTCGTGGCGGGCCAGGCGCGTTCCGTCCAGGCGCACGGCGACCGGCTCCAGCGCCAGTTCGCCGCCGCCGTCGATGCGATAGCGGCCGCGCCCCAGCGGCGTCAGTCCGGCGTCGGCATGGCCTTGGCCATCGACGCGCAAGGTCCCGTCGCGTTCGAACACCGTCAGCGGCGCGGCGCGCTCGCCGTATTGGCCGACCGCCGCCATCTCGGCGGCGTCCAGGGATTGGGCGACCGCGCCCGTGGTCAAGATCGTGGTCAGGGCGAGTCCCGCGAGGCCGGCGGCGGCGAAGACGTTGAAGGATCCAACCATGCGTCGCGCCGCCCCCTGCCCTGGCGCCCTATTTCATCGTCGGGATGACGAAGGCGTCGCCCTCGTGGTCGCCCTCCGGCCACCGCGCGGTGATGGTCTTGACCTTGGTGTAGAACTTCACGCCCTCGACGCCGTGCTGGTTGGTGTCGCCGAACGCGCTGCGCTTCCAGCCCCCGAAGGTGTGGTAGGCGACCGGCACCGGGATCGGCACGTTGATGCCGACCATCCCGACATTGACCCGCGAGGCGAACTCCCGCGCCGCCTTGCCGTTGCGGGTGAAGATCGCCACGCCGTTGCCGTACTGGTGCTCGGACGGCAGGGCCAGGGCCTCCTCGAAAGTCTCTGCACGGACGATTTGCAGCACCGGGCCGAAGATCTCCTCCTGGTAGGTCTTCATGCCCTTCTTGACGCCGTCGAACAGCGACGGGCCGATGAAGAAGCCCTTCTCGAAGCCCTGCAGGGCAAAGTCGCGGCCATCGACCACCAGTTCCGCGCCCTCTTCGACGCCGATCCGGATGTAATCCGCGATCTTGGCGCGGTGCTGGGCGCTGACCACCGGGCCGTAGTGGGCGTCGAGGTCGGTGGAGATCCCGACCTTCAGGGTCTGCATCTCGGCCACCATCCGCTCGCGCAGTTCGTCACCGGTCTTCTTGCCGACCGGCACGACGACGGGCAGCGCCATGCAGCGCTCGCCGGCCGAGCCGAAGGCCGCGCCCGACAGGTCCTTGACCACCTGGTCGAGGTCGGCGTCGGGCAGCACGATCCCGTGGTTCTTGGCCCCGCCCATGGCCTGGACGCGTTTCCCGTGCGCCGTGCCGGTCTGGTAGACGTAGTGGGCGATGTCCGACGAGCCGACGAAGCTGACGGCGCGGATCAGCGGGTGGGTCAGGATGGCGTCGACGGCGGTCTTGTCGCCGTGCACGACGTTCAGCACCCCGGCCGGGGCCCCCGCCTCCATCATCAGCTCGGCCAGCTTGACCGGCACCGTCGGGTCCTTCTCCGACGGCTTGAGGATGAAGCTGTTGCCCACCGCGATCGAGATGCCGAACATCCACATCGGGATCATGGCCGGGAAGTTGAACGGGGTGATGCCGGCGCACACCCCCAGCGGCTGGCGCATCGAATAGACGTCGATGCCCGGGCCCGCGCCCTCGGTGTATTCGCCCTTGAGGATGTGGGGGATGCCGCAGGCGAACTCGATCACCTCCAGGCCGCGCTGGATGTCGCCCTTGGAGTCGGCGACCACCTTGCCGTGCTCCGACGACAGCATCTCGGCCAGGGCGTTCATGTCGCGCTCGATCAGGCGCTTGAACTCGAACATCACCCGGGCCCGGCGCTGCGGGTTGGTGGCGGCCCAGCCGATCTGCGCGGCGGCCGCGGCCTGGACGGCGGCGTCCAGCTCGGCGTCGCTCGCCAGTTGCACGCGGGCGTGGACCTCGCCGGTGTTGGGGTTGAACACGTCGCCGAAGCGGCCGGACGTCCCTTCGAGGGTCTGTCCGTTCACGAAATGGCTGATGGTCCGCATGATACGCTCCCTAGACCTTGTTTTGCGCGTCAATAGCACCCGACTAGACGCACGTATCCCGCAAATTTTATCCGCCGCACGTCACCGAGGGACGCAAGGCGCTATTCCTCGACGTGCACCCGGCGGAACCGGCCCTGCAGATAGACCAACGGCTCGTGGCCGGGATCGTAGCGCAGTTTGACCACCCGCCCGACATAGACCCGGTGGTCGCCGGCGTCGAAGACCTGGTGGGTGACGCATTCGAAATTGGCCATGCAGCCGGGCAGGATCGGGGCGCCGGTGCTCCAGGCCTCGGTCTCGACGCCAGCGAAGCGGTCGCCCTCCTTGAGGGTGAACTGGCGGGCCATGACCTGCTGGTCGGCATGCAGCACGTTGACGGTGAACTGGCCGGCCGCGTCGAGGGCCGGCAGGCTCTTGGATTTCAGGTCGACGCAGACCAGGGCCAAAGGCGGGTCCAGCGACACCGAGGTGAAGCTGTTGGCGGTCAGCCCGACCCGGCGGCCGTCCTCGCCCAGGGTGGTGACTACCGTCACCCCCGTGGTGAAACACCCGAAGGCGCTCCGCAAAGCCCGGGCGTCGTGCGCGCCGCCCTCACCCAGTTCAATCGTGACCGCCTGACTCATTCGCTCACAAGTGGGGCAAAGCGGCGCGTCCGGCAAGGCTTCAGGCCGCGCTCGCCGCGCGGCGCAGCGCCAGGGCCTGGCGCACGCCTCGGATGTCGCAACGCCAATCCGGCAGGATCAGCATGATGGCCAGAGCCTCCAACTGCGAGGCCACGCCCATCACGAAGGCGAGCGCCAACATCAGGCCGCCAGTCCCGGTGATCAGCAGCTGGGTCAGCAGCGCCCACAGCGCCAGCCCGAACAGCTTCGACAACAGATGATGTGGCGACGCCTCCTTGCGGAAACGGGCGAAGCTGACGGCGTGGGCCGTCAATTCCATCGCGCCCAGCACCACGACCGGCGGCCAGAGCGTCGCCACCAGATCCGGATGCAGGATCAAGACGGAAGCGGTCGCGCAGAGCCAGAAGACCACGTCGGCCCGGCTGTCGAAGGTGCGCAGGCGGTCCGTGACGCTGCCCAGGCGCCGGGCGACCACCCCGTCGAAGATGTCGGACAGCACCCCGACCGCGAGCAAGCCCGCGCAGGCCCAGCGCGCCGGCGGGCCGACCCGCACCGCCAGGGCCAGGATCAGCAGCCCGGCCGCGACCCGCAGGGCGATGAGCAGGTAGGGAATGGCGCGCGGGGTCATGCGCGGACGGTAGTGGGAATGGCCAGAACCACAAGCTGACGCCTCAATGCCTGTCCCTCCCCCTCGCGGGGAGGGTGGCGGCGCAGCCGACGGGTGGGGGCCGGTGCAGGGTGTCTATCTCGCCAGCGCGGTGCGGCGGCTCCCCCACCCGACCCCTTCGGGGCCACCCTCCCCGCAAGGGGGAGGGACGGGATTCTCTACTGGCCGCGCCCCGCCAGGTTATAGGTCAGCGCCAGGGCCACGCAGTGCCGGAACGCCGCCTCGGGAACCGGCTCGCCGAGCGACAGGATCAGGGCCCGGGCCCCCTCGAACCGGAACTGGTCGGGATAGAGCAGCCGGAACGACTCCACGAGCGTCGTCTGGCAATGGAAGTAGGCCGCGTATCGGTCGGGCGAGCCCTTGACCGCATTGATGCGCACCGTCGTTCCGGTGCGCGGCGCCTTGGGCCGGTAGGCGGGCTCTCCCCACTTCAGCGTCTCGACCAACACGCCGACGCCGGGCGTCTGCGCGGCCGTGGCGAGGATCAGGCCGCGCAGTCCGAGCAGGGCGTCCCGCAAGGGCGGAGGACGGCTGTCGAAGAACGCCCGCACCTCCGGGACGTCGATCGGGGCGGCCAGCTCATCCTCGCGCCGCCCCACGCCCCCTACCCCTCGATCACGTGCGGCACGAACCGCGCCAGGTTCTTGGTCACCACGCTGTCGTCCTCGCGGATGCCGATGCCGACCGGCTCGGCCCCGACGATCCAGGCCCCGACCACCGGGCGCTTGCCGTCGAACTCCGGCGGCGGATGGTAGGCCTGGAGGATCGCGCCCTCCGCGCCGTAGCCCTGGTCGAGCACGGGTTCCCGAAGATGTTCCGGCCCCCCGACGACCTCGACATTGGCCCCTTCGCGCGAGAACAGCGGCTTGCGCACGTAGCGCGCGCCGAGGTTCGCGGCGGCGGGGTCGCCTTCGAAATAGGCCTCCAGCAGGTTGGGGTGGCCGGGGTGGCGTTCCCACAGCAGCGGCAGGGCGCCCTTGTTGGACAGGATCGACTTCCACGCGGGTTCCAGCCAGCGCACCTGGGCGGTCTTCAGGTGGGCGGCGTAGGGCTCGCGCAGCATGTGCTCCCACGGATAGAGCTTGAACGCCGCCTGCAGCACGAAGCCTTCCAGGTCGACGAACTGGCCCTCGGCGTTGACCCCGATGGCGTCCATGGCCACGAACTTCGGCTCGATGCCGGCCTGGATCGCCAGGTCCTCGAGGAAGCGCACGGTCTGGCGGTCCTCGACGGCCTCGGCGTCGCTGGCGAAGTGGACGAAGCCGCCGGTCGGGAACAGCGTCTTGAACCGGTCGCGCAGGGCCTCGAACAGGCTGTTGAACTGGTCGGCGTTGGCCGGCAACGTCCCGCTGGCGATCAGTTCCTCCAGCCACAGCCACTGGAAGGTGGCGGCCTCGAAGACGCTGGTCGGGGTGTCGGCGTTGTATTCGTAGAGCTTGGGCTTGCTGACGCCGTCATAGCCGAAGTCGAAGCGGCCATAGAGCGACGGCTGCTTGGCGCGCCAGGAGGCGGCCACGAAGTCGCGATGCTCGGCCGGGATCGCCAGCCGGGTCATCAGTTCCTCGCTGGCCACCACCTCGTCGACCAGGTCCAGGCACAGGTCATGGAGTTCGGCGGCGGCCGGCTCCAGATCCTCCTCCACCTGCTTGAGCGTGAAGGCGTAGGCCACGCTCTCGTCCCAATAGGCCTGACCTTCGGTGTGGTGGTAGACGAAGCCGACGGCCTCGGCCTTGGCCTTCCAGTCGGGACGGGGCGTCAGCTTGAGGCGGCGCATTAGACTTCAATCCACTTCGACGCCACGTTCGATACGGCCATGCTCACTCGGTCTTCCCTTCGACGATCAGGCTCCCAATCAGGTTGTCATCCCGGTCGCAGCGAAACGGAGAACCGGGACCCAGGGGTCGGCGCACTGCGGTTGCCCTGGGTCCCGGCTCTGCGGCCCGCTGCGCGGTCCTCCGGCCGGGATGACAACACTGTGAAAGGCGCCAGACCCTAGGCTTCGCCCTTCGGCGCCTCGTCGGGCTTCTGCTCGATCTGCAGCGTCGGCTTGGCCGGGGCCAGGCGGGCCAGGACGTCGTCGGCCGAGGACTGGCCGGGCAGGATGCCGGCCAGGCGCAGCTTTTCGTCCAGGTCGGCGCCGGTGCGGCGGTCTTCCAGTTCGCCGGCCGCCTTGATGCGCTCGCCGCGGATCGCCTGCTTTTCCTTGATGCGGGCCAGGCTGTCGGCGGCCGAGCCCAGCGACGAGCCCGCGCCGGCGCCGCGCGCGGCGACCGAGGCCTGGGCCTTCTGGACGGACTCGTTGACCTTCACGACCTCGACCTCGCGACGCAGGGTCTCGATGCGGCGATCGGTGGCGCTGATGGCGGTGTGCAGCTGGTCCTCGGCCGTCCGCATCTCGGCGACCTGCGGCTCCTTCAGGGCGATGTCCGACTCCAGGTCGGCGATGCGCTGGGCCACCTGGCGGGCCAGGTCCATGTCGCCCTTGGTGACCGCGGCGCGGGCCGAGCCCTCGTACTTGACGACCTGGTCGCGGAAGCTGGCGACTTCCTTCTCCAGGATGCGGCGGCGGGCCACCAGGCTGGCCATGTCGTCGCGGGCCTTGCCCTGGGCGGTGTCGGCGTCGCGGATTTCCTGGTCGAGGATCCGGATGGCGTTGGCGTCGACGACGGCCGAGGTGGCGTCATGCGCGCCCGCGCGACCCAGGGTGAACAGCTTTTGCCAGATGGACATTGGGAGGCTCCGAAGGGTCGCGAGTTAGGCGTTGGCGGGGGTGAAGGACGAGCGCAGGTCGGAGGCCGCTTCGATGGCGTTCTCGGCCAGGGCCCGCAGCTCGATCAGGATGTCGTCCAACGACGAGGTCGTCGCCAGCTCGCCGAACAGCTCGTAATAGTCGCGGTCGCCGACCGCGCTGATGCCGAAGTTCGACAGCGGCACCAGCTTCTGGGCCTTGAGCAGGAATTCGTTGAAGGCGTGGCGGTCCTTCTGTTCGTCGACCGGCCACAGCAGCGTCGAGGCGGCGATCTGCTGGTCGCTGACGCTGACGAAGATCTCCAGGTCGCCGTGATCGTGCATGGTCACCAGCAGGATCGGATCGGCGCCCTCGACGACGCGGGCCGTCATGGCGTCGCTGAATCCGTCGGAAAGGGCGGTCTTCAGCGAGCGAACAGTCCAGGCGGGGGTCGTCATCGGGCGGTGTCTCCAATCGGCGATAGCGTTTCATACTAGATGGGCGGACGAACGCCAGCCGTCGAGAGCGCAACCTTGCGTACTCGCATGACAAGTTGGTAATGGCGCGGCCCCTTTTGCGAAGGCGGCGCGCGTCGTACATGTGGGCGAGTTTCGCATTCGGATCGCTTCATGTTCAGCAAGCTCTTCGGCCGCAAGGACAGCGCGCCCGCCTCGGCCCTGCCGGCGATCCGCAACGTCACCCTGGGCCGCACGGTCTGGCTCGACACGCTGGCCTGGCGGCGACTGGGCGACGACCTGAAGTTCGTGCTCGACACCGACACCCTGGAAATCACCGCCCAAGGCCTGGTCGAGCTGCGCGAGGGCGGTTTCGTCCACCGGTTCTATACCGACGACAACGTCATGTTCCAGGCGGTCTCCGACGACCGCGACGGTCAGCGGGTCACCGACATCACCGTCTTCATCCCCTGGGACAGCGCCTATCCGGGCGGGCGGGCCGACGAGGAGGCCTGGGCCAAGCGCCTGCGGGCCCGCACCTTCACCGGTCCCGGCCTGCCGGAATACCGGCGCGACTGGTTCGGCGACGAGGCCGAGAGCCAGGAGCCGGTGAGCTTCTGGGAAGACGTCCACGACGACCGCGACGGCATTCCCGATCGGCGGATCTTCCAGACCTGCATGCTGTTCTCCCGCGATTTGCCGGGCGACGGCCGCGAGCTTCTGCTAGCCATCCAGCAGGAGAACGAGAACGAGGACACCCGCCAGCGCGAGGTCTCGTTCGAGATCATGGTCGGCGTGGCGTTGAACGTCGGCGAATTCCGGGCCTAGGCCCTATGGGGGAATACCAATGAGCGACCTGCACGGATTTGGCGGTAACGCCCTGGCGTTCCTGGTGGCCTTCGTCGCCGCCGGCCTGTTCACCGTGGCCTTCAAGGTCATCTACCAGTGGGTGACGCCCTATAACGAGGGCAAGCTGATCCGCGAGGGCAACGCCGCCGCGGCCCTGGCCCTGGGCGGGGCCCTGGTCGGCTACGTGCTGCCGCTGGCCTCGGCGCTCAGCAACACCGTCAGCCTGATCGAGTTCTGCGCCTGGGCCGCCCTGGCCGGCGTGATCCAGATCGCCGCCTTCACCCTGGTGCGGATGACGGTGATGAAGGACGTGACCAGCCGGATCGAGAAGGGCGAGACCGCCGCCGGCGTCTATCTGATGAGCATCTCCCTGGCGGTCGGCCTGCTCAACGCCGCCTGCATGACGGCCTGAGGCGAGTCCCCATGTCAGACCAACCCTCCTCCCCGCGTCGCCGCCTGCGCTCCAGCGGCCTGGCCCTGACCAGCCTGATGGCCGGTACCGCGATGTCGATCAGCGCCTGCGACGGCTCGCCCGGCGCCACCCAGTGGGGCGACCCGCCGGCCGCCTCGCGCGAGGTCGACGCCAAGACCTTCGCGTCGCTGGCCGACTGCAAGAGCTCCGGCGACATGACCGCCGAGCAGTGCGACACCGCCTATGCCCAGGCCCAGAAGGACGCCGCCGCCAACGCCCCCAAGTTCGGCGACCAGCAGAGCTGCGAGGAGCGCTACGGCGTCGACCAGTGCGTGCCGCGCAGCAGCCAGGGCGGCGGCAGCTTCTTCACCCCGCTGCTGACCGGCTTCATCGTCGGCCAGGCGCTGAGCAACATGGGCGGCGGCTATCGCGGCGCGCCGATGTACCGCGACCGCGACGGCACCTACTACAGCGGCTCGGGCTATCCGCTGTCGCGCGACTACGTCACCGGCCGCACACGGGTGCGCTCCGACAGCTTCGACGCGCCCGAGGCCCGCGCCCCGGCCCGGGTCCAGAGCCGCAGCTCGGTGATCTCGCGCGGCGGCTTCGGCGGCGGCGGGCGGTCGTTCGGGGGGTAACCCTGCATCCGCCATCCCTGCATGAAGCGGGGGATGGCGGACGTTGGGGCAATGCGAACGCCCCTCGAACTGGACTGTAAACCATTGTAAATTCGCCGGGACAACCGGAGCGGTGGGGCGTGCGGCGGGCTAGGCTGCGGATGCGGATGGCCGCATCAATCCCACCCCCCGGATCGCGTCCGCCGCCGCGCGTCCCGCGCCCCGACTCCATGCGGGGCGCGGGACGCGCGAGTTCTTCTGGTTTGCAAGTGAGCCCATGAAAGTCGCCCTGCTCGACGACGACGACAGCCATAACGCGCTGGTCGCCGCCCTTCTCGGGCCGGCGGGTTATGACTGCACCAGCTTCACCCATCCCGAACGCCTGCTGGCCGAGCTGCGCCGCCAGACCTTCGACCTGATCATCCTCGACTGGAACATGCCCGACCTCAGCGGCATCGAGACCCTGCGCCGAATCGGCGAGGTGTTGACGCCCGCCCCGCCGGTGCTGCTGCTGACCAGTCGCTCGATCGAGGCCGACCTGGTCGCGGGCCTCAACGCCGGGGCCGACGACTACATCGTCAAGCCGTTGCAGCCCCCGGTGCTGCTGGCCCGGGTCAACGCCCTGGCCCGCCGCGCCTATCGCCCGGCCGCCATCCCGCAGGTCGAGCAGCACGGGCCCTACCGCCTGGACCCCGGCGCCCAGACGGCCGGCTGGGGCGACCGGGTCGAGACCCTGACGCCCAAGGAGTTCCAGCTGGCCTCGCTGCTGTTCAACAACCTGGCCCGGCCGCTGTCGCGCGAGTACCTGCTGCGCCGGGTCTGGGGCCAGCGGCCGGACCTGGAGACCCGCACCCTGGACGCCCACGTCTCGCGCCTGCGATCAAAGCTTCACCTTCGGCCCGCGAACGGCTTTAGACTGACCACGGTCTACGGGTTCGGCTACCGACTGGAAGCCTGCGAACCCGAAACCGACACCGCGACCGGAGCCGTTCCCTCATGAAGCTTGCCCCCGTGCGAGACCTCGCCGCCGCCGCGGCGCTGAGCCTCGTCCCTGGCATGGCCCTGGCCGGTCCGCCGACCGCTCCGCCTCCCCCTTCGCCCCTCGACGCGCCGATCACCTACGTGGTCCAGCGGGGCGACACCCTCTACGATCTGGCCAAGGCCTATCTGCGCAGCGTCAACGACTACCGCCATGTGCAGCGCGTCAACCGGATCAGCCAGCCCCGCGTGCTGCCGATCGGCGCGCGTCTGCGCATCGACCCGTCCCTGCTCCGCACCGACCCGCTGGACGCCCGGCTCAGCGCCTTCAGCGGCCGGGTCCAGGTCGAGACCGACGGCCGCCTCGCGCCGGCCCGGGTCGGCATGGCGATCCTCGAGGGCCAGCGGCTGATCACCGGCCCCAACGCCTTCGCCACCATCGACATCGCCGACGCCTCGCGGGTCACCCTGCCCTCCAACACCAGCCTGCGCGTCGTGCGCCTGCGCCAGGTGGTGCTGACCAGCGCCCCGCAGCGGATCTTCCAGCTGGACGAGGGCCGCGGAACGGTGTCGGCCACCCCGACCACCAACCCCAACGCCCGCTTCGAGGTCCGCACGCCGGTCTCGATCTCGGCGGTGCGCGGCACCGAGTTCCGGGTGCGCTACGCCCCGGCCCAGCCGGGCCTGCCGGCCCGCGCCCAGACCGAGGTGCTGAAGGGCGCCGTGGCGGTCTACGCACCCGACGCCAAGCCCGTGGTCCTGAACATGGCCGCCGCCACCCCGGCCGGCTTCGGCGTCACCGCCACCGCCGACGCCGTCAGCGGGCCGACCGCCCTGCTGCCGCCGCCCCGCCTGGCGCCCGGCGGCGACCGCCAGAGCGAGCGGGTGATCCGCTTCGCCGCCGAGCCCGTGGCCGGGGCCGCCGCCTACCGGATGCAGCTGGCGCGCGACGCCGGCTTCGTCGACCTGTTCGCCGAGGCCATGGCGCCCGAGCCGGTCGCGATGTTCGACGACATGCCGGGCGGCACCTATTTCATCCGCCTGACCGCGCTGGACGGCGGCGGGCTGGAAGGCATGGGGGCCGACTACAGCTTCGACCGCGACCTGGACACCCTGGAGCCGGGCCCCTCGCCCACGCCCAGCGTCGAAGGCAAGCACCGCTATTTCCTGTTCCGCTGGAACGCCGCCGGCGACGGCGTGCGCAGCTTCCGCTTCCAGCTGTTTTCCGGAACCGAGCCAGTCTCGCCGATCGTCGACCAGCCCGGCCTGACGGACTCCCAGCTGACCCTCACCGACCTGCCGCCCGGCGCCTACAGCTGGCGCGTCAGCGCGGTGCGGTTCAAGAAGGGGACCTACACCGAACGGCTCGGCCCGTTGCAGCCCCTGCAAATCGGGCGCTAAGCCTTGTTTGGCGCTTTTTCTTCAAGCGAACCGACACCCGCTTCACTCGAAAACGCTTCGGGCCTGGATCTTCCCTTGCGATTGTTCCGACGCCACCCGCCCCGGTCCACCAAGCGTCGGCTGCTCAGCTGGCTGGTCGTCGCCGCCCTGACCAGCCTGGCCCTGGCCGCCCTGACGGCCAGCCCGCTGACCACGCGCCTGGACAACATTCTCTATGACCGCCTGCAGCGGGCCTCGGCCCGGCCGGTCGATCCCTCGATCCTGATCGTCGGCGTCGACGAGCGCAGCCTGCGCGAACTGGGCGCCTGGCCCTGGTCGCGGGCCCGGCACGCGGCGATGATCGACCGGCTGACCCAGGCCGGCGCCAAGGCCATCGTCTACGACGTGCTGTTCAGCCAGCCGGCCCCCGACCCGGCCGACGACGCGGCTCTGGCCTCGGCGGTCACCCGCTCGGGCAAGGTCTACCTGCCGCAGTTCCTGGAGTCCGACGGCCAGGACGGCGCCCCGCCGACGCTGGTCGGGCCCCTGCCCGAACTGGCCCAGGGCGCGGCCGGCCTCGGCCTGGCCCACGTTCGGTTCGACGCCGACGGCGTGGTCCGCCGCATGGCCCCGTTCGAGGCCGACGGCCCCGACCTGGCCCCCGACCTGATGACCGTGGTCCATCGCGCCACCAAGGCGTTCGACGCGCCCGACGCCACGCGCGGCTCGGCCACCACCCTGCTGATCCCCTTCGCCGGGCCGCCCGACCGCTATCGCCAGATCGCCTTCTCCAGCGTGCTGGCCGGAGAGATCCCACCCGACCTGATCGCCGGCCGCACGGTGTTCGTCGGCCTGACCGCGCCGGGCCTGGGCCCCGCCTTCCCCACCCCGGTCACCCCCGACGCGGCCAGCATGACCGGCGTGCAGCTGCAGGCCAGCGTGCTGGACGGCCTGCGCGGCGGCAAGATGGTCAAGCCGGCCGGCCTGGTCAGCCGCCTGACCTTCGCCCTCAGCCTGCTGTGGCTGCTGCTGGCCGGCCTGCTGGTGCTGCCGCCGCGCGCCAACCTGCTGCTGCTGGCCAGCCTGCTGGCGGTCGCCCTGGGCGTCAGCGCCGCCCTGTTCGGCGTCGCCCACCTGTGGCTGTCGCCGGTGGCGGCGATCCTCGGCCTGGCGGTGGTTTCGCTGCTGTGGGGCTGGGGCCAGCTGGGCCGGGTCAACGACCTGCTGGGCCATCAGCTGGACCGCCTGAGGTCGGCCGGTCCGGCCTCCGCCCGCGACGAGGCCGGCTTCGAGAGCGACGTCGTCGCCCGCCAGGCCTTCAGCCTGGGCGCGGCCATCACCCGGATCGACGACCTGCGGCGGTTCTCGGCCGACGCCCTGTTCAGCCTGCCCGACGCCACCCTGGTGGCCGACGCCGAGCGCCGGGTGATCGCCGCCAACGCCGCCGCCCGGACCTTGCTGTGCCGCGCGCCCCAGGCGACGGGCGGCGGGACCCTGGCCGGCGCCCTCAACGCCCTGGAGCCGCTGGGCCGCACCTTCCCGCCGACCTGGCCGACCGAGGCCGACAGCGGTCGCGCCATCGATCTGCACCTGGCCGACGGCCGCGCCTACCAGTTGCAGACGGTGTTCCGCCGCGACGAAGCCGGCCCAAAGGATGGGGGCGACGCCGGCTGGATCCTGCGCCTGGCCGACATCACGCCCCTGACCGCCGCCATGCGTCAGCGCGAGCAGGCCCTGCAACTGCTGACCCACGACATGCGCTCGCCGCAGACCTCGATCCTGGCCCTGCTGGCCACCACGCCGGACCTGCCGGCCGAGATCTCCGAACGCCTGGCCGCCTGCGCCCGCCGCACCCTGGCCCTGGCCGACGGCTTCGTGCAACTGGCCCGGGCCGAGGTCACCCAGACGACCATGGAGCCGCTCGACGTCTGCGACGTGGCCGTCGAGGCGGTGGACGAGCTGTGGCCGCAATGCCGCCAGCGCCGGATCGAGATCCGCCAGGAGGGCTGTGACGCGCCGATGATGGTGCTGGGCGACCGCGGCGTGCTGGCCCGAGCCCTGGTCAACCTGATCGGCAACGCGGTGAAGTACAGCCCCGACGGCGCCGGCATCACCGTGCGCGCCGCCGCGGTGCTGGACGGCGGCCGCACCTTCATCGACCTCGCCGTCGCCGACCAGGGACCGGGCCTGACGTCCGAGGAGGCCGCGCTGGCCTTCCGCCCGTTCCAGCGTTTCGACCGGCCGGGCGCGGCCGCCGCCGACGGCGCCGGCCTGGGCCTGGCCTTCGTCCAGGCCGCCGCCGCCCGCCACGGCGGCGCCGTGACCTGCACCAGCACGCCGGGACAAGGGGCGACGTTCACGCTGAGATTGCCGGAGGCGGTGGGGTAATAGGCCGTGGCGCGGTTGGGGACACACACTCACGCTCCCCACCCTGCCCTCTGATCAAGGGCCGTGGGGGTGAGTGTGTGTCCCCGTCCTCGCCCCTACGGCTTCACGAACTTCAGGATGAACTGGTCGGTCTTCCCCCGGATGGCGGGGTCGAAGACGATCTGGGTGCGCGGGTCGGCGGGGTTGCGCAGCAGCGGGCTCTCGGCCGCCAGCTTGAAGCCCGCCCCCTCGACCTCCTTCTTGACCGCCGCGATGTCGATGCGGTGCAGGCTGTCGGACGTCGTGGTCCCCGAGCCGTCGACGGCGGCGTGGTCGACGATCAGGAACACGCCGCCGGGCTTCAGCGCCTTGAAGATCGCGGCGTCGATCGCGGCGGCCGCCCCGGCCGGCGACGATTTCAGGTGCAGGTCGTGGTAGTTCTGGACGGTGATGATCAGGTCCAGGTCGCCGGGCAGGTCCAGCGCGCCGAGGCTGCCGTTCAGGGGCGTGACGTTCTTGTAAGCCCCGGCCACGGCCTTCAGGTCCTCGCCGTAGCTGACCTTGTAGGCGATGAATTCGGCGGGCTGGTAGGCGTAGACCTTGCCCATCGGGCCGACGGCCGGCGACAGGATGCGGGTGAAGTAGCCGCCACCGATGATGAAATCCAGCGCCTTGGCGCCAGGCTTGACCCCGGCCAGGGCCAGGATCTCGCCCGGATGTCGCGCGGCGTCGCGGGCGCTGTCGGCCGCCGGACGGGCCGGGTCGGCCAGGGCGGCGGTGATGTTGGCCGGAACCTCGGCCGCAACCGGAAGGGCGAACGCGCCGACGGCGAACGCCGCCAGGATGGAAAGCATGGGCCGTGACGTCATGGGAGAGTCCTCACCTTTGGCTTTGGACCTCGATAGCGCGTCCAGAGGATCGGGTGAACGGCGTTCTGCGAGATGACGGATTGTTAATCCTAGCCCTTGCCCGGCGGCGAGCTCAGGGCCGCCACCAGCCGGTCGGCCAGGTCGGTCGCGTCGGCGCTGGACGAACGCGCCGTGGCCCACCCCGTCGGCTTGCCGGTGGCGACGTCGAGGACCACCAGGGTGGCCACGCGGACCGGGCCGCGACGCGACCACGGGTGAAGCCGGGTGGGGGCGCTGCGCCACGGGGCCTGGGCGGCCAGGGGGCCGGCGGCGGCGGAGACCCCGACGGCGGGCGCCGAGGTCCCGACCGCCACCTGCACCAGATAGGCCGGGGGCCGCGCGCCCGAGGCGTCGGCTCCGCCGGCGACCAGGCGGCTCATCACCTGGGCCTCGATCGCCTTGGCCAGGGCGACGTCGGTTCCGGTCGGCGCCGCCGGACTGGCCGGGGCGGCCAGGGCCTGGCCGGCCAAGGCTGGAAGGGCGCCGTCATGCGCCACACGCGGCGGAGTGGCGCAGCCGGCCAGCACCAGGGTCGAGAACGCGACCGAGGCCATCATCACAATACGCACGTGTGTCTGCTCCCCGACCGAAAGCTCGGTCCATGAACTCTAGAGCGCTTCCCGACCTGATTGCATCAGGCCGGGGCTCTAGATTTTTGTTTGACGCATTTTCTTCACGCGAACCGGAAGCCACTTCGCTCGAAAATGCTCTAGCTTCCGGACGCGGCCGGGTCATCCGTTTCGACGCGGCTAGATCCAGCCCAGCCAGGCGATCAACCGCCACAGCCCCCAGCCGATGGCCGTCCACAGCGCCAGGCTGGCCAGGCCGGCGGCGGCCAGGAACAGCCGCCTGGGACGGCCGTCCGCCGTCCGGTGCGGGGCCGGGTGCAGGCCCAGGCGGTCGGCCAGGTCCTGCAAGGCCGTCATCACGTTCATCGCGCCCCGACGCGAACATCCCGCCGGGCGTTGGCGGGCGTTCCGCCGCGCAGCAGGCCATAGGCCTGGTCGGTCAGCGCCCAGCGGTGGCTGTAGGGCCCGTAGGGCAGGTGCAGCAGGCCCGACGCGCGCGGATCGCTGGCCTGGCCGCAATAGGCGGCGAAGGCCTCGTCCAGCTCGCGCCGCAGGCTCTCCGGCGGGCGATAGACGCCGCGCTGCTTGGCGATATAGGCCACCACCAGGTCGCGGTGCGCCGCGCCGCCCAGGTCCAGCAGGGCCTGGGTGATCTCGGCGACCAGCGGATTGAGGAACGCGACCCCGACGCTCGTCGCGCCAAGGCCGCGCATCGCGACCGCCCGGTTCATGATCCATCCCCTAAAACGCTGTTCGGCGGATGTTAAAGGGCATGAACCCCAGCGCCACTAGAGGTGGTAGCCTCGTTTTTACAAAGCGTTACATTGACCTAGCGTCTCAAACCCGCCGCCGACCGGGTCAGTGCGTCTCATAGGCCGCCTTGCCGCCATTGAGGGCGAAGGCTTCCTCCGGCGACAGCACCAGCTTCTTGCGGCCGAAGGCGGCGAAGTAGGCGATGCCGACCGCGAACCAGACGGCCACGCCGATCACCCCGCTGCGATAGATCGGGTCCTTCAGCTGGTAGAAGATGGTGACCAGCGAGATCACCACCGTCAGGACGGCCCCAGTGACCCCGAACCGGCTCTTGTAGGGTCGCTCCATCAGCGGGAACTTGCGGCGCAGCAGGATGAACGACGCACCCTGCGCCACATAGGACAGCATGGCCCCGAACACCGCCATGTTCAGCAGCGTGCCGCCGATCGCCGCCGCGCCCTTCTCGGCCCCGAGGATGAACCAGACGGCCAGCATGACCGCCAGGCCTGCCGCCGAACCGGTCAGCAGGGCGACGTCCGGCGTCTTGCGCACCCCGTGGGTCACCGACAGGGCGCGGGGGAAGTAGCCGGCCCGCGACAGCGAATAGATCTGCCGGCCATAGGCGAAGATGATGGCGTGGAAGCTGGCGACCAGGCCAGCCACCGCGATCGCGGCGAGGACCTTGGCCAGGCCGCCGCCATAGATCGTGCGGAAGCCCTCGAGGATCGGCTCGCCCGACTTCGACAGCGCGAAGGCCCCCGGCGCGATGGCGCTGTTGAGCCACAGCACCAGCAGGGCCGAGACGATCAGCGTCGAGATGCCCAGGATGATGCCCTTGGGCAGGTCGCGGGCCGGGGTGTGCGACTCCTCGGCCGCCAGGGGCAACTGCTCGATGGCCAGGAACAGCCACACCGCGAACGGCAGCTGGGCCAGGGCCCCGCCGACCCCGGCCGGCAGGAACGGCCCGTGGCCGTCCTTCAGCTCGGTCCCGCCGGGGCCGACGTTCATGGCGTACTTGAAGAAGTCGGCGTGCGGCAGGGCGCTGACCCAGAACACCATCAGGCAGGCCAGGGCCAGCAGGGTGATGAACACCGTGAACTTGAACGACATCGCCACCCCGCCGGCGTTCAGCCCGACGAAGATGACATAGGCCCCGATCCAGTAGAGCGGCTGCACCCAGGCCGGCGTCTCGAAGATGCCGCCCAGATAGCTGCCGATGAAGAAGCAGACGACGGCCGCCGTCAGCACATATTCGACATTCTCGCACAGGCCGGTGATGAAGCCGCCCCACGGCCCCATGGCGGCGCGGGCGAAGCTGTAAGCCCCGCCGGTGTGCGGCTGGGCCGCCGCCATCTCGGCGATCGAGAAGGTCAGGCCCAGGTACATGACGGTGATGATCAGGGTGGCGACCAGCATGCCGCCCCAGCCGCCGACGCCCATGCCCAGGTTCCAGCCCGAGAACTGGCCGGAGATCACCGCCCCGACCCCCAGGGCCCACAGCGAGAACACGCCCGCATAGCGTTTCAGTCCGCGCTTGTCGAAATACGCGGCGTCGACCTTCTCGTAGCTGACGCCGCCCCCGGCGGTTTCCTCGCTCATGGCCGTCCCCTTGGTTGCAAGATCCCGGGGGGAGATTGCGCGCGGAACGCGAGGACGGCGACTCCGCGTTTCGACGGATCGGCGTTTGGGCGACCAGCGTTCACTATTTCGGCGCCGCGCCGCGGGTCTGCTATGAAGACGGCATGATCACCATCGACTACCTCGACCACCTGGTGCTGACCGTGGCCAGCCTGGAGGCGACCACCGCCTGGTACCGCGACGTGCTGGGCATGCGGGTGGAGACCTTCGGCGAGGGCCGCACGGCCCTGGTGTTCGGCGGCGAGAAGATCAACCTGCACGAGGCCGGCAAGGAGTTCGAGCCCAAGGCGCTGAGGCCGACGCCGGGCTCGGCCGACCTGTGCTTCGTGTCCTCGACGCCCATCGAGGCGGTGATCGAGCATCTCGGCGCGCTGGGGGTGGCGGTCGAGGAAGGGCCGGTGAAGCGGACGGGCGCGTCGGGGCCGATCCTGTCGGTCTATGTGCGGGACCCGGACGCGAACCTGATCGAGATCTCGAACCTCCTCTAGGTCCTCCCCCTGTGGGGGAGGCGATCGCGAAGCGATCGGTGGGGGGATTATTTGTGAGGTGGAATCACTCCCCCCTCCGGCCCTTCGGGCCGCCTCCCCCACAGGGGGAGGACCTAAGGAAGCGCAGGCGCGCCCCCCAGCAGCGCCGTGTCGCTCTCGTCCTTCAGCCCCACGCCCGTCAGCCCCAGCCGCAGCGCCTCGCGGGTGTGCCAGGCCAGTTTGAACGCGGCGGCCGCGTAGCTCAGCCCCTCGGCCCGGATGTTGGAGACGCAGTTGCGCATCGCGTCGGTGCGGCCGACCCGGGGGGCGAAGGTGATGTAGGCCCCCAGGCTGTCGGGCGACGACAGGCCGGGCCGCTCGCCGACCAGCAGGATCACCAGCCGCGCGCCCAGCAGCTCGCCGACCGCGTCGCCCAGCGCCACGCGGGCCTGGCGGGCGACCACCACCGGCCCGACACGCCAGCCGGCCGCGCGCACGGCGGGCAGCAGGGCTTCGACCAGCGGCGCGGCGTGGGCGTGGACGGCGGTGCTCGACAGGCCGTCGGCGATGACGATGGCCAGGTCGCAGGACCCCGGCGCCAGGGCGGCGCGCCCCGCCGCCGACAGCGTCCGCCCCAGGTCCGGCCGGCGCAGGTAGGACGCCCGGTCCGGGGCGGCGCTGTCGACGATGGTCGTCGCTAGGCCCAGGGCCTCGATCGCCGCCGCCACGCCCTCGGCGTCGAACGCCGCATGCACCGCGTCGCGGGCCTGGGCGTGGGCCAGGGCGAAGGCCAGCACCTCGGCGGTCGGCAGGCTGGAGCCCGTGCGGCCCAGGGCGATGCGGGCCGGGGTGTGGCGGCGCAGGGCGGTCCAGGGATCGGGGGTGACCGGCGCGCTCAAGTCCTGGCCCCCGCCGTCAGCAGCGGATGACCGGCGACGCGCGGGGCCAGGCGGCCGTCGGCCCCGACGATCCGCGCGCGTTCCAGCCACGCCTCGAACTCCGGCGCCCGCTTCAGGCCCAGCAGCTCGCGGACATAGAGCGCGTCGTGGAACGAGGTCGATTGATAGTTCAGCATCACGTCGTCGGCCCCCGGCACGCCCATGACGAAGGTGACGCCCGCCGTGGCCAGCAGGGTCAGCAGGCTGTCCATGTCGTCCTGGTCGGCCTCGGCGTGGTTGGTGTAGCAGACGTCCACCCCCAGCGGCGCGCCCAGCAGCTTGCCGCAGAAGTGGTCCTCCAGGCCGGCCCGGATGATCTGCTTGCCGTCATAGAGGTATTCCGGCCCGATGAAGCCGACCACGCTGTTGACCAGCAGCGGTTCGAAGGCCCGGGCCACGCCGTAGGCCCGGGCCTCCAGGGTCTGCTGGTCGATCCCGTGGTGCGCGCCGGCCGACAGGGCCGAGCCCTGGCCGGTCTCGAAATACATGACGTTGTCGCCGACCGTGCCCCGGTTCAGCGAGCGGCCGGCGTCCAGCCCCTCCTTCAGCAGCGCCAGGGTCACCCCGAAACTGGCGTTGGCCGCCTCCGTACCGGCGATCGACTGGAACACCAGGTCGACCGGCGCGCCGCGCTCGATCAGCTGGATGGCCGTGGTGACGTGGGTCAGCACGCAGGACTGGGTGGGGATCGTAAAGCGCTGGATCAGGTCGTCCATCAGCCGGGTCAGGTCGGCCAGCACCGACAGGTTGTCGCTGGCCGGGTTGATGCCGATCACCGCGTCGCCGCAGCCGTAGAGCAGGCCGTCCAGGATCGAGGCGGTGATCCCGGCCGGGTCGTCGGTCGGATGGTTGGGCTGCAGGCGCACGGCCATGGTCCCCGGCAGGCCGATGGTGTCGCGAAACCGCGTCGTCACCCGGCATTTGGAGGCGGCCAGGATCAGGTCCTGGTTGCGCATCAGCTTGCTGACCGCCGCCACCATCTCCGGGGTCAGGCCCGGGGCCAGCTGGGCCAGGGCGGCCGGCGTGGCGATCTCCGACAGCAGCCAGTCGCGGAACGCGCCGACCGTCAGCGACGCCACGGGCGCGAAGGCCGCCGCGTCGTGGCCGTCGAGGATCAGCCGGGTGACCTCGTCGGTCTCGTAGGGGACCAGGGCCTGGTCCAGGAAGGCCTTCAGCGGCGTGTCGGCCAGGGCCATCTTGGCGGCGACGTTGTGCTGGGCGCTGGTGGCGGCGATCCCGGCCAGCACGTCGCCCGAACGCAACGGCGAGGCCTTGGCCATCAGGTCGGCCAGGCCCTCGAAGGTCCAGGTCGTGGCTCCCAGCGTCGCGCGATAGGTCATGCGGCGAAGGTGGCGCCGATGGGGGCGGCTGGGAAGCCGGCGAGGTGGCGGTTGAGCTTTGAGGACGCCCTTGCCCCATCGTTGATCTCGTCGCCGCCGTTTCGCCTACGCGACGCGCGCGCTTCCTCCTCAACGTCCGTCATCCCGGGCCTTGCGCCGATAGAGTTCGGCGACCTTGGGTGATCCGCCTCACCGGGCGCCTATCGGCTCTCACGCCGATAGGCGCCCGGCGGCATGCCCATGGTCTTTGAGAACAACCGATTGAAGGAGGCCTCGTCCTCATAGCCGACCCGGTGGCAAACCTCGGCGACGCTCATATCGGTCTCCTCCAAGAGCGTTCGCGCGATCGCCAGGCGACGATCCTTGAGCCACTGACCCGGACTGAACCCAATCTCGTCGGCGAAGCGACGGGCCATGGTGCGTGGCGTAAGCGTCAGGCGGCTGGCGAGCGCGGTGAGGTCCAGGGATGCGATGTCGTCGAGTGGGAGCGCGTCGAGGCGCTCGCGCAATGAAGCGGCTTGTGGCGCGAACTCAGCCAGGTCGATCTCATAGGGCGTCTGCAGATGGCGAGAGGGCGGCAGCACGAGGAGCTTTCGCACCCAGCGTTCCTCATCCTGAAAGCCCAGGTCCTTGAGTAGCGCCTTGGCCAGTTCGAGTCCCGAAAATCCGCCTCCGCACGTATAGAGGCGGCCGTCGCGCACGAGGAGGCGCGATGCGTCCCAGCGAACCTTGGGGAACAGCCGGCCCACGTCGTCCTTTAGCCACCACGACACCGTGGCCGCCTTGCCATCGAGGACCCCGGCCTGGGCTAGGAAGTAGCTTGCCGAGCAATGCGCGGCGATGATCGCTCCGGCTTGCCGCGCATGCGCGATGAACGGCGCCGCAAGACTGGATTCAGCGTCGAGATCGGCAAGGAGCGCGCTCCGCTCCATGCCGGGTACGGCGAGCAGGATCAGGACGTCAGGTGTCCGTGAGGGCGTTTCGCGCGCCGCGAACGAGACGCCCGAGGCCGCGGGCGTACACCCTCTTCGGGAGACGAACTCGAAGCTGAACACCGCCTCGCGACGCAGCGTGTTCACCAGCTGGAAGATCTCGGCCAAGGTCGCCGCGACCGCCGCATAGAAGGTTTCCGGCAGCCAGATCACCACATGGATGGGCGGTTTCGTCACCATGTCTCGCTCCGGATTGATTGGCATAATTTGCACATAGTTTGTCAATTTTGCCAATTCGAACAGGACACCCTCCGCACTAGCCTCGTTCGCAAGTGACAAGGAGCGGCCAGGTGATCTTGCGAATTCTCTTGATTTTGACGGTTTTGACCTTCGCCTCGCGCGTGGAGGCGGAGGAGCCGGGCTTGCCAGAAGCGTTCCGATCGCAATCGGTCAGCGTGGATGGCGCGACGATCTTCGTCCGGACGGCAGGCACGGGTAACCCGGTTGTTCTCCTGCATGGTTACGTCGAGACAGGAGACATGTGGGGGCCATTGGCGCGGGAACTGGCCGCGACCCACACGGTGATCGTCCCGGACCTGCGCGGTCTGGGTCGCTCTTCAAGACCGGTGAGCGGCTATGACAAGAAAACCCAAGCTCGCGACATTCGAGCTGTCGTCACCGCGCTCGGCTTCGACAAGGCCGCGATCGTCGGTCACGACCTCGGTGGTATCATCGCCTATTCCTATGCGGCTCAATATCCCGACAAGGTCACAAGCTTGGTCTTCATGGAGGCGCCCATTCCAGGGGTCGGGCCGTGGGCCGAAGTCGCGGCGATGCCGGCGCTTTGGCACTGGTATTTTGGTGGTCCGGACGCTGAACGGCTCGTGGCCGGTCGGGAACGCATCTATTTCGACCATTTCTGGCGGTTTGCCGCCGATCCATCCAAAATCTCGGAGGCCACGCGCGATCATTTCGCGCGGCAATATGCCGAGCCGGGCGCGATGCGCGCCGGTTTCGCGCAGTTCGCCGCCTTTCCCCAAGACGCCAAGGACGATGTCGAGCTGAGCCGCGTGCGGCTCAGGCTACCCGTCCTTGCAGTCGGAGGTGACAAGGCCTTCGGTCACTACACGGCCCGGTTTATGCGCGCCGTCGCCGACGACGTGCATGAGATCGTTCTCCCCGATACCGGCCATTGGCTGATGGAGGAACGGCCTGATGTCGTCGTGCCCATGATCGTCGACTTCCTCCGCACAGACGAGGCCGGCTGAGGCTCCGCACCTGCGGCGGACAAATGGATCCCGGGCACGAGGCCCGGGATGACGGTATTATTCGAAGAGTGCTGACGGGGACAGGCCCATGGGCCTGTCCCCAACTTCATCCCCTAGACCAGCTGCCGCGCCCGCGCCGCCGCCGTGTTCACCGCGTCGATGAAGGCGTCGTGCACGGCGGCCGGCAGGTCATGGCCCATGCCGTCGATGATCCGCAGCTCGGCCCCCGGGATGGTGGCGGCGGTGTCCTTGCCGCCCTCGACCCGCACCAAAGGGTCGTCGGCGCCGTGCAGCACCACGGTCGGGGCGGTGATGGTCTTCAACGCCTCGCGCCGGTCGCCCGAGGCGATGACGGCGATCATCTGGCGCAGCACGCCGGCCGGGTGGTAGGCGCGCTGGATGGCGGCCCGCAGCAGCGGCCGCTCGGTCTGCGGGTTGACCGGCCAGGCCGGGCTCTGGATGGCGACCTGGGCCTTCAGCGCGTGCTCGGTCAGGCTGTCGAGGTCGGTGGCCGCGGGCCGCGCGAACAGCACCGCCTGGGCCTCGGGCGAGGCCGGCGGCACGGCCGGGTTGCCGGTGGTCGACATCACCGAGACCAGCGACAGCACCTTGCCTGGATGGCGGGCGGCCAGCATCTGGCCGATCATGCCGCCCATCGACACGCCGGCGACGTGGGCCCGCGCGATCCCCAGGGCGCCCAGCAGGCCGGCCGCGTCGTCGGCCATGTCGGCCAGCAGGTAGGGTGCGCCCGGGTCCTGGCCGCCGGCCAGCGCCCCGAACACCGTCGGCAGGTCGGGCGTGACCACCTGGTCGAACCCGGTCGACAGGCCGATGTCGCGATTGTCGAAGCGGATGACCCGGAAACCCTCGCCGACCAGCCGGTCGATCAGCGACACCGGCCAGCGGGTCAGTTGCTGGCCCAGGCCCATGATCAGCAGCAAGGGTTCGCCGGTCTCGGGACCGAAGGTTTCATACTCGATCTCGATACCGTTCGCGGGAGCCTTGGGCATGGGACGTCCTCTCGTTGAGCCGCGAAGTCTAACGGTTGTTTGAGCTTCGCCAAGCCCCTCGACCTCGCGCCGGTCTACGACCATGCGCCGCTTGAAGAGACAACGCTGTCAGCTAGTTTCCTCATCGGCCGCCGACCCACGGGCCCTGGAGGAAACATGCTCAAGACCCTGGCCATCGCCCTGGCGCTCGCCGCCGCCACCCCCGCCGTCGCCGAGACCCTGGTGCTGACCGACGTTCCCAAGGCGACCGGCCCGGCCGTGGCGCTGTTCGACGGCAAGGACCTGAAGAACTGGAACGCCTGGCTCGGCTATGCCGACCCGGCCCTGACCTACACCCATCCCGCCGTCGCCCCGATCGGCGCGACCGCCCGGAGCGCCGAGATCTTCAAGGTGGTGACCGAGGACGGCCGGCCTGCCCTCTATGTCAGCGGCAAGACCTGGGGCAGCCTGGTCCACAAGGGCGACTTCCACGACTACCACCTGCGCCTGCAATACAAGTGGGGCCCCGGCCGCTGGGCGCCGCGCCAGACCCTGCCGCCCAACAACGGCCTGCTCTACCATTCGCACGGCCCGCTCGGCGCGGTGTTCGGCACCTGGAGCCGGGCGGTCGAGTTCGAGATCATGCAGGGCTCGATCGGCATGGTCGTGCGGGTCGGCGACGCCGTCAGCGCCCAGGTCAAGGCCGTCGATGACCCCAGCCTGATCGCCCCGAAGCTGCGGTTCTCGACCGTCGGGCGCGACGTCACCGTGGCCACGCCGAACTGGAACGTCGAGGCCGCCCGCGACGCCGAGAATCCGGCCGGCGAATGGAACACGCTGGACCTCTACGTGCTGGGCGACCGCGCCATCCACGTGGTCAACGGCGTGCCGGTGATGGAGGTCCGCGACATGCGGTCGACCGACGCCGACGGCGTGGAGGGCGGCCCCGCCCTGCCCCTGACCCACGGCGCGATCCAGCTGCAGTCGGAGGGGGCCGAGACCTTCTTCCGCGACATCGTCCTGGAGCCGATCACGGCTCTGCCGAGGATCGTGGCGAAGTAGGGTTCAACTTGACCGCGATCCAGGTCGTGGCAAGCTCGTGACCATGCTTGGTCTCCCGCTGTTCCCAGCCGCTCTGGTCGCTCTGCTCCTGAGCCTGCCCGTCGCCGCCCCGGCCTCGGCCCGGGCGGAGGCGATCCTGGGCGCGCGGGCGGAGAACACCCTGAGGGTCGGGCCCTGGTCGGTCTGGTGCGCGCGGGACGGTACCCTTTCGGGCCTCGACCACGAGGAATGCCGCAGCTGGATCGAGCGAGGGGGCGGTCAGATCAGCGCAACGCGCACCCATGACGAAATGATTGTGTCGTTCCACGGAGCCCTGTGCCGCCGAAAGGCTCCGATACTCCTGGCGCCCGCCCAGGTCCTGTCGCGGCGGGTTCTCGCCCAGCCCAGGCTGGCCGTAGTTCGCCTCGAAAGGGCGCTGCGGGTGGCGGCCGACGGTTGCGGCGCGCCGCGTCAGAGCTTCAGCCGCGCCGACCTGCGGACGTTGCTGAAGATGACTTCGGGGCTGTCGGACCGCGACTTCGGCAAGGGCTGAGAAAGCTTGGCGGAGGTCGGCGACGCGCGGGCAATCGACATGATCTCGCCATATCCATGTTGCACTGCACCATAAGCTGAGCAACGATCCTGCGTTGCGAAGCCCGTGGCCTCTCCTCGCTCGTCGAAGGATTCCGCATGCGCCTGCCCCTGATCGCTCCCGCCGACCTCTCCCCCGAACAGAAACCCCTCTACGACGACATGCGGCAGGGGATCGCCGGCCACTTCAACGCCTTCAAGGTCGAGCGCGAGGACGGCGCGCTGATGGGGCCGTGGAACCCCTGGCTGCATGAGCCGGCGATCGGCAAGGCGATCTGGGACTTCACCCTGGCCATGACCGCCAACGCCGTGCTGCCCGACAACGTCCGCCAGATCGCCATCCTGGTGGTCGGGGCCCGCTACGACGCCGCCTACGAGATCTACGCCCACATCGCCGTGGCCGAGCGCGACGGCATGCCGGCCGAGCGTCTGGCCACCCTGGTCGCCGACCTCAAGCCCAATGACCTGGCCAAGGACGAGAGCGTCGCTTTCGACGTGGCCTACGCGCTGAGCCGCGGCGGCGTCCTGCCCGAGCCGCTGTACGCCCTGGCGGTCAAGACCTTCGGCCAGCACGGCGCCAACGAGCTGATCTATCTGGTCGGCCTCTACGCCCTGGTGTCGGTCACCCTCAACGGCTTCAACGTCCCGGTGCCCGAACGTGAATAGCCGCCCGCGCAAGCCGGTCGCCCCGCCCGAGCAACCCAAGCCCAACGCCACCGCCTTCGAGAGCGTGGCCCTGCTGCTGCAGGGCGGCGGGGCGCTCGGCGCCTATCAGGCCGGAGTCTACGAGGCCTTGCTCGACGCCAATGTCGAGCCGACCTGGATCGCCGGCATCTCGATCGGCGCGATCAACAGCGCCATCATCGCCGGCAATCCGCGCGAGACCCGCTGCGACCGGCTGCGCGAGTTCTGGGAGCTGGTCAGCCAGCCCCACGACGGCGGCTGGGCCAGCGCCTGGACCGGCCTGGTGAACGGCGACGCCGCGCGCGGCTGGGTCAACCAGCTGGCGGCCGGCCAGATCGTGGCCAAGGGCGTGCCCGGCTTCTTCGCCCCGCGTGTCCCGCCGCCGTTCCTGCGCCTGGCCGGCGCTCCCGGCGCGGCCAGCTGGTACGACACCTCGGCCCTGCGCCCCACCCTGGAACGGCTGGTCGACTTCGACCGCATCAACGCCAGGACCATGCGCTTCAGCGTCGGGGCAGTGAACGTCCGCACCGGCAACTTCGCCTATTTCGACAACGAGACCGACACCATCCGCCCCCAGCACATCATGGCCAGCGGCGCCCTGCCCCCGGCCTTCGACGCCGTGGAGATCGACGGCGAGTTCTACTGGGACGGCGGCATGGTCTCCAACACCCCGCTGGACTGGGTGCTGTCGGCGCGCTCCGACCTCGACACCCTGATCTTCCAGGTCGACCTGTGGAGCGCCCAGGGCGTGCTGCCGCGCGACCTGTCCGAGGTGGCGGTGCGGATGAAGGAGGTGCAGTTCTCCAGCCGCACCCGCGCGGCCACCGACAGCTTCAAGCGGACCCAGAAGCTGCGCGCCACCTTCAACGAACTGCTGGCCCTGATGCCGCCGGAACTGGTGGCCACGCCCCAGGCCCAGCTGCTGGCCCAGGCGTCGGACCCCGCCGTCTACAACATCGTCCAGCTGGTCTACCGCTCGGCCACCTACGAGGGCCAGTCGAAGGACTACGAGTTCTCGCGCCGGACGATGGAGGAGCACTGGGAGGCCGGCCGCCGCGACGCCCTGCTGACCCTCTCCCACCCCGAGGTGCTGACCCGGCCGGCCGGGGCCCACTCGGTCGAGACTTACGACTTCACCACCCCCAAGCCTTCCTCCTCCCCCGGAAAGGACTGACCATGAGCCTTCAAGACAAGGTCGCCGTGATCACCGGCGCCGCCAGCGGCATCGGCAAGGACATCGCCAAGGAATTCCTGGCCCAGGGCGCCAAGGTGGCCATCGCCGACCTCAACCTCGAGGCCGCCAACGCCACCGCCCTGGAGTTCGACCCCAGCGGCCAGCGCGCCTTCGGCGTGGCCATGGACGTCACCGACGAGGCCCAGGTCGAGGCCGGGATCGCCGCCGTCGACGCCCGGTTCGGCGGCATCGACGTGCTGGTGTCCAACGCCGGCATCCAGATCGTCGGCGCGCTCGACACCTACAAGTTCTCCGACTGGAAGAAGCTGCTGGCCATCCACCTGGACGGCGCCTTCCTGACCACCCGCGCCTGCCTGCAACGGATGTACGCCCAGGGCCGCGGCGGCAGCATCATCTATATGGGCTCGGTGCACTCCAAGGAGGCCTCGGTGCTCAAGGCCCCCTACGTCACCGCCAAGCACGGGCTGGAAGGCCTGGCCAAGGTGGTCGCCAAGGAAGGCGCCCCGCACGGCGTGCGCGCCAACCTGATCTGCCCCGGCTTCGTCCGCACGCCCCTGGTCGAGAAGCAGATCCCCGAACAGGCCAAGGCGCTGGGCATCAGCGAGGACGAGGTCATCAAGACCGTGATGCTCAAGGAAACCGTCGACGGCCAGTTCACCACCGTGGACGACGTGGCGCGCACGGCGGTGTTCCTGGCCGGCTTCCCGACCAACGCCCTGACGGGTCAGTCGGTGGTGGTGAGCCACGGGTGGTTCATGCAGTGAGGAGGGCGGCCGGACAGTGGCAAACCGCCGGCCGCGCCGTCCCCGTCAGGGCAGTTGCCCCGTCGAAACCAGTCGCTCGACGACGAGCTGGGATCCCCGTTCCGTGAGGTGGCCGTAGTCGAACTGGACGGGCTCGCCCAGGGAGTCCACCTCGACACAGGTTCCGCCCGGACACATGGTCTTGAGCAGCGATATGTATTTGACGTGCCGACGGCCCGCCAGCGTGGCGAGGCTTCGGTCAAGCTTGCTGACGTCGATGCGTTGGCGCGCCACGAGATCGGGGTCGTGAAAGCGGTCGGCGATCGCCAATAGCCGGGGCAGTCGTGATCGATATTCGGGAATTGGGCCAACGAGCACCACCTGGATCCCCTTGCCGGTCGCCCAGTCCAGCGTCTTGCTCAGTCGGGGAAGATCGCTGGCTTGCCAGCGAGCGGCGATCACCAGGGTGTCCACCTGGTGATCCTGCAGGTACTGCTTGAAGATGCGATCCATCAGGTCGACGCATCGCCGCTCAGCGGACGACGCCTGGTCGATGGTCGGTTTGCAGCCAGACGCCGTCGCCTGCATGACGTTCACGGTCGGCAAGGCCGTGTGAAGCCCCCACCACAGATGCGCCGCATGGCTGTCGCCGATGAGCAAGTAGTCCGGATTCGACGGCTTCTCGGACAGGCAATAGTCCTTGAAGTCCTCCACCTTGTAGGCCGAGGCGATGAAGCAGTCGCCTTCGCGAAACCCCTTGTGATCGGTTTGCGCCAGCATTTCGCCGATCTTCCTGGCCTGCGGGGAGTAGCGATACTCAAGGCCCCTGTCGAACTGGCCCAGCATGCCCAATCCGACCAGCGCCGTGGCGACGACGGCCGCGAACTTGAACAGCGAGGGTCGCGGCAGGCGCAACGGCCCCTCGCGGAAGGGCCTTTCAACGTACCGCCAGGAGATGACGGCCAGGACGAACGACACCGCGATCATCGAAATCTTGATGACGGGAGCGGGCGCCCCCTGGAGCAGGTGGGCGTTCATCTGGGTGAACACGATGACCGGCCAATGCCAGAGATAGAGCGAGTAGGAGACCAGGCCGACGAAGACCACGGGCCTCCAGGACAGCAATCGGCCCGCCAGGGTTGTCCCGCCCTCCCCCGCGCTGAGGATCAGCGCCGCGCCGACACAGGGGATCAGCGCCGCCGGCCCGGGGAAAAGCATGGACTCGCGAAACAGCAGCACGGCGCCGCCGATCAACGCCAACCCGACGGCCGCGGCCACGTTCCGGATCACGGGGCCGCTCAAGGCCGGCGTGATCTTCAACGCGACCATCGACCCCAGCAACAACTCCCATGCGCGGGTATGCGGCAGGTAGAAAGTCGCGACCTTGTCGGTGAAAACACCCACGGTGCTCAGAATTAGAGACACCAGGGCAATGGCGACGATTACCAAACCGACCCGGCTCGGCGCTTTCTTGTGCAGGAAAGAAAGCAGTAGAGGAAATACCAGGTAGAACTGCTCTTCGACCGATAGCGACCACGTGTGCAGAAGCGGTTTCGACAGAGCGCCGGCGTCGAAATAGTTGAACTGTGTCCAAAAATATATGTTCGAAAACGACAGTATGGATGCGGCCAGGCTCCGAGAGTAGTCGATATACTCAAACGGCAACAGAACCATGTAGGCCACGACGGTGGCCGCGATGAGCATGGAGCACAGGGCCGGTGCGATCCGGCGAATACGACGCTCGTAAAATCCGAGGATCGAGAACGATCCGCCTTTGATTTCGGCGGCGATGTTGCTCGTTATCAGGTAGCCGGAAATGACGAAAAAGACGTCGACCCCGACAAAACCGCCAGGAAGGCCGCCCAGTCCCGCATGATAGGCGACGACAGGAAGCACCGCGACCGCCCGTAGCCCGTCAATGTCCGTTCGATAGCGCATGGGGCTCCGCTCAATTCGCCAGCAATCAGCCCTAGGTATACGGGAACGGCAAGAAGGGTGTGCGTGAACTTTTTCAACTATCGCGATCTGTACCCGTGCGGGCGTTTTGGAGTCCGCAACCGATGCTTTTATTGGCGATCGCCGCCCGCGCCACCCGCCACATCGCCGCGCGCCACCGCCGCGGACGCGGCGCGCGCGGCGGCGCCCCTGGCCGGCTTCCCGACCACGACTAGGTCGGCTGCGGGCAGAGGAAGCTGGCGGTGACGTTGCTGAGCGGGCCGGGCCATTCGCCGAACATGATGGCGCCGCTGTAGGCGTAGAGGGGCGAGGCCGGGAAGCACAGGTTCATGTTGAATGTCAGGAACTCTTCGGCGCCCTGGGCGATGATCGTCAGCGGAAAGCCGATCAGGGGGGCGTTGTCGTAGATGAACATCAGCCCGGTGAAGGGCGAGATGACCGGGACCGCCGGGTTGGGAAACGACAGCGTGCCGGTGACCGGAACCACCTCGCACCGCGCCGTCGAGGCCACGGCGGGATCGCCCTGCGTCGCCGCCTTCAGATCGGGCACGACGATCGTGAGGTCATATTCGAAGCCGACCTGCTCGTCGGGACCGGCCATGATGGCCGGCTGGTAGACCGTCAGGTTCAGGGTGATGGTTTCCGGCATCGTTTCATCCTCGGTCCAGGGTTCGGGCACGGGATCGTGTGAAGCCGCGCACACACCTTATGGTGGCTTATTGTGACGGAACGCACGTTTTGAGGGAAACGCTTCGAGGCCTCTCGTCCGGTTTCGCGGACGACGAACGGCGATATTGCTGAAAGAGCAGGCGACTTGCGGCATCCGTGGGCGGTATGGGGCCGGTCGCCCCTTTCACCCCTGATTGCGTGAAGCGGTCGGCGCCGCCAGGCGGCCAAGAGCCATGGCGGAGAATTGATCAATATTGACAATCTTTGCCAAAATGCCACCTTCTCCAGGTGAGGTGCACGATGGCGACCATGAATGTTTCCCTGGCCATCGCTTACCTGCAC
>NZ_AKKF01000167.1 GCF_000281955.1 Caulobacter sp. AP07 | reverse complement strand
CCCCCAGCCGATACCCGACGCCGCGAACGCCGCCCAGCAAGGTGGTGACGCCGGCGCTTTCGAGTTTGCGCCGCAGCTTGCTCAAATGGCTATCGACCGTCCGCTCCAGGACATCGTCGCCCGGCAGGCAGGCGTCAAGAAGGTCGGCCCGCGTGAAGACGCGTGAAGGCTGGCGCGCCATGTGCGCCAGTAGCCGAAACTCCGTCAGGGTCAGGTCGAGGCTGCGCTCGCCGTCGGGCGTGGCGATCACGGCCAGATAGTCCTGCGGATCGATGCGTAGCGGCCCAACCCTCAGCAACCGGTCGCTGCGAGAGGCGCTGGCGCGCCGCAGCAGCGCCTGCACCCGCGCGACCACCTCCACGGGGTTGAACGGTTTGACGACATAGTCGTCCGCGCCGTTGCGCAAGGCGTGGATCTTGTCGACGTCCTGATCCAGCGCCGTCACCATGACGACGGGCGTGGAGCCTCGTCGGCGAATTTCGGTCAGCACCTTCCATCCGTCCAGCTTGGGCATGGTGACGTCGAGAATGACGACGTCGGGGCGCAGCATGCCGTAGAGGTCGACGGCCACCTGGCCATCGCCCGCGCAGACCGTGCGGAACCCCTCCCGCGTCAGATAGCCGTCCAGGATATCGGCGATGTCGCGATCGTCTTCCGCGATGAGCACCAGTTCGTTCATGGGCGGAAGATTAGGCGCTCCTGAAGATCCGCCAAGAGCATGGCCGGTCTCTCCATGAACCCTCCACGAAACTTCCACGGTCCAGCAGCACGGCGCTGCGAAAGACCCCCCGACGCGCGGGCTCCTTTGTCCTCGCCTGTAGGAGAAGGATGACATGGCCAAGGCTTCGCGCATCGCCCGGACCACCAGTACGGCGGTCCTGGCTCTCATGGTCTGCGCCTGCCATGGGGGTGAGCCGGCGGCTACGCCTCCCGCGGTCGTGTCGACGACGACGCCGACCGTCAACGCCGTCTTGCTGACCGACGACCTGCCGGGACGAGTTTCGGCCTTCAGGACGGCTGAAATTCGGCCCCAGGTCGCAGGCCTGGTTCGCCGCCGCCTGTTCGAGGAGGGCGCTCTGGTGCGCGCCGGCCAGCCGCTGTTCCAGATCGACCCGGCGACCTTCCGCGTGGAGGCCGACATCGCGGCCGGCGCGCTGCGTCGGGCCGAGGCCGTCCGCATCCAGGCGCGGCTTCAGGCCCAGCGCATGGCGCCGCTGGTCGAGACCGACGCGGTCAGCCGCCAGACCTACGACAACGCCGTTTCGGCGCTCGCCCAGGCCGACGCCGACCTTCTGAGCGCCCGGGCGACCCTGGCCCGGCGCCGGCTTGACCTGAACTTTTCGACGGTGACCGCGCCGATCTCCGGCCGGATCGGCGCGGCGTCGGTCACCGAAGGCGCGCTCGTCGCCCAGGGCCAGACCGACGCGCTGGCCACGGTGCAGCAGATCGACCGGGTCTATGTCGACGTGCGCCAGCCGGCGGCGCGATTGCTGGCGCTTCGAGACGCGGGCGGCGGCGGCTCGCCCCAGGTTGAACTGCTGGACGCCGACGGCAAGCCCATGGGGCTGTCGGGCCGCCTGCTCTTTTCCGAAGTCGCGGTCGACCCTGGAACGGGCGACTTGAGGGCGCGGATCGAGGTGGACAACAGGACGGGCCGGCTGCTTCCGGGGATGTTCGTTCGGGCGCGCCTGCCGCGCGGCCCGGCGCGGAACCTGCCAAGCATTCCCCAGCAGGCCGTGAGTTTCTCCGGCGGCAAGCCGCAGGTCGTGGTGATCCAACGCGGCGGTCAGGCCGCCAGTCGACCGGTCACCCTCGGCCCGGTCGTCGACAACCGCTACGTGGTGCTGGCCGGCCTGCAATCGGACGACGTCATCGTGGTCGAGGGGCGTGACCACGCGGCCTCGGGCCAGCCGTTCAAGGTCACGCCTTGGCGTGGCGCGGCGTCGATCCCGACACCCACCCAAGCCCCCCAGGACTGAGCCGGAACCCCAGACCATGCCCCTGTTCTTCATTCAGCGTCCGGTCTTCGCCTGGGTGCTCGCCATCTTCATCATCCTCGCCGGCCTGCTGGCGATCCCGCGCCTGCCGATCGCGCGCTTTCCGTCCGTCGCGCCGCCGAGCGTGAGCATTTCGGCCAGCTATCCCGGGGCCACGACCCAGACCTTGACCGACAGCGTCATCGCGCCGATCGAGCGGGAATTGGCCAGCGTCAAGAACCTGCTCTACTTCGAGAGCTCGGCCGACACGTCGGGCTCGGCGTCGATCACCGCCACCTTCCGGCCTGGAACCAACCCGGACATGGCCCAGGTCGACGTGCAAAACCGGCTCAAGACCGTCGAGGCGCGTCTGCCCCAGACGGTGCGGCAGAACGGTGTCGACGTCCAGGCCGCCGCCTCGAGCTTCCTGATGATGGTCTCGGTGACGTCGGATGACGGGGCCTTCGATCGTCAGGAACTCGGCGACTACGTGGTGCGCAACCTGGTGAGCGAAATCCAGCGTGTTCCCGGCGTGGGCAAGGTTCAGAGCTTCGCCTCCGAACGCGCGATGCGCGTCTGGATCGATCCCAAGAAGCTCGCGGCCGCCGACATCGCCTTCAGCGAGGTGACCGCCGCCATCGCCGCCCAGAACCTGCAGATCGCGCCCGGCCGACTGGGGGACATGCCCGCCCCGGCCGGACAGGCCGTCAGCGTGCCGCTGACAGCCTCGGGCCAGTTGCAGACGGTCGAGCAGTTCAAGGCCATCACTCTGCGCGCCAAGGCCGACGGTTCGCGCCTGACCCTTGAAGATGTGGCCAGGGTCGAGCTTGGATCGCAGAGCTACGCCTTCGAGACCACCGACAACGGCAAGGTCTCGGCCGTGGCCGCGATCCAGATGGCGCCGGGCGCCAACGCCGTGGCGACGGCCCAGGGCGTGCGCGACCGCATGGCCTCCCTGGGCAAGTCCATGCCGGCGGGCATGCGCTACGCCATTTCCTATGACACGGCGCCGTTCGTGAAGATCTCGATCGAAAAGGTCGTCCACACCCTGATCGAAGCCATGGTGCTGGTGTTCCTGGTGATGTTCGTCTTCCTCCAGAACGTCCGCTACACGCTCATTCCCACGATCGTGGCCCCGATCGCGCTGCTCGGCACGCTGGCGGTGATGTTGCTGGCGGGGTTCTCGATCAACGTCCTGACGATGTTTGGCATGGTGCTGGCCATCGGCATCATCGTCGACGACGCGATCGTCGTGGTCGAGAATGTCGAGCGGATCATGGCCAGGGAAGGCCTTTCGCCGAGGGAAGCGACCCAAAAGGCGATGAAGGAAATCACCGGCGCGGTGATCGGCATCACGCTGGTGCTTTCGGCCGTCTTCATCCCCATGGCGTTCGCCTCGGGTTCGGTGGGCGCGATCTATCGCCAGTTCAGCCTGGCGATGGCGGTGTCCATCCTGTTTTCCGCGCTTCTCGCCCTGTCGCTCACACCGGCGCTTTGCGCGACGTTGCTCAAGCCGGTCGACCCGCATCATCATCAGAAGAAGGGGTTTTTTGGCTGGTTCAACCGGCGCTTCGATCGGTTGACCGAAGGCTACGCCGGTTGGATCGCCAGCCTGGTCAAGCGCACGGGCCGGGCGATGATCGTGTTTGTCGCCCTTGTGGCCCTGCTGGCGGTCGCCTTCGCCCGCCTGCCCGGAGCCTTCCTGCCGGACGAGGATCAGGGCAGTTTCCTGACGATGATCACCCTTCCGGCCGACGCGACGGCCGAGCGCACGCGGGCGGTCATCAAGCAATACGAGCAGCATCTGGGGACCCGCAAGGCGATCGCCAGCAACACCTCGATCGTCGGGTTCGGCTTTAGCGGATCTGGCCAGAACGCGGCCATGGCCTTCACCAATCTCGTCGACTGGGACCAGCGCCATGGCGCGACCGCGCAGGCCGAGGTAGCGGCGGCGCAGCAGGCTATGAGCGCGGTAAGGGACGGGACGGTCACGGCCGTCAATCCGCCAGCCATCGATGAGCTTGGCACCTCCTCGGCCTTCGCCCTGCGCCTTCAAGACCTGCGCAACCAGGGGCCGGCGGCCATGGCCGCGGCGCAAGCCCAGTTGCTGCGGTTGGCCGCGGGCAGCCGGAAGCTGGCCAGCGTCTATCCCGATGGACTGCCGGACGGTTCGAGCCTGCGGCTCGACATCGACCGGGAGAGGGCTGAAGCGCAAGGCGTGTCGTTCGATGCGATCAACAGCACGCTGTCGGCGGCCATGGGCTCGGCCTATGTCAACGATTTCCCCAATCAGGGCCGCCTGCAGCAGGTCATCGTTCAAGCCGAACCCGGCGCGCGCATGCAGATCGACGACGTTCTGGGCCTCTACGTCAAGAACCGCTCGGGCGGCATGACGCCGCTGTCGGCCTTTGTCGCCCCGCACTGGGAAGACCTGCCGCTGCAGATGGTGCGCTACAACGGCTACCCGACCTCGCGCATTTCCGGCAACGCCGCGCCGGGGGTCGCGAGCGGCGACGCCATGGCCGAGATGGAACGTCTGGCTGGCCAGCTTCCAGCCGGCTTTTCGGTCGCTTGGACCGGACAGTCGCTGCAGGAACGGGTCAGCGGCGACGAAGCGCCCATGCTCATGGCGCTTTCGATGCTGGTGGTCTTTCTCGTGCTCGCCGGTCTCTACGAGAGTTGGACCATTCCGCTCTCGGTGATGCTGGTCGTGCCGCTAGGCCTGATCGGGGCGGTGGCCGCGACAATGATCCGCGGCCTGCCCAACGACGTGTTCTTCAAGGTCGGCATGATCACGATCATCGGCCTGTCGGCCAAGAACGCCATCCTGATCGTCGAGTTCGCCAAGATGCTGCGCGAGCAGGGCAGGGGTCTGGCCGAGGCGACGATCGAAGCGGCTCGCCTGCGCCTGCGGCCGATCATCATGACGTCGCTGGCCTTCACCCTGGGCGTCGTGCCCCTGATGATCGCCCAGGGGGCCAGCGCGGCCACCCAGCATTCGATCGGAACCGGGGTGTTCGGCGGCATGCTGACCGCCACCTTCCTGGCGATCTTCTTCGTCCCGGTCTTCTTCGTCTTCGTTCTCACCTTCGCCGAGTCGATCGCCGCCAGGCTCAAGGGCCCGCGATCGGCCAGGGAACCGCGTCAAACGCGCGCCGGAGCCTGACCATGCCCCATCGCCACATCGTCGCGGCGCTCGTCGCCGCCCTCAGCGTCTCGGCCTGTCAAAGCCTTCCGGATCAAGCCCCGCCGAGCCTGGCCACGCCCGCGGCCTATCCGCTGTCCGACGCCCGGGATCAGGCCAACGCCGCCGACCAAGACTGGCGTTCGGTTTTTCGCGATGCGCGCCTGCGCGCGCTCGTCGATCTGGCTCTGGCCGAAAACCGCGACCTTCGCGCGGCGTTGCTCGACGCCGACGCCGCCAAGGCCCAGTTGCGCATTCAGCGCGCCAGCTTCCTCCCGCAGATCCAGGCCGCGGGAGGCTATGCCCGCGGCGGCGTGGCCGGCCCGTCCGAGCAAGCTTCGGCCAACCTGTCGATGACCGCGTTCGAGATCGATCTCTTCGGTCGCCTTCGCGCGCAATCGGCCAGCGCCTTCAGCAGCTACCTGGCCGCGGAGGAGGGCGCGCGCGCCGCGCGCATCACGGTCATCGCCACGGTCGCCGACGCCTACCTGGCCGAGCGGGCCGCCGCGGAGCGTCTGGCCTTGGCGGCGACGACATCGAGGGACTGGAACATCTCCCTGGAAAGGACCGAGCAGCTTCGCGCGGCGGGCATGGCCAGCGACCTGGACCTCGTGCAAGCCCAGGCCCAAGCCCAGGGCGGCAAGGCGGACGTCGATGGCGCGTTGCGGGCGCATCAAATGGCGCTGAACGCCTTGATGCTCGCCGTGGGCGCGCCGACGCCAGACGATCTGCCCGCGCCTATGGCGCTGGCGGATCAGCCGGTTCTCGCCGAACTGCCGGCCGGCCTGCCGGCGCAGTTGCTCGAACGCCGCCCCGACGTCCGCCAGGCCGAGCAGCGGCTGGAGGCGGCCAAGGCCGATGTGCGCGCCGCGCGCGCCGCCTTTTTCCCTCAGTTGAGCCTGACCGGGCAGACCGGCTACGCATCGGCCGAGCTCGACGACTTGTTCACCGGCGCCAGCCGCTCATGGTCGTTCGCACCGCAGTTGACCTTGCCGATCTTCCAGGGCGGACGCCTTCGCGGGCAGCATGCGCTCGCCCAAGCACGCGGCCAAGCGGCCCTGGCCACCTACGAGAAGGCGATCCAGACAGCGTTTCGCGAGGTCGCCGACGGCCTGGCCGGACGGCTCACCTTCACCCAGCAGATCAGCGCCCAGCAGGCCGCGGTCGGCGCGGCCAGGCGGCGGGCCGAACTTTCCGACCAACGCTTCCGCGCCGGCCTCGACAGCCGCCTGGAATTGCTCGACGCCCAACGCAGCCTCTATGCCGCTCAGCAGGCGCTGGTGCAGTTGCAGCAGGAGCGAGCGTCGAGCGGGGTCAACCTCTATCGCGCCCTGGGGGGTGGGCTGCCGCGGAGCTAGGTCGCGCGGCGCTGGCGTACGGTCCACGGCTCGGGCGCCCGCCCATCGCGCGGCTAGTCTCGAAAACCCGTCCGCCTTCGCAGCCTGCGACCGGCCAGCGAACCTAGATCACAGCCCGGTCGGCTGGCCATTGTTCGCCAGATCGCGGGAAGCAAGGCCTTGAAAACCTCGCCATGACCATCTGGAGCTTGCCCTTGAACCCGCCATGCCCGATCCAACTTCCACCGTCGCCTTCGACCCCGGCGCCGGCATGACCGGCGATCCCGGGACACGATGGCAACCTAGGTATTGGTCGATCTTCGTCGGCCAGGCGCTGTCCCTCATCGGCTCGGCCCTGACCCAGTTCGTCCTGATCTGGTGGATAACCGACACCACCGGCAGCGTGGCGGCGCTGGCGACGGCAGGCATGGTCGCGCTGCTGCCCCAGGCCTTGCTCGGCCCTCTGGGCGGAGCCTTCGCCGACCGCCACAGCCGTCGCCTCCTGATGATCGCCGCCGATGGCGTCAGCGCGATCTGCATGCTGGTGCTGATCGCGCTTTTCCTGACCCAGCACATCGCGCTTTGGCACATCTATACGATGATGTTCGTCCGCAGCGCGATGCAGGCCTTTCAGGCGCCCGCCGCCGCCGCGAGCACGGCGATGCTAGTCCCGGCGCGTTTCCTGCCGCGCGCCAGCGGCCTCAACCAGACGATGATGGGCATCATGACGGTCGCCGCCGCGCCCTTGGGCGCGCTCGCCATCGCCCTCATGCCGATCGGCTGGGCGCTCGGCATCGACGTGGTCACCGCCTTGATCGGGATCGTCCCGCTGCTGATTTTCGCCATCCCCCAGCACCGCGCGCCCAAAGCGCAGCGCGCCGGCCTCTGGCGCGAGGTCAAGGAGGGCGTGCATCTGGTCTGGGACGATCCCGCCCTGAGGCGCATCTACGGCCTGCTGGCCGGCGTCGTGCTCGTCATCATGCCGTCGTTCACGCTGGTGCCGCTGCTGGTCAAGGAGCATTTTGGCGGCGGCGCCGAGCAGGTGGCGATCATCGAGGGCTTGGGCGGCGCGGGCATGATCGCCGGCGGCCTGCTCGTTGCGGCGCTGGCGCCCAGACGGCTGATGCTCTGGCTGCTATCCGGGTATGCGCTGTCCTGCTTCACACTCGCCCTTGTCGCGCTGGCGCCGGCGGACATGTTCTGGCTGGCCGTGGTCTTCTGGGTGTTCAGCAGCATCACCTTCATCATCGGCCACGCGCCGTTCACGACCCTCATCCAGACCACCGTGCCCAATCATCTACAGGGCCGCGTCCTGTCGCTTCTGAGCACGATCATGGGCTTGGCCGCGCCGATTGGCTTGGCCTTGACGACCCCTCTGGGCGAACTGATCGGAATCCGTTGGCTGTTCGTGCTGATGGGCGCGCTCGGCGGACTGGTCAGCCTCCTGGGGTTTCTCTCGCCCGTCCTGCGCCGATTTGGCGCCTCGTCGCGCGTTGCGGAGCGATAGCGCCCGGAAAGGCTCGCCACGGATAGGATGGCGCGGCGGCGCGGGTCTGGCAGGCCGTCTCGCGCAGACGATACGCAGGGGCGCCTCTTCTAGGAGGTTGGCGCGGTGACGCCCTTTCGACATCGTCTTGGGCGGGCCATGGAGATGGGCCCTGTCCCCTTAGAGAGTGATGTCGGGGTCTATCGATCGATGCGCACACTCGGGCAAGCCCTTCCGGGACAGCATCGACGCTTGGCCGTGAGGTCGCGCGAAGATCCTGGCGGCTGGGCGCTGTCGGCCAGGGAGACGATGAAGGTGGGCGCAGAAACAAACGCGACGGCGTCGGTCCGCGGGCAAGGTCCCAACCTTGTCATCTTCATTCTGTTCGTGGTCTCCACCTTCGCCTGGATCGACCGCTCGCTCGTGCCGCTGCTGATCGAACCGATCAAGAAGGATCTGGGACTGACCGACACCCAGGTCAGTCTGGCGACCGGGTTCTTCTTCAGTCTCGCCTACTCGATGATGAATGTTCCAGCCGGCCTCGTCATCGATCGTGTCAACCGACGCAAGGTGCTGGCGATCACGTCCGGCGCCTGGTCGGCCTTGCTCTTGGTCTGCGGCTTCACGACGGGCTTTTGGAGTCTCCTCGTCGCCAGGATCGGGATCGGTTCGGCTGAAGCCTTCGTCACGCCGGCCACCTTCTCGCTGGTCGCCGACCGCGTGCCGAAGCAAAAACATGGCTGGGCGTTCTCCGTTATCGGCATGGGCCCGTTCGTCGGCGGCGCGATCGCGCTGTCGGGGGGCGGCGCGCTGCTCGGATGGGTGCGCAGGGGCAGGTTCGCACATACACCGGTGTTGAGGGACCTTGCCGATTGGCAAGTGATGTTCATCCTCAGCGGTCTGCTCACCCTGCCGATGCTCCTGCTGCTCCTGCTCCTGCGTCCAGATCCCAAGGGGCGACGCGGCGCGGCCAGCAGCGACCCCGGCCTTGGGGTGAGCGCCGTGGTCCAGATGCTGCAGCGTCGGCCTGGATTCTACGCCTCGCTCATCCTCTACGCCTCGTGCATGGCGCTGCTGATTCTGGGCATCACCAGTTGGACGCCGACCATGATGGCGCGCAAGTTTGGCCTTGCGCTGGACGTGATCGGCATCGTCTACGGACTGCAGGGTCTGGTCTTCGGGGTCGGCGGGATGCTGGCCGGCGGGCTGGTGATCGATCTCTTCACCCGGCGAGGCCTGAGCATCGTTCATCTGGCGGCCGGCCTGGTGCTGATCCTGGCCTGCCTCTATACGGCCGTGCCGCTCGTGACGAACGCGACCCTCGCCTGGACCATGATCGGACTGGGCGCCGTCGTCGCCGGACCGCTGCTTCCCATCGGATCGGTGCTGCTGGCGCGAGTGACGCCGCCAGAGCTCATGGGCCGGATGTCGGTCGCCTACTATTTGCCGTTGGGCGTCATCGGCGGCGCGCTGGGGCCGACGCTGGTGGCGATCCTCTCCGATACGATGTTCAGCGGGCCATTGGCGCTCGCCCACGCCATGTCGGTGTTCGCCTTGGTCACCGGCGTCGGGACGATGGTGTTTCTCCTGTGCTTGATGGCGGCGCTTCGCCGGCACGGGCGCGAGGAGGTTGCGGCGTCGGCCCAGGACGTGGCGGCGACCTTGCTGGTCTGACGCGGTCGGACCGATGCGCGGCCAACCCGATCATGCCCGCCAGTGCGCAGGGAGAAGGCCGAGCCGCGCCCCTGAAAGCCGGGCTTGGGCGATCCAGACCTCGCCCGTGGACCAAGTCCTGGGCCGCCACCGGCGGCGCGGGCCTTTGAAAAAGAGACACCAGGATGAGCGATACTCCGTCCCCGGCCACCACGACGTCGGCGCGCTTCGAACGGCTTGACCCGGTCACCGGCCTGGTGGCCTCCACCGCCGCGGCCATGACCATCGACGAGGTGATCGCCACGGCCGATCGCGCCCAGGCGGCGCTGGCCAACTGGGGTGCTGTCGGTCCCACGCCGCGACGGGCCCTGCTGTCCAAGGCCGCCGACGCCCTGGAGGCCAAGACGCCCGCCATCGTCGAAGCGATGATGAGCGAAATCGGCTCGACGCAAGGATGGGCGCGCCGCGACGTGATGAACGCCGCGGCGACCTTGCGCGAGGCCGCGGCCCTGACCACCCAGGTCTGCGGAGACGTCATGCCGTCCGACAGGGCCGGCTCCCTGTCCTTGGCGATCCGCGAACCGGCCGGCGTCGTGCTTGGCATCGCGCCGTGGAATGCGCCGGTCACCCTGGGCATGCGGGCCATCGCCACGCCGCTGGCCTGCGGCAACACGGTGGTGCTGAAGGCCTCGGAAACCTGCCCGCGCACCCACGGCCTGATCGTCGAGGCCTTCGTCGAGGCCGGGCTGCCGGACGGCGTGGTCAACCTGGTCACCAACGCCCCGCAAGACGCCGCCCAGATCGTCGCCGCCCTGATCGACCATCCGGCCGTGCGCCGCATCAATTTCACCGGCTCGACCGCCGTGGGCAAGATCATCGCCCGTCGCGCGGCCGAGCACCTCAAGCCAGTGCTGCTGGAACTGGGCGGCAAGGCCCCGCTGCTGGTGCTGGAGGACGCCGACCTGGACGAGGCGGTCAAGGCCGCAGCCTTCGGCGCGTTCCTCAACCAGGGTCAGATCTGCATGTCGACCGAGCGCATCATCGCGGTCGACGGCGTCGCCGACGCCTTCGTCGAGAAGTTCAGGGCCAAGGTGGCCACCCTGGACGTCGGCGATCCGCGGGCGGGCGCCGCCGCCCTCGGGGCCGTGGTCGACCTGAAGACCGTGGCCCATGTCGAGAGCCTTGTGGCCTCAGCGATCGCGTCCGGCGCCGTGCGGGTCAACGGCGGCGCGGCGACCGGCGTGCTGATGCCCGCCACGGTGATCGACCGCGTGACCTCCGAGATGGCGCTGTTTCGCGAGGAGAGCTTTGGGCCGGTGGTCGCGATCATCCGGGCGCGGGACGAGGACCACGCCGTCCAGTTGGCCAATGACACCGACTATGGCCTGTCGGCCGCGGTCTTCACGCGCGACATCGCCCGAGGCCTGGCGCTCGCCCGCCGGATCAAGTCGGGCATGTGCCATGTCAACGGCTCCACCGTGCGCGGCGACGCCCACGCGCCGTTCGGCGGCCTCAAGGGCTCGGGCTACGGTCGGTTCGGCGGCCAGGCCGGGATCGACGCCTTCACCGAACTGCGCTGGATCACCGTCGAGACCCAGCCGGGTCACTATCCGATCTGACAAAGACCCGGTTCGCTGCGGTTCCAGGACCCATCAAGCCAAGGTCGCCACCGACCCAGGAGAGACCATGCAAATTCAGGCCGCCGTGGCGTTCGAGGCCCATAGCCCGTTTGTCCTGCGATCGGTGACGATCGAAACGCCACGGGACGACGAAGTTCTGGTGCGGGTCGTCGGGGTCGGGCTTTGCCACACCGATCTGGTCGCGCGCGACCAGTTCATCCCGGTTCCGCTGCCGGCCGTCCTGGGTCACGAGGGCTCGGGGGTGGTCGAGTTGGTGGGATCGGCGGTCACCAAGGTCAAGCCGGGCGACCGGGTAGTGATGAGCTTTTCCAGTTGCGGCCGCTGCGCGCGGTGCCAGGAGCACCTGCCGTCGTATTGCGGGCAGTTTCGCGGTCTGAACCTCTCGGGCGCGCGGCCTGACGGCTCCTCGGGCCTGAGCCTCGAGGGACGGGCGGTTTCCGCCAACTTCTTTGGCCAATCCTCGTTCGCCAGCCACGCCCTGACCTACGAACGCAATCTGGTGCGGATCGACGACGCCGATGCGCCGCTGGAACTCCTCGGTCCGCTCGGTTGCGGCTTCCAGACCGGGGCCGGCGGGGTGATGCGAGCCTTGGCCTGCCCTCCCGGCTCGACGATCGCCATCTTCGGCGGCGGCCCGGTGGGGATGTCGGCGGTGATGGGGGCGGTGATCCAGGCGTGCGCGAGCATCATCCTGGTCGAACCGATCGCCGCGCGCCGCGACCTAGCCCTGGAGTTGGGCGCGACCCATGTGGTCGATCCCGGCGACGGCGACGGCGACGTCGCCGCCGCCATCCGGGCCATCTTGCCGGGCGGCGTCGACTTCGCCTTCGAAACCAGCGGCCGCGTGGCCGTGGCGGAGGCGGCCCTGGCCGCCTTGAGCGGACACGGCCTTCTCGGACTGGTCGGCGTTCCGGCCAGGCGCGAGGACAGTCTGAGCGTCAATCTGACCGCCGCGGTCAGCGCCGGTCTTCGAATTCACGGGATCGTCGAGGGCGACAGCGACCTGGACGGCTTCATTCCCCAACTGGTGGCGCTGCGCAAGGCGGGCCGATTTCCCATTGACCGCCTGATCAAGACCTTCCCGCTGGCCCAGATCAACGAGGCCGTCGCCGCCCAGGCGCGAGGCGACTTCGTCAAGGCCGTGCTGCTGCCCTGAGGCTGTCGCCCGTTCTCGGCCGCAGGGCTCGGCCTAGCGCCGTTCCAGCGCCGCGATGATCTCGGCCGCCTCGGTGAAGGCGGTGTTGGCCGCCGGCACGCCGGCGTAGATGGCGATCTGCATCAGCACCTCCTTGAGCTCGTCCTGGGTGAAGCCGCCCTGTTCGAGACCAGCCTGGACGTGAAGGCGAAACTCCTCCCACCGGGCCAGGCTGGCGCAGATCGCCAGCACCAGCAGCCGACGGGTGCGATGGTCCAGTCCCGGGCGCCCCCAGATCTCGTTCCAGGCATAGCGGGTGATCATCGCCTGGTAGTCGGCGGTGAAGGCCGAGCGATTGGCCAGTGAGCGGTCGACCCAGGCCTCGCCCAGGACCTTGCGTCGGGTGACGAGGCCGGCCTCGAACAGGACGTCCTTGGCGTCCCGCACGGCGGTTCCGTGAAGCACCTCGGTCAGGAAGCCACGCACGGCGTCAGCCAAGGCGGCCGGCGCCTCCAGGCTGGGCAGGTGGGCGCCGTCGACCACGGCGTGGCGGGCGCCGGGGATGGCGGCGACGATTCGCTCGCCGTGGCCTTCGAACGGCGTCGCCGCGTCCTTGGCGCCGGTCAGCACCAAGGTTGGAGCGGTGATGGCCGGCAGGTCGTCCAACAGGGCCATGTCGCGGATCGCCGCGCCGCAGCCGCAGTAGCCGTCGGGACTCTGGGCCAGAATTCCGGCGCGCACCGTGTCGATGATCTCGGGATGCTGGCCGCTGAAGCCGTCGGAGAAGAAGCGGCCCAGCACGGCCTCGACGATGGCCGCGAGGCCTTCGGCGCGGATCAAGGCCAGGCGCTGATCCCAGACGGCTGGGTCCATGGCCGGCGAGGTGCAGGCCAGGATCAACGCCTCGACCCGCTCGGGCGCCTTGGGCGCTAGGGCCATGGCGATCATGGCGCCCAGCGAGGTGCCGCACAGGCTGGCCTTCTCGACCCGCGCCGCGTCCATCACCGCCAGCACGTCATAGGCCAGGAGATCGAGGCTGTAGTCGCCTGCCGGAGCGTCGGAGGCGCCGTGACCACGCGTGTCCAGGCGCAGCACACGGAAATCCGGTGTCAGCAGCGGGACGACCGGGTCGTACAGCGACAGGTCCGTGCCGATCGAAGTCAGCAACACTAGGGCCGGCTTGTCGGCCGCGCCGTCCGCCCGCCAGTAGATCCGGGCCCCGTGCGAGGTGGCGAAGGGCATCAGCGGTCCTTTCGGTAGACGGCGAGCGCCCGGGCGACCAGCGCTTCGGATTCGCCGGTATCGGCGCCGACGCCGGCCACCGCGAGATTGGCGGCCATGCGGTCGGTGTCGACTTCGAGGCCTTCGATCACCGGGGCCATGGCGGCCAGGGCGCCGTGGGTCAGTTGGAAGAGGTCGGCCAGCACCGGCGCCTCGACCTGCCAACCGCCAAGGCCGCGCTCATGCGCTTGCGGCAAGGCGGCGACGATCGTGGCGGCCAGATGCGGGGCGCGGAGGGCGGCGCTCAGGGCGACCTGGCAGCCGGTCGGATTGCGCTTGTGCGCCATGGCCGAGGAGCCGCCTCGGCCTTCAACGCGCGGTTCGAACGCCTCGGCCACCTCGCCTTGCGCCAGCAGGGCGACGTCACCGGCGATCTTGCCGACCGCGCCGACCAGGATCGCCAGGCTGGACGCCAGGCCCGCCAAACCCTCGCGCCGCGCGTGCCAGGGCGTCGAGGCGGCCGGCAGGTCGAGCAGGGCGGCCAGCCGCGCGGTCACCGCCGCCGCCCGACCGTCCAGTCCGGCCAAGGAACCGGCGGCGCCGCCCAACTGCAGTTGGATGGCCGAGGTCTCCCGCTCGAACCTCGCCAAGGCGCCGGCCACGCCCTGCAGCCAGCCGGAGACCTTGAGGCCGAAGGTGATCGGCAGGGCGGCTTGCAGCAGGGTGCGGCCCAGCATGGGCGTGGCCGCGTGGGTTTCGGCCAGGATCGCCAGGGCGCCGGCGAGGCGCTGGGCCTCCTCGACGATCAGAGCGGCGCCGGCCTTGGCCTGCAGCATCAGGGCGGTGTCGGCCAGGTCCTGGCTGGTCGCGCCCTTGTGGACCAGCTTGGCGACCTCGGGATCTACGATCCGTTCACGGATGACCGCGACCAGCGGGATCGCCAGGGTCCCGGCATGGGCCGCGGCCTCGGCCAGGGCCTCGACGTCCGGAAGCCGCACGCACGCCGCCGCGATCGTCTCGGCCGCCGAGGCCGGGATCAGGCCGACATCGGCCTGGGCGCGGGCCAGGGCGGCTTCGAAGCTCAAGGCGGCGCGCAGCAGGGCCTCGTCGCCGAACGCCGCCAGCATGGCTGGCGTCGAGGCGGGGCGGTCGCGCAGCAAGGCGGACAAGGCGGGTGACTCCATTCCAGCGTCAGATGTCGAAGAAGACGGTTTCGCCCTCGCCTTGCAAGACGATGTCGAAGCGCCAGACGCCGCCATCCTTGTCCGGCGCCTCGCGGGCGATCAGGGTGTGGCGGCGTTCGGCCGGGACCAGGGCCAAGATCGGATCGGTCGCGTTGGCGTCCTGGCCCGCGAAATAGACGCGCGTCGCCAGGCGTTTGAGAACGCCGCGAGCAAAGACGCCGACGGCGATGTGCGGGGCCTGCAGGCTGTCGCCGGGACCAGGGACGGCGCCGGGCAGCACGGTCCTGAAGCGATAGAAGCCCTCCTCGCTGGTCGCCGCGCGGCCAAAGCCGATGAAGCCCTCGTCCAGCGGGATGTCGGTGCGGTCGTCGTCGGGGCTGGCATAGCGGCCCGCGGCGTTGGCCTGCCAGATCTCGATCATGGCGTCGGGCACGGGCTTGCCGTCGGCGTCGCAGACCACGCCCTCGAGGATGATCGTCTCGCCGCGGATCGCGCCGCGCGGCGGCGACAGATTGAGGACGTCATGATCCTCGGGGAACAGTTCAGGCCGCGCGCCCATGTCGGACTGGCCGACCAGGTCGGCGCCACCCTTCCACGGTAGGCTGTAGTGGAAGAACGGACCAACGGTCTGGGACGGAGTCTGACCAAACAGGCCGGGGTCCTGGTTGTCCAGGCGCGGAGCGGGATTGACCTGCTCAGTCATGATGGTCGTCCTCGCCATATTCTGGGTCTAGCGGCGTGGCGCCGCGGCCCCGAAGCACCACGTCGAACAGATAGCCCAGGGCCCAGTCGGGCTGCGTGGTTTCGATGTCGAACCGCGAGACCAGGCGCTGACGGTAGGGCGAGGGCACGGCGTTGGCGATCGGGTCGATCTCGATCAGCGGATCGTCGGGGAAGTACATCTGGGTGACCAGGCGCGTGGCGAAGGCCGGGCCCAGCAGCGACAGGTGGATGTGGGAAGGGCGCCAGGCGTTGTGGTGGTTGCCCCACGGATAGGCCCCGGGCCGTACGGTCACGAACCTGTATCGGCCCTCGTCGTCGGTGATGACGCGGCCCGCGCCGGTGAAATTGGGGTCGTGCGGGGCGTCCCACTGGTCTTTCTTGTGGATGTAGCGGCCGGCGGCGTTGGCCTGCCAGATCTCCATCACCGTGCCCCGGACCGGGCGGCCCTGCTCATCGAGCACCCGCCCGGCGACGACGATCCGCTGCCCTAGGGGGCGCGCAAGGTGCTGATCGGTCAAGTCGAACAGGGACTCGCCCATCAGGTTGTCCCAGCAGCCGGCCGGGCCCGTCAGCTCGGTCAGGGTCTGGGGGATGCGCACCAACGGCTGGCGGGGCGAGCGCGGCACGGTGGAAACATAGGGCGGATGCAGCGACGGCGGCTGGCCGGCGTCTTCTCGGGCATAGGGCAGGATCAAGGTCATCGCGCCCTCCTAGACGCGCTCGAAGGCCAGGGCCGCGCCCTGGCCGACGCCGATGCAGAGGGTGGCCAGGCCGCGCCGGCCGCCGGTCGCCTCCAGCTGGCGCAGAGCGGTCAGCACCAGGCGGGCGCCGGACGCGCCCAGCGGATGGCCCAGCGCGATCGCGCCGCCGTTCGGGTTCACGTGGGCGCCGTCGTCGGGCAGGCCTAGCTGACGGAGGACCGCCAGGCTCTGGGCGGCGAAGGCTTCGTTGAGCTCGACGGTGTCGAAGTCGCCGATGGCAAGGCCGGTCTTGGCCAGCAGCTTACGGACCGCCGGGACCGGGCCGACGCCCATCACGCGCGGCGCGACCCCGGCCGTGGCGTAGCCGGTGATGCGGGCGCGGGGCGTCAGGCCATGGCGCTTGACGGCGTCCTCGGAGGCGATGACCAGGGCCACCGCGCCGTCGTTGACGCCCGAGGCGTTGCCGGCGGTCACCGTGCCGCCCTCGCGGACCACCGGCTTGAGCTTGGCGAGCGTCTCCAAGGTGGCGGCGCGCGGGTGTTCATCGCGGTCGACGAAGGTCGCTCCGCCCTTGCCAGGGACCTCGACCGTGACGATCTCGCCTTCGAAGAAGCCGGCCTCGATGGCGATCCGAGCGCGCTGCTGGCTGCGCAGGGCGAAGGCGTCCTGGTCCTCGCGACTGATCCCAAAGTCGTCGGCGACGTTCTCAGCGGTCTCGGGCATGGCGTCGACGCCATAGGCCGCCCGCATGCGCGGATTGACGAACCGCCAGCCGATGGTGGTGTCGAAGATCTCGGCGTTGCGCGAGAAGGCGCTGTCGGCCTTGCCCATCACGAACGGCGCGCGGCTCATGCTCTCGACGCCGCCGGCGATCACGAGGTCGTTGTGGCCCGAGGCGATCGCGCGGGCGGCGTAGCCGACCGCCTCCAGGCCCGAAGCACAGAGGCGATTTACGGTCACACCCGGCACGGTCTCGGGCAGACCAGCCAACAGCAGGGCCATGCGGGCGACGTTGCGGTTGTCCTCGCCGGCTTGGTTGGCGCAGCCGAGCACGACCTCGTCCACGGCGCTCCAGTCGAGATCAGGATGGCGGGCCCTCAGGGCCTTGATCGGGATCGCCGCCAGGTCGTCGGCCCGCACCCTGGCCAGGGCCCCGCCGTAGCGGCCGAAGGGGGTGCGGATCCCGTCGCAGATATAGGCGGCGGTCATGCGAGGGCTCCCGCGTTGAAATCGGCCTGGGTCTTGGCCCGGACCTCGTCCAGCGTGACGCCCGGCGCCAACGCGATGAGGGTGAGGCCGCCGCCCTTGCGGTCCAGGTCGAATACGCAGAGGTCGGTGATGACCATGTCGACGCAAGCCGCTCCAGTCAGAGGCAAGGCGCAGCGCTTCAGGACCTTGCTCTGGCCGGCCTTGTTGGCATGGTCCATGACCACGATCACGCGCTTGACGCCGGCGACGAGGTCCATGGCCCCGCCCATGCCCTTGACCATCTTGCCGGGGATCGTCCAGTTGGCGATGTCGCCGTTCTGGGCGACCTCCATCGCGCCCAGCACCGTCAGGTCGATGTGGCCGCCACGGATCATGGCGAAGCTCTGGGCGCTGTCGAAGAAGCTGGAGGTCGGCAGCTTGGTGATGGTCTGTTTGCCGGCGTTGATCAGGTCGGGATCGGCCTCGCCTTCATAGGGGAAGGGGCCCATGCCCAGCATGCCGTTCTCGCTCTGCAGGGTGACGTGCACGCCGTCCGGGATGTGGTTGGCCACCAGGGTCGGGATGCCGATGCCCAGGTTCACGTAGAAGCCGTCCTGCAGCTCGCGGGCGGCGCGGGCCGCCATCTCGTCGCGGGTCCAGGCCATCAGAGCGCCTCCGTTTCACGCGGGCGGGTGGTCAGCTTCTCGATGCGCTTCTCGTTGATCGTCGAGAGGATGATGCGGTCGACATAGATGCCCGGCGTATGGATCGCATTGGCGTCCAGCTCGCCCGCCTCGACGATCTCCTCGACCTCGACGATGGTGACCTTGCCGGCCGTGGCCATCACGGGATTGAAGTTGCGGGCCGTCATCCGGAACATCAGATTGCCCTCCGGATCGGCCTTCCAGGCCTTGATGATGGCGAGGTCGGCGCGCAGCCAGGTCTCGCGGACGTAGTCCTCGCCCTCGAACTCTTCGACTGGCTTGCCCTCGGCCACCACCGTGCCGACGCCGGTCTTGGTATAGAAGGCCGGGATGCCGGCGCCGCCGGCCCGGATGCGCTCGGCCAGAGTGCCCTGCGGGTTCAGCTCCAGTTCCAGCTCGCCCGACAGATAGAGCTGCTCGAACAACTTGTTCTCGCCAACATAGCTGGAGATCATCTTCCGGATCTGGCCGTTGTTCAGCAGCATCCACAGGCCAAAGCCATCGGCCCCGCAGTTGTTGCTGATCACGGTCAGACCCTTCACGCCGGTGTCCTTCAAGGCCGGGATCAGGGTCTCGGGATTGCCCGACAGGCCAAAGCCTCCCGACATCAAGGTCATGCCGTCGAAGACGACGCCCTCCAGGGCCGCGGCGGCGCTCTGGAAAATCTTTGAACTCATGGATCAAGCCTTCAGCGGTCGTCGAGCCGCAAGCGTGGGCGACCTGGCAAGGCAGCAAACCAGCCTTTGTCGGCGTCGACGGGTTTCCTCGCGGCGGACATTCTTGGCGCGCCCCTCGTGGCCGAATGTAACGGCGGACTTGCACCGACGTCAACTATGCGCACTAATGTGCGCATAGCGTACAAATGGAGCTGTCCCTGAGCGATTTCGAAGATCAAAACCGGCGCGATTACGCTCAGACCCTGTCGCGAGGCCTCGGCGTCCTGAGGGCCTTCGAGGCCGATACGCCGAGGATGACGCTGACGGAGGTCGCCGCGCGCACCGGTTTGGCCCGAGCCGCCGCGCGGCGCTTCCTCCTGACCTTTGTCGTCGACGGCTATGCGGCCACCGACGGCAAGAACTTCTGGCTGACCCCCAAGGTGCTGGATCTGGGTTTCGCCTATCTTTCGACCCTGGCCTTTTGGGACCAAGCCCAGATCGAACTGACCGAGGTCGTGCGGCAGATTGGCGAAAGCTGCTCGGCGAGCGTCCTGGACGGAGACGATATCGTCTATGTCAGCCGTGTCGCCGCCAATCGCATCATGACGGTGGGCCTCCATGTCGGCAGCCGATTGCCCGCCCTGTTCAGTTCGATGGGGCGCGTGATGCTGGCCGATCTTCCCGATGCGGAGGTGGAGCGCCGTCTCTCCGCCGCCCCCTTCGAGCGACTCACGCCCAATACGCTCGTCGAGCCCGAACGGCTCCGGGACGAGCTTAAAACGATCAAGATCCGAGGTTATGCGGTGACCGACCAGGAGTTGGAACTTGGCCTGATTTCGATCGCGGTGCCTCTGCGGGAGCGGTCGGGCCGGGTCGTCGCGGCGATCAACGTATCCAGTCATGCGGGGCGTCGCAGCGTCCCGGCGCTGGAGCGGGAAGTGCTGCCGGTCTTGAAGCGCGCGGCTCGCCGTATCGAAATGGCAATCGGCGTGGGGGTGAAATCGCCTCTCTAGGCGCAAGCAGGCGCTGACGCGTTGACCGAACCTCGCCCGGTTGGCCACATCGACCTCGTCCCGCGTCGTGAGGCCCTGGAGCGCCGCGGCGGCGGAAGGATGGAGCTTGGAATTCATGAGCGGATCCCGGGCGCGCGGCGGGTCGAAGGCCCTCCCGATGAAGACGGGCAGGGGGCCGTCGCGCCCCAAACGGGCCGCTCCGGCCGTCAATGGAGGCGAAGCGGCAACGCGTCATAGCCATAGAGGCCTTGACTGACGCCGATGGTGGGGGCGCCGACCTCGATCCAATCGACCTGTTCGACGAGGACCTCCAGGAGCACCTCCATCTCCATCTTGGCCAGGTGCATCCCGGCGCACATGTGGGGTCCGGTGCCCCAGCCCAACTGGTCGGTGGCGCTGCGCGTCACGTCAAAGCGGTCGGGCTCGGCGTACCGGCGCTCGTCGCGGTTGGCCGATCCGTACATCAGCATCACGCGGGCTCCTTCCGGGACGATCACCTCGCCCACCGCATAGTCCTTGGCCGCGACGCGCGAGAACCAGCGCACGACCGCGCTGTGACGGACGCTCTCGACGACCGCGTTGCCGATCAGGTCGGGGTTGCGCTTGAGGGCGTCCCATTGGTCGCGATGGGCGCCAAGATTGTAGAGCAGATTGCCCTGGGCGTAGATCGTGGTGTCCAGGCTGGGGATGATGAAGCCGGACAGGGCCCCGCGGGCTTCCTCAAGGGACAGCTTGCCGGCCTGGGCCGCCTCGAACAGATAGGCCGCCCAACTGCCCTGGCCAAGGTCGGCCGGGTCGACGTCGAGCATGTACTGGCGGGCTTCGGCCATGACCGCCAGGTCGGTCGCGAGATTGTCCAGCCGGGGGCCCACGACGTTGAAGGCCGCGGACGCCCAGCGAAGCATGTTGTCCCGACCAGCTTCGGGCAGACCCACCATGTGGGAGATCGCCGTCAACGGCAGATGCTGCGCCACGGCCCGGACGCCGTCGACCCACCCGCCGTCACGAACCAGGGCGATCTGCGCGGCTATGCATTCGCGCAGTTGGGCCCGGTGCTGTTTGAGTTCGGCGGGCATGATCTGTTTGGCCATCGGGGCCCGGACACGCCGGTGCCGCTCGCCGTCGGAATTGATGATCGTCGGCGGCCGGCTGTTGGAGATGTCGTTGAACCCGACCCCTCGGCCCGACACCAGGATCTCCGGCGTTCGCAAGGCCCGCTGAACGTCCTCGAAACGCGCCAGCGCGTAGACGTCGGGATCCTCCAGCTTCACAACCGGTCCAAGATCGCGAATCTCGCGGTAGAGCGGGAAGGGATCTCGCAGCGCCTCGGCCGTGAACAGATCCTTGGTGAATGTCGGCGCCACGGGGGCCTCCCTTGTTGAACGGTCCCCCGTTGCTCGGGGATCTTGGTGTTGAAGCCCCCGAACCGGCCGAAGACGCCGGCCCAGGTCGCTCAGGACTTGCCGACGGCGTCCCGCAACCCGGCCAGCAAGGATTTGGCCCGGTCGATCGCCGCCTGCTGATGATCGAGAAGGTCGTGCCCAAACATGCCGTCCATGATCGGCGCGTAGGGGTCGTCGACGCCGCTCGACTGGCCGGCCAGGGCCTCGATGACGGCCAGGGCCATGAACGGGGTGGTGGACTCGTTGTAGCCACCCTCCTGCGTCGCCACGAGCCGGCCGCCGGCGTGGCGATCGGCGACCTCGACCAGACGCTGGGCCATGGCGCGAAAGCCGTTCGATGAAACGATCATCCGGCCCAGGGGATCTTGGGCTCCGGCGTCGTAGCCGAACGGTACGAAGATGAACTCCGGGCGGTAGAGCTCCAGGGCCGGCAGGACGACCTGCTCGAACGCCGCCTCGTAGGCGCCGTGACCGCAGCCGGCGGGCAGGGGAACATTGATGTTGAAGTGCTCGCCGGACCCGGCGCCGATGCTGGCGACGTCGCCGGTGTCGGGCGGAAACCATCGCTCCTGATGGATCGAGATCGTCAGCACGCGCGGATCGCGCCAGAAGATATTCTCCGCGCCGTTGCCGTGGTGGACGTCAACGTCCACGAAGGCGATGCGACGAATGTCGGTCGTGGCCAGCAGATGGGCCGCGGCGACCGCGGCGTTGTTGATCAGGCAAAAACCCTTGCCTTCGGCCGCCTCGGCGTGATGTCCGATCGGACGCACCAGGGCGTAGGCGTTGTCCAACGCGCCGGAGGCGACGCGCTCGGCCGCCAGGATGACGCCGCCCGCCGCCAGCCGGGCCAGGTCGACGCTGCCGCGCGAAAAGGGCGCGTCGAACCCGGCGCTGGCTTCGGGCAAGGCGTTGTCGTGCGCCAGTTGGGCCAGATAGGCCTTGGAATGGGCCCGCTCCAGCTCGATGTCCGTCGCCGGCCTTGGCTCGATCACCGAGAGCTTTGCGGTCATGCCCGTGGCGTCGAGCAGATTCTTGATGCGCCGCTTGGGCTCGGGTCCCTCCACGTGGCTGCCCGGTTGGACCGGATAGACGCCGGGGAGCAGGCCCGAATATTTCCCCTGCTGGTGCCACATGAAGGTCTCGTGCCAGACGAGCCCGGTCTTCCTGGTCATGGCCGATCCCCATATTTGGACGGCGATCATGGGGGCGGCGGCCCACGGCCTCCATACCCTCCGGCGGGTATACTCACCTCCGGCGCGCTCGGCGGCCGGCGGCGGCGCGGCTCCCCTCTTTGGGGTATCGGGCGCGCGGTCGCGCGGCGCCACAGTCGATCCTGGGCCCGTGAGCCTCACCGAGAACGGCCCCCAGGGGCGAACGGTTCGGCGCCGGGTCGCCAAAAAGGAGCGCTGCCATGAAGATCTCCCGACGCGGGGCGCTGGTCATCGGCGCGGCCTCGGCCGCCGCGGCGGTCGGGTCGTGGCGCGGGCTGGGCCTGCACAAGCCGGGCGGGGCGATCGTCAAGCCCGGCGTCGGCCGGGCCAGAAGCGTGCGCAGCGACGCGGCGGCGCCCGCCGTGGTCGATGTCGTGGTGATCGGCGGCGGCAATATCGGCTGCGCCGCGGGGCTGACCCTGGCCGAGCGCGGCCTGCGCGTGGCGATCTGCGAAAAGGGCGTGATCGCCGGCGAGGCGTCCGGTCGTTCGGTGGGCTATGTTGACAGCCAGTTTCTCGACCCGGCCAAGATGGAGATCATCGGACGGTCCAAAGCCCTTTGGCGGACCCTGAACCAGCGGGTCGCGGCCGAAACCGGATATCGCCAAACCGGTCTGGTCAGCGTCTTCGAGACGCAGGCGGCGCTCGCCGAAGCCCAGGCCTGGCTGGCCAGCGTCAAGGGCGCGCCCGGCGTCGACGCCAGGATCATCTCAGGATCCCAGTTGGACGGTTTGCTGCCCAGGAGCGGCCGGCGCTGGGCCGGGGCGATGTTCCAGCCCAGCGACGGGTCGGCCGAGCCGACCCTGTTCGCGCCGAGCCTGGCCGACGCCGCGCGCCGCCACGGAGCGGTGATCCTGCAGAACTGCGCGGTCCGGGGCCTGCAGACCGCGGCGGGGCGAGTCAGCGGCGTGGTGACCGAGCGCGGACCGATCGCCGCCCAGGCCGTCATCCTGGCCGGCGGCGCATGGTCGCCGCTGATGGCGCGCAGCCTTGGCCTGGACCTGGGCCAGTTCGACGCGCACGCCTCGGTCGCCCGAATGGCCGGCGTGCGCGACGGTCCCGCGGTCTCGGCCTGGGGCCCCGACTATTGCTGGCGACCGCAGATCGACGGCGGCTACACCTTGGCGGCGATCACCGGCGTGGCGCCGATCACCCCGGCGCTGCTGGCCAACAGTCCCCGGCTGCTGCCGGCCATGCGGCGCATGTGGGGGGAGGTCCTTCCGGTCTTCAACGGTTCGACCTTTCTGGACCAGCTCACCGCGCCGGCCCACTGGGCGCTCGACGCGCCTTCACCGTTCGAACGTAACCGCATCCTGACCCCGGAGGTTCGTCGAAGCCTGCTGGACGCGGTGGCCGTGGCCCTGAAAGCCAAGTATCCGGTCTTCGCCCCGGCCCGCATCGTCGAAGCCTGGGGCGGGGTGATCAGCACGACGCTGGACAATATGCCGATTATTTCGGCGGTGACCCAGACGCCCGGGCTCTATCTGGGCACGGGCTTCTATTACGGCCTGACCATGGCCCCCGCGGCGGGCGAGGCCCTGGCGGACCTGGTGACGGGCCAAAGGCCGGCGATCGACCTGTCGGCCTTCCAACACCAGCGTTTCAGCGACGGCTCGCCCGTCGCCTTCCGCGCCTGATGCGCGCTCGCCTGGCCGGGCTATCCCCTTTTGGGGGTAGATTGCGACAGTCGCGCTTTTGACATGGTTTTTAGGCCGTCAGGAGGGGAAAGCGTTGAACAACATGGTGCGAGGGCGCGGGGACATGCGCCGATTCGCCGCCGCCGCGGCTGGCGCTTGCGCCGCCAACGCCACGTGGTGGATGCAGCCAATCCTGATCGGCTATCTGATCACCAACGCCAGTCTCTCCGCACCGCTGGCCGGATTGCTGGTTTCCGCCGAGATGGCCGCGCTGGCCGCCACCTCGGCCCTGATCGTCCGGTTCGCGCCCCATTGGGAATTTCGCAAGACCGGGCTGCTGGGGATGGGCCTGGCGATCATCGCCTCGATCGCGACCCTGGGCCTGCACCAGTTCGTCCCGTTGCTGATCGCCCGCTGCCTGGCCGGCGCCGGGGTGGGGGCCGCCCTGGTGGTCTCCAACCGAGTGGTCGCCGGGTTTGACGACCCCGACAAGGCCTTCGCCCGCATCAATGTCGTCAATCTGATCTTCGGGGCCCTGATCGTGGGGCTGGCGCCGCTTCTGCACGGCGTTTCGGTGACCGATCCCTACGCGGCGATCTTGCTGGCCCTGCTCGCGCTCAGCGTCGCCATGGCCCTGCTGCCGAAGCTCCGCCCCCCCGCCGCCAATCCCGAACAGGCTGTAGGCGCGCCCGTCGGACCGCTCGTCGTGGGCCCCGCGCTGGTGGCCTTGATGGCGATCACCCTCATCGTGGGGATCTCCAGCGGAACCCTTTGGGCCTTCTACGGCATTATCGGCGGCCAGGCCGGACTGTCGGTCGCCCAGGTCGACGGCGCCATCTCCCTGGCCATCGTCGCGGCCATCGCTGGCAGCGCCATCGGCGGCCTGATCGGCGTCAGGTTCGGGCGCCTCGCTCCGGTCCTGGCGGCCCTGGCCATCATGACGATCGGGATTTCGATGCTGGCCTCGCATCCCTCGGCGGCGGGCTTTCGGGTGGCGACCTGCGCCAACCTCGCGGCGCTCTACTTCGTCCTGCCCTATGTGTTCGGCGCGGCGGCGGCCTTGGACACCAGCGGCCGGGGCGTGTCCTATGTCGGCGGGATCTTCTATTTCACCGGCGCCGTCAGTCCCGTCCTGGGCGGCTATCTCGAGCGGGTCGCCGGCATCGAGGTGGTCGGCGCCGCGGTCTTCGTCGGCTCGGCGATCGCCAGCCTGCTGTTCGTCTATGTCCAGAGATTGGCGAAGACCGCCGTCGCCGGATAGACGGCGCGGCGATCGGCCAACGGCCGCGGGATGGCGTCGGTTGGGCGCCAGCGGCCAAATCCTGAACCCTATGACCCCCGCGCGGGGGATCTGCTCTTGGAGCTACGGATGAAATTCTTGCTGGTGGTCAAACTGAGTCTGTCCAAGCCCTTCGCCCATTGGGCGGAGCGCTTCGACCAGCACAGCCAGGCCCGCGCCGCGGCGGGCATCGAGGATGTCTTTCGCCACCCCGTGATCGGCGAGCAGGCGGCGGTCTACGCCGTGCGGACGACCACGCCGCGCGCGGTGCACGACATGATCTACGATCCGGCCGTTCGCGGTCATATCGAGGAATCGGGTTTCGTGATCGGCAGCGAACAGATCCTGGTCTGCGACGGCGAGGTCTAGGAGGTATCGACATTCAGGTGTGATTCCCCAATTCAGCCGTCATTCCCGCCCTTGGGGAACCCCGTGCCCGCGACAAGGGCGGGAATTCACCGGGGCCGACAATCCCTGGCGGTGGCGACCTGAAAGACCGCTTGCAGTCAGGTTGCCAGCGACGAATTCAACCTCGAACCGACCAGAGGAATGTCTGTGCCTGGCATGGTTGGGCGAGCGACCATGGCGAGCCGCCCCTCTATGGACGTTCGGTAGGCCTCGGCGTCTAGTCCCCGCCGGCCGCCCGGAACAGCGTCGGTAGCAGCGCCAGGGCGATGCCGACGCCGACCAGGGCGGGCCAGCGCCAGGGACCCATGCCGCGCCAGGCCGTCGCCCAGACGGCCGAGGCCCGCCCTTCGCGCGACAGCCGCAGGGCGTAGACCGCCACGCCCGACACCGCCACGCCTGTCAGGACCAGGCCGAAGACGAACCAGATCAGCTTGGTCCAGACCCCGCCGAACGTGCCGAAGTGCAGGGGGTCGGCCATTTCGGACAGGCGCTGGTGCGCCGTCAGTTCGCGGCCGTCGGTCAGCAGCACGACCGCGCCGGTCGCCGCGTTGGTCCAGGCGACATTGGCCCGTTCGCGAACCAGAACGGCCCTGTGCTGTCCCTGGAACTGGAAGGCGCCGACCTTGCCGGCCGGGAAGACGATGCGCTGGATCCGCAGCCCCGGATAGGCCGCCCGCGCGGCCGTCAGGTTGGCCTCCAGCCGGTCGGCGAGCTCGCGGGTGTCGAGCTTGACGGCGGCGGCCTTGGCGCGCGGCGCGGGCGGGGCCTTGGCCACCGTGCTCTCGGCCAGGTACCAGAGGCCGGTCGCGCCGATCAGGGCCACGAACCACAGGCTCCACAACCCGGCCAGGCGATGCAGGTCGCCCATGGCCGTGCGGGCGTCGCGCCAGCGGATCGGCCGGAACAAGCCCCGCCACCATTTCTTGTAGACGACGAAGGACGTCGCCACGCTGATCAGCAGCAGGATCGACAGGGCCGAGACGATCGGCACCCCGATCTTGGTCGGCAGGTTCAGGTGTCGGTGCATGTTTCGCAGGATGCGCTGGGCGCCGACCCACGGCCCCTCGCCCCGCACCGCGCCCGTCGAGGGGTGCAGATAGACGAACCCGCGCCGCCCGTCCGGCTTCTGGATCGTCGCGATCGTCGCGAAGCCACGATCGATCGGCGCCTCGATGAGCAGGATCCTGGCCTGGGGGTGCAGGGCCGCGACATTGCGGGCGGCGGCCGACCAGGCGACCGGCCCCTCGACCGTCGCCGGATCGACCCGCATGGCCGGCCGCAGCATCCAGTCGATCTCGTTGCTGAACACCGCGATCGTGCCCGTCAGGAAGACGAAGCCCAGGATGATCGACAGCTTCAGTCCCGCCCACTGGTGGACCCGCCACCAGAGGCGGGCGCCCTTGGCCTTGGCCGCGCGCCTGGGCGCCGCCGCCGCCCGCGCGCGCTCGACGCTCACCATTCCCGCGAGACTTCCAGGAACACCGAACGCGGCTCGCCGGGGAAGTGGCCGGTGCGGTCGATGAAGCCGGAGGCGGCGTAGGTTTCGTCGAACAGGTTGTCGACCCGCAGCAGGGTCGACCACGGCCCGACCTTGTAGATGACCGAGGCGTCGAACACCGTATAGGGCCGCACCTTCTGGCCGCTGATCGAGGTGCGGACGTCGACATAGTCGCCGCCCAGGGCCAGGGCCAGGCCAAGCTCGGGGAACTGGTAGCGGGTCCAGAAGCCGGCCTTGTGCTCGGGGGCGTTGGCGAAGCGCTCGCCGACGCTGTTGGTGATCACCGTCGCGCCGTTGGTCTTGGTGATGCGGGTGTCGTTGTAGGCGTAGGAGGCCGTCAGCACCCAGTTGTTGGTCAGATCGGCGGCCAGGTCGAACTCGGCGCCCTTGCTGGTGACCTCGCCGAACGCGACCATGTCGTTGACGCCGTCGCCGTTGACGTCGCCCCGCGGGTCGCTCTGCAGGATGTTGGTCCGGACGATCTCATAGATCGCCAAGGTGGTCTGCAGGCGGCCGCCCAGCAGCTCGGTCTTGACGCCGCCCTCCAGGACTTCGCCCTCGGTGGGCGCGAACGGACCGCCGGCCAGGGGGTCCTGGCTGGAGACGCCCTGCGGCTCATAGCTCTGAGCCCACTGACCATAGACCGACACGTCGGGACGGGCCCGCCAGACCAGGCCGGCGCGCCAGGTCGCCTTCTCGTCCTCGAAGGTGGCGGCGGCGGACTCGTCCTCGTAGCGGTCGAAGCGCACGCCGGCCGTGGCGATGAACGGCCCGATCGTCGCTTCTTCCAGCAGGTAGGCGCCGACCCGCTCCTGGATGGCCGAGGTGCGGACCCGGGCCCCGAGGTTGTAGGTCTTGGGATCGGTCACGCCATAGACCGGATTGGTCAGGCTGAGCGGCGCCGGCAGGCCGGCCACGACGGTGAAGCCGCCCAGCAGCGAGGGGCGGTTGTTGTTGACCAGCTCGCTCCGGTAGGCGTCGACCCCGACCAGCACCCGGTTGCGGACCGCGCCGAGGTCGCGCGACCAGACGGCGTTGGCGCCGAAGCTCAGCTGATCCAGGTCGCGCTCCTGGTCGCGGAACTCGCGGCGCGACAGGTCCGGCACGCCGTCGCGGTTGTTGTCGGTCAGGCCGCGTGGCTCGTGATACTGCTGGCGCTCCAGGCTCTCCGAATAACGCAGGCCGGCGTCGACCTTCAGGCTTTCGGTGACGGGCCATTCCACCCGCGCCTGCAGCACATTGGCCGTCAGGTCGAGGAAGTCGCTCTTCTCGTTGTGGTTCCAGCGCCGGTCGGTGAGGAAGCGGCCCAGGTTGTCGGTCGACACGCCGCGCAGGCGGTTGCCCTGCAGGTTCTGCTCGTAGCGCGTGGCCTGCAGCGTCAGGGCCGCCGGGCCGAGGTTGGTCTTGACCCCACCGTCGAGGATCAGCACCTCGCTGCCGGAATTGCGGCGCGGGGTGTTGCGGTCCTCGTAGAACACGCCCAGGCGCGTGGCCGGCGCGTTGTCGCCCGGCAGGAAGCCCTCGACCTCGACCGAACCGCCCGTGCGCGCCTCGGTTCCAACCACCGCGGTGGCCCGCGCCGAGAATTCCGTCTTCGGCGTCTTGGTGATGTAGTTGAACAGGCCGCCCGGCGCGCCGGGACCGTACAGCATGCCCGCCGGGCCCTTCAGGAACTCCAGCCGCTCGACATTGAACAGCTGCGGCACCGAGAAGGCGACATAGGGGTCGCCGCGCAGGCCATCGAAGAAGATCTCCTCCTGGCGGAAGCCTCGCGCCGTCACGCCGGCATAGGAGAATAGGCTGACGCCGGCGATGTTGCGATAGAGGTCCTGGGCGTCCCGCGCGCCCTGGTCGCGGATCAGTTCGGCGTTGAGCACCTGGATGTTGAGGCTGGAGTCCAGCGGCGCGGTCGCCAGCTTGCCGCTGGTGGTTTCATTGGCCCGATAGAGCTGGCGGGCCCGGGCCGTGACGATGACCAGGAACGGATCGTCCGCTTCCGCCGTCGCCGCCGGCGTTTCGTTCGCCCAGGCGGAACCGAACCCGCCAAGGCTCGCAACGCTGACCAGCACCGCCATGGAAATCGCCGACGCCCTACCTATACCCACAGCCCGACTCCGTAGTTACCGACCTAGAAGGCCGCCCCTACAGCGAATGAGACTGAATCTCAATTTAAATGAGAATGATTCTCGAATTGAACTCGCGGCGACGATCGACCTCGAACATATGTTCACCCTGTTCGCTCTCGGCACCGGCCGGCGGAGATTGTCTGGAAGGGTGTATCCTCGTCATTTCGAGGGATAATGGACAAGGAGCATGCTTCACTGACTGAGCGGCCCAAGCGCTGAATGTCGATCAGCCCTAGGTGTTCAGGACGCTGCGGCGCTCGCGGTCAGCCCGCGCCGTGATCGCCCAGTCGGCCGTCGTTGCGGACCGCCAGGGCGTCCCGTCCGGTGACGGCGTAGCGTCCCACCGACAGCCGACCCAGGTCCCCGCTGGTCTCGATATGAACGCCGTCCGCCGGCATCGGCACCATGACGCCCTTGACCAGGCCTTCGCCAGGATCGCCGGAACTGGTCAGATGGTCGAGGATCTCCAAACTCTCGAGCCGATCGACGATCTGCACCCCAGTCGCGGCGGCGCCGTGGGTGCGCAGCGCCCCCAGCCGCAGCGCGCCCGTCGGTCCATAGATGGAGCATCCGCGCGCGCCCTGGCCGAAGGTCTCGACCCGACCCTGGATCTCCAGGCGCCCCAGGTGTCCGGCGTTGATCACCCCGATCGCGCTGGGGCCATGCGAGATCACGTCGCCGGTCACCGTCCACAGGCGCGTGCGCCCCCAGTTGTCCACCGGCACGGCGTTGGCGCCGTGGGTCACCAACGGCCCGGCGCAGGCCAGGTGATCGACCTCTGCGTCGGTCAGGATGAAGACGCCGCCGGCGGCGGCATGGGTCGTGCCCGGCGGCAGCCCGCTGTCGGCGTAGACGGGGCCGACGGACAAGGCTCCCGCCCTGACCACGCCGCCGGCGCCGTCGCCGGCCCCGGCGATGAACAGTCCCGTGCCCCGGACCGGCGCTTGAGGGGCGCCCAGCGCCAGGCCGTCGATCTCCAGGTCGATGCAGGAGCGCGCCGTGGCGCGGTTCCAGATCGTCATGGCGCCGAGCACCACCTCCACGCCATTGCCCCAGGGGCGATCGGCTTCACCGGTGGCGTCGGCCGCGGTCAGCGCCACGCGGGTGATGCGCACGCGGCCTTGGTTGGCGCGCAGCCCGAAGATCAGTTGGACGCGCCCTTCGATCCTGAGATCGGCCAGATCCAAGGTCCCGCGGTCCTCCGGTCCCGCTTCGAGGGACACGGCCAGATCGTGCGGGCCGCTGCGCAGGCTCAAGTTGGCGATGCGGTTGTTGCGCGTCAGAACCAGGCCGCCGCGTCGGAACATCAGGGCCGCCTCGTCGTCGGCGCCGCGCAAGCTTTGACCGGGACCAAGGCCGAGGGGCCCGCGACAGCCGATCACCCCTCGGATCACGATGTCCGCGGCCCCGCCGTGCACCGCCGCGGACAGTTGGGCGGCGTCGGTCACTTCTCGTGCTGGGGTCCTCTGGTGTCGCATCGACGCCTCTCAAATCCTGGCCCACCGGCTTGCCCGGGTCGGCGCGCATGTCGACCAAGACCCGCCCGCGCGGGCCGAGCGCCATGACGACCGTCATGCCTGAACCCTAGGCGGCCGCGGACGCCGCGGACCATAACCTCAGGCGGGGACGCGACCGGCGAGGGCGTCTCCCCCTTTGCGGGTATAGGCCCGGGCGACCCCAGAACCCAAAATCGCCACAGCTCCGATCACCGTGCGCCGAGCCGCTCTGCCGCCAAGCCTTTGCGGCGCCGAGCGGTGGCGCGAGGGCATTTTGGAAAGGGGCGCCGAGCGCACTGGGTTGGAGGTTTCCCTTGTTTCTGCAACACGATTCTACCCCTGGCCCTTCGCTTCGGCCGGACGGTTCGGGGATTTCTCCGGGCGACTGGGACGTGCTCTCGCGCTTCTGGTTTCCGATCGCCGAGGTGGTCGAAGTCGGCGCCGCGCCGTTCAAGGCGCGCCTGCTCGACGTCGACCTGGTGGTCTTCCGCGGCGCCAACGGCCTGGCCGTCGCGCGCGACCGTTGTCCCCACCGCCACGTGCGGCTGAGCGGCGGCCAGGTCGAGGACGGACAGATCATCTGCCCCTATCATGCGCTCGCCTTCGACGAGACGGGGCAATGCACCCGCATTCCCGCCGTCGGGCCGGACGCGCGGATTCCGCGCAACTATCGGGTCGAGACCTTTCCGGTCCAGGTGCGATACGGCCTGGTGTGGACCTGCCTGGTTCCCGACCCCGACCGCGACCTGCCGGTCTTCCCGGACCTGGTCGATTCCCGTCCCGAGGACGTGGTCTTCATCAAGACCCGGGATTGGCCGGTCTCCTCGGCGCGCCAGGTGGAGAACTTCTTCGACATCGGCCACCTGCCGGTGGTGCATGGCGCGACCTTGGGCGGCAAGCCCTCCGACCCGGTCGCGGCCGGCAAGGTGACCCATCAGAAAGACAGCGTCACCCTGGTTGCGGTCTATGTCGAAACGCCCTTCGGCGGCGCGCCGCGCCCGTGCGAATATACCTATCGCATCGTCCTGCCGTTCGCGATCGACTTCACGGTCCGCGACGGCACCGGCCACGACATGAGGCTCTACGACATCGCCAGCCCCACGAGCGCGCATGCCTGCCGGGTGTTCCAGTTCATGAAGGACACCCGGCACGTCGACGAGCATCACCGCGCCCTGATCGAAGGGCTTGACCACGTCAACCTGGAGGACATCGGCATCCTGGCCGGGATGACCCAGGATGACATTCCGCTCAACGCCCGTCACGAAATCCATCTTCAGGTCGACAACATCGCCCACGCCTATCGCGAGCGGCTGCGGGGACTGGGGCTTGGCGGCGCGCCGGTCCAGGACCGAGACTGGGCGCTGACGGAGGCGCGGACCGAACCTCTTGAGAACGTTTGAGTCCGGACGGTTGGACCTGGCCTAGGCCTTGGAGAACGTGATGACGAACTTTGTCCTGAACGCCTGGTACATGGTCGCCTGGACCGACGAACTGACGGCCGCGCCGTTGGCACGCCGGGTGCTCGACATGCCGATCGTCTTGTTCCGGACCGCGACGGGTCAGGCCGCGGCCCTGATCAACCGGTGCCCGCACCGCTTCGCCCCGCTCTCCAGGGGTCAGGTGCAGGGCGAGATGATCCGCTGCGGCTATCACGGCCTGGGCTTCTCGGCCGCGGGCAAGTGCGTCGACAGCCCCTTTGGCCTCGCGGTTCCGCCCGGGGCCGAGGTCCGCAGTTTTCCCGTCGTCGAACGCGACGCCTGCCTGTGGTTGTGGCCGGGCCAACCCGAACTGGCCGATCCGGGGTCGATCCCCGATTTCGGCTACCACCTCGATCCGGCCTACCGCGTGGTGAAGGGCTATTCGGCGGTGGGGGCCCATTTCGAGGTCATCACCGACAATCTGATGGACCTGACCCATACGCGCTATCTCCACCCCGCCTTCGGCGGCGACGACTGGGTTCCGGAGGTGGCGTTCTCGCAGGAGGAGGAGACCCTCTACGCGCACTACACGATCGCGCAGTATCCGCCCTCGCCGTTCAGCGAGGGCTATCTGCCGGCCAACGGGCGCCAGATCCGCGAGACGGACTATATCCGCTGGAACGCGCCGGCCTCGATGTACCTGCACATCGAGCTGCGGCTGGCCGACGCCCCCGACGACGCCCGGGCGTTGCAGCCGTCGTCGCATATTCTCTGCCCGGAAACGGCGACCACGACCCACTATTTCTGGGCCTCCGGCGCCGAACGCGACGCGCCGATCACCGACGAAGAGCATGTGGAGGCGATGAAGTTCGCCTTCGACCTGGAGGACGCGCCGATGCTGGAAGCGGTCCAGGAGGGCATGGAAGGCAAGGACTTCTGGGATCTGCGTCCGGCCATCCTGGCCTACGACGCCGCCGGGGTTCGGGCGCGCCGCCTCATGCGGCGAAAGCTCCACGCCGAGCAGCGCGGCGAGGCGCCCGCGCCGCCAGAGGATCTGGCCGCCGCCATGCCCGCCTCGTGACCTCGGACCTCGCTCTGGGGTCCGACGCCGCGCGCATGGCCCGCCCCCGCGTGGCGCTGCTTGGCCTGTTGACCGCCACCGGCGCCATGGCCATCGACAGCTATGTCCCCGCGCTTCCGGCCGTGCAGCGCGATTTCCAGGTCGACGCCACGGCGGCGCAATGGACGCTCGGCCTGTTCATGGTCGGGGCGGCGGTCGGCCAGGCGTTCTGGGGTCCGCTGAGCGACCGGCTGGGTCGTCGCGGTCCGATGCTGATGGGGCTTGTCGTCTACATCATCGGCGCCTTGATGGCGGCGGCCGCGCCGAGCCTGCAGTTGCTGCTGTTGGCGCGGCTTCTGCAGGCCGTCGGCGCTTCGGCCGGCATGGTTCTGGCCCGCGCCGTGGTCAGCGATCTGTGGCCGCCGGACGCTTCGGCCCGCATCTATTCGGTCCTGATGCTGGTGCTGGGCGTGACGGCGATGGTCGCCCCGCTGGTGGGCGGGGGCCTGTTGAGCGTCACCTCGTGGCGCGCGATCTTTCTCCTGCTGGCCGGCGCGGGCGGGGTCTGCCTGGCCTGGGCCTGGGTCGACCTGCGCGAGAGCCTTCCGGCCAGCCGACGGATCAAGACAAGGTTCTGGATGTCTCTGAGGGCCTATGGGGCGCTGCTGAACGTCGCGCCTTTTCTGTGGGGGACCTTGGTCACGGCCTTCGCCATGGGCGGCATGTTCGCCCTGTTGGCCGGCAGCGCGTTCATGTTCATCCAGCAGCGCGGTTGGTCCACCGGCGCCTATACGGCGCTCTATGCGCTGTCGTCGGCGGCGTTCATCGCCTTTTGCCAGATCAATGTCTGGGCGCTGGCGCGCGCTTCGGCGGGCCGGTTGCTGGCGCTGGGTCTCTGGGGCCAGGTGATCTGCGCCTTGGGCCTGTTGACCGTTGTCGGCCTTCACCTGGAAAGCGACATCCTGCTGTCGTCGCTCCTGGTCCTCTGGATCGGCCTGCTGGGGCTGACCCTGGGCAATTCGGTATCCGTGGCCATGCAGCGGGCCGATCCCGCCCAGGCGGGAGCTGCTTCGGCGGTCATCGGCGTGGCGGAATTCGCGCTCAGCGCCCTGACCCCGCCGCTTTCGAGCCTCGGCTCCAATGTGTCGATGTCCACCGCCCTGGTCGCGGCCGCCTGCGCGGTTCTCTGCCTGGCGTGCGCGCTGCAGGCCGAGCGTTCGGCGCGTTCGGACCGGGGCGCCGCGACCTGACCAAGACTGGCCCTCCGCCAGACTAGGCAGGTATTGACCCTGACACTATGCCACGTCGCTAAATCATCAGGCCGATGATTAGGTCGCGCCAATACGGTTTGAGCGCCAAACGGGTCGTCGACCAAAGGTCTTGCGGAGAAGGCGTCGTGCCTGATCGGAAGCGGGCGCGGCGACGGGCGCCTATTCTATTGCCAAGAGGCGGTTGAGCCGTAACCCGTTGAGGGTATGGGCCGTCTCCTCTCCTACCAGTGAACTGCGTATCGGCGTTCGCCAAAAAACCAGGTCGGGCATTAGGTCCAGGTCGTGGCGGCGCTCAAGGGGAGAGACTTCAATGCGACCGATGAGCTTCACCACCACGCTATTGTCGACAACGGCGCTGGTGCTCGCCTGTAGCGGCGCCCACGCGCAAGAGACCAAGGAGGTCGCCCAGCCCGCGGCGGCGGCGCGCGACGGGGACAAGATCGCCCTGGACGAAATCATCGTCACCGCGACGCGACGCGCGACCAATGTCCAGGACGTCTCGACCGCCGTCACCGCGGTCGCCGGCGAGCAGTTGGCCCGGCAGGGCATCACCGACGCGGTGCAACTGGCCCGCATCACGCCCAATCTCTTCGCCACGAGCGGCTATGCCGGCGGCAACACCCGTTTTGCGATCCGCGGCCTGGGCGCGACCGACTTTTCGCAGGCCGGCGCCAGTCCGGTGGCGATCTATATCGACGACGTCTATCAGCCCTACAGCTTCGGCATCGGCTCTCAGCTGTTCGACCTGGATCGCGTCGAGGTGCTGCGCGGTCCGCAAGGCACGCTGTTTGGCAAGAACACCACGGGCGGCGCCGTGGCCTATTATTCGGCCCGTCCTCAAAAGCAATTGGGCGGCTACGTCAACGCCGACCTGATCACCGGTGAATACAACAAGCGCACCCTCGAGGGGGTCCTCAACACGCCCATTTCGGACACGCTCGCCGCGCGGTTCGACCTTCGCTACGAGAACCGCGACGCCTACGTCCGCAACGTCTTCAACGGTCAGGACCTCGGCGAGAACCGGATGCTCGCCGGCCGCGCCCAATTCGAATGGACCCCGAGCGACGCCACCCGCGTCAACCTGAAGCTGTTTGGGATGCGCAGCAATGGCGACGCGACCCTGTACCATGGCGGCTTCGTCCAGAACATTTGCGATCCGGCCCGCTTCGACCCGACCAACACGCCCTACGCCAACTGCAACGGCTCCAGCCTCCCCAAGACCTACGAGGCGCCCGGCGAGGTCAACGACGAGACCCAGAGCTTCGAGAAATACAGCAATTCCGGGCTCAATCTGCGCATCGACCAGGACGCCGGCGACTGGAGCCTGACGGCGATCACCGGCTACCAAAAGATCGACTACAAGATCCGCACCAACGACGATGGCAACGCGACCGACTTCTTCGGTACGCGGCAGGACCTGCACGCCTGGCAGATCAGTCAGGAAGTGCGCGCCGCCAGCCCCGCCGGACGCCGCCTGAGCGGCGTCTTCGGCCTTTTCGCTCAGTATGACCGCGCCAAGGCTCCGACCTCCACCGGCAGCGTGCTGTTTGGGCCGCCGCGAGACAATATCCTTCGCGACGACGCCGACCAGAAGACCCAGACCTTGGCGGCCTTCACCAACGTGACGTTCAAGATCGACGAGCGGTTTTCCGTCATCGGCGGCCTTCGCTATTCCTCCGAGCGCAAGAAAGTCGACATCGTCGGCCTCGATGTCTTCAGCGGTGGCTATGACTTCACCGACGACACCCTGATCGGCTTTGACATCGCCCATCCGCCATTCGTCGTCGATCCGGCGGTCGACGTGCGGTTCGGCCAACACGAGACCAACACCTGGAACCGGGCGACCTGGGACCTGACGCTGAACTACAAGCCGTCCGACGACGCCCTGCTTTACGTCAAGGCCGCCGAGGGCTTCCGGTCCGGGGGCTACAACCTGTTTGCCTCCACGCCCGACGCCATCGCCACGGTTCGTCCCGAAATTCTTCGCTCCTATGAGGCGGGCGCGAAGCTGGAGTTCTTCGACAACCGGCTTCGCCTCAACTCCTCGGGGTTCTATTACGAGTTGTCGGACCAGCAGATCCTGTCGACGGGCGCCAGCGGGGCCGGGGTCAAGCTCAGCAACGCCGGATCCTCCACGGTCAAGGGTTTCGAGGTCGAGGCCGAGGCGGCCGTTGTGGCGCATCTGCGCCTGTCGGGCTCGCTCGGCTACACGGACGCGCGTTTCGACGAGTATCACACGCTCTTTGCGGGTCAGCCCATCAGTTTGGCCGGCCACCGCTTGGCCTATGCGCCCAAATGGACCGCCTCGACGTCGGCCGCCTACGATTTCGACCTGAGCAACGGATACAACATCCGCCTGAGCACCGACTGGAACTATCGCAGTAAGGTCTATTTCGACGCCTATAACTTCAGCTACACCGGCGACGGCAGCCTCGTGCTCGGCAACGCGCGCATCTCCCTGACCGCGCCGGCGGGGCCAAGGCAGTGGCACCTGGACGCCTACGTCAACAATCTAACCGACCAGAAGTACCACGTGTTCGGTTTCTTTACGGGAACCGCGTGGTACTCTCGGGTCTACAGCGACCGCCGCCTCTTTGGCCTCCAGGCCGGAGTCAAGTTCTAGGCGTGACGGGATCGGCGGCGTCATCGTGTTGAACCGGGAGGCTGGGGCCTTGGACCCATCTATGGTCCTTGGGCCGCAGGCGCGACACATGGACAAGACCGATCTTGACGCAGGGGGCAGGGCGGAGACGGCGCGCCCTGGCCCCTGCGGGTCGGGGGGGTAGATGCGCCCCGATCTCGTCGATCAATCACCGGCCGGCGAGGACGCCCTTGTGCGCCTGGCGGGTCTGATCGACACCCTCGGCTCCGAGACGTTCGAGCGACGGCTCTATGCGTTCTGCGGCCACTACGCCTCCCTCTCCGTGCTCTTCGCCATCGAGCTCGAGGACAAGGGCGGCGGAAGGGTCCTGCTGACCGAGGGTCTCGACGACGACCTGACCGCGCGGGCGCGGAAGATCTCGCGCGACTATGCGCTGGAGGACTACGCCGACGACGACGTGTTCAAACTTCACAGCCGCGGCGCGCTGGGTTCGGTCGACTGGCTCCTGCAGCACGCGGGCGACCGCGAGGGCAAGATCCGCCTGAAATATTTCGACGACATGGACGCGGCCGAGGAGATCTCCATTTTCCGGCGGCAGGCCTCCAGCACGCTCTATGTCGGCCTCTCCTCGACCGCCGCCGGCTATCGTCCCGAGGAGGTCCAGGCCTTGCTGTCGATCTCGCCGCTCCTGGTCAGCCTGGTGCGCAGACATGCCGCCACGGTCGATGCGGGCGGTTCCAACCTGCGCCTCATGCGCGAGCGAAAACTGGGGGCGCTGCGCCGGATCCTGCTCCAGCACCAGGCCGGCCTCACGCCGCGCGAGGCGGACGTCTGCGCCGCGATCGTCGTCGGTTATCGCGCCGAGGCGGTCGCCGAACTGCTCGGCATCGCCGCCAACACCGTGGCCACGCACCGCAAGCGCGCCTACGCCAAGCTCAACATCTCCAGCCAGACCGAACTTTTCGGGATCTTCTTCGCCGGTTGGGAAACCTAGGGCGAGATCGGCTAGGATCGCGCAGCCTCGTCCCTCAGAACGCTCTTGGCGTCCTGTGTCGGGCCCCGCGACTTCGCAGACCACCGACCCGGCCTGGTCCGGGCCTGACAAGGCCCAGCGCTACCCCAGCGAGGGTATGGCGAGCCGAAGCCGGGCGCGGGATGCTTTGGCCAACGTGCCGAGGCAGAGGCGGAACCATGACGACCTTGATCCAACAACAACGTCCGGCGACGGACGCTGCTTCCCATCACAATAGCCTGGGCGGCGTTGCTCGGGCGGCCTTCGACGCGGTGATGAAGCCCTTCGAGATCGCCCGGGTTCTGCCGCCGCGTTGCTATACCGACCCCGACTTTCACCGCTTCGAAGTCGAAAAGGTGCTGACCCGCGAATGGATCTACGCCGGTCGCGTCGATCAGGTCGCCAACCCCGGCGACTATTTCACCCTGCGTCGGTTCGACGAGACGGTGATCATCATGCGCGACCACAAGGGCGGCATCAAAGCCTTCTCCGCCGCCTGTCGCCACCGCGGCTATCCGGTCGCCTCCGGCGCGGGCAACTGCGGCAAGAAGGGGTTCGTCTGTCCCTATCACGGGTGGCGCTATCGAACCGACGGAACCCTGGCCGCCGCGCCCTACATGCAGGAAGGCTATTCGCCGGAAGGCGAGAGCCTGCCGGAGTTCGCCGTCGATGTCTGGCAGGGGTTCGTCTTCTTCAATTTTGACAGGGACGCCGAGCCGCTGTCGCCGCGTCTGAAGACCCTCGACGCGGTTCTTGAGCCGTTCGGGCTGGCGTCGATGAAGTGCTCGACCATGCGGGAGAAGGCCTGGCCCGGCAATTGGAAGGCCACGCTCGACAATTTCACCGAGGCCTATCACCAGCCCTATGTCCATCCCACGACGTTCGAGCCCATGGCCCCGGCGCGCAAGGGGATCTACGAGGACGTCGACGGACCCTACAACCTGTTCTGGCTGCCGGCCCCGGACGGCGGGTCGATCGACACCTTCTTCGATCCGGTTCCGGGTCTTCCGGAGCGCCACGCCAACGCGTTCATCGTCGTGAACGTCTTTCCGATGTTCCACATGCTGATCGATCCCTGCTCGGTGGTCATCCTCGACATGGACGTTCACAGCGTCGACCGCCTGACGGCGCGCTGGGACATCCTGGTGACGGAGGCCTCGTACGACCGGCCAGACTTCGCGGCGGTTCGCGACGCCTACACCGCCGCCCTGGTCCCCACCTGGGACGAGGACGAGTTGGCCTGTGAGACGGTGCGCCAGGGCCAGTCGTCTCGGTTCGCCGAGCAGGGCAACTATTCCTGGATGGAAAAGTCGGTCCATCAGTTTCACACGTGGCTGGCCGAGCGCTACACCGCCCAAGCCTAGGAACTCGGGGTCTCCGCCGGCACGACGCCTGTCGAAGGCGCCGGGCCGGTGGAGATCGTCCGCGCGAGGCCCCAGAAATACACGCGGCGACGGCGCGCGGCCGCCAATCAGGAAAACGGATCATCTCCTTGGTATTGGGAGCGACCGGACCGAGGTTCAAAAGTCGATCTGGCTAGTGCCTGAGACGGGTAGCCGGTAGGCGTTGGAAGCCGCATGACCGAGGATCGCTGCGTCCCAGGAACGGTCCTTGGCTCCCTTCCAGGACGTTGACGTTTCGAGGACCAGTCACTCCGTCAGCCCCAAGAGCGCGCCGATTTGGAAGCGCGAGCAAGGGCAAGCCGTCAAGCTTGGCCTGACTTGACTCCACCATCTATAGATGTTGCACTGCCAATTACAGCCGGGGCGGGTTGTTCAAGTTTTCAGCATCAGTCACGTCGGAGAGACGTCCGATGTTCGCCTGGGCGGTGCGTTCCACGTAACCTAGGCTCATGGGGACATTGGGGATGATTGCGCGACGAGCGGCGCTATTTGGCATGGGCGCGGCGCTGGCCACGCCAAGTGCATTGACGGCGCAACCAGCCGTCACGCCCTTCGAAAATCTCCTGAACACCGCGTTGGCCGAACCTGAGGTGCTCGAAGCCACGCACGGTGACCGGGAAGGCCTTCAGACGCTCTACGAGGAGACGGTCACCAAGGCGATCGCCCCGCGTAGAGCCCCGTCGAAGCGAGCGATCTCTCCTGACGCCGTGAAGATGATTGTCACGCTCGAGGTCAGCGATCGCAAACGCTACGAAGCCAAGTACCAACAACCGATCTGGCCCAAGGGCCAGTCAGGCGTCACGCTGGGGATCGGCTATGACCTGGGCTATGTGACCGCCGCCTATCTGCGGGAGGATTGGGGCAAAGTCCTCGGCGCCACGGACTTGGCGAGGCTTGAGTCCGCCTGCGAAGTCACCGGTCCCGCCGCCAAGGCCTTGCTGCCCCAACTGGCGAGCCTGCGCATCGGCTGGGACGCCGCCTACGGCCAGTTCACCACCACGACGCTACCGCGGTTTGTCGCCGAAACGATTGGAACCTTGCCAAATACCAACCTGCTCTCCGACGACAGTTTGGGAGCGCTGGTGTCGCTGGTCTACAACCGTGGCGCCAGCTTCAAGAAGACAACCGATCGCTACGCCGAGATGCGGGCGATCAAGCTCGCCATGGTCAGGAAGGAATTCGCGAAGATCCCTGATCAGCTCATCAGCATGAAGCGTTTGTGGGCCGACGATCCCGACATGAAGGGCCTGCTCCTGCGCCGCGATCTCGAAGCGGCGCTCTTCAAGCAAGGCCTCAAGGCCTGAGGATGCGCGCGATGAACCGTTGCCGCAGCCTGCTTCTCATCGCCGTTCTGCTGACCTGTTTCGCTTCGCCGGCGTTCGCCGCCAGACGAGCCTTCCTTGTGGGGATCGCGACGTATCCACAGCTTGGCAAGCCGCTGGACAATCCCGTCGTGGATATCGAGGCCATCGCGCCCAAGCTCACCAACGCCGGATACATCGTCACCACCGTGCTTGAGGAGCAGGCATCGAAGGACAAGCTCATCACCGCTTTCGACAAGTTTCTCGATACCATCGACGAGCACGACGAGGTGCTCGTCTACTATTCGGGACACGGCCTGGATATTCGTGGGGAGAACATGTTCGTTCCCTACGACAGCCCGAGCAGTCAGGCCCTCGGCGGCGAATACGCCATGAAGGAAAGGATGATCCCCATCCGCGACTGGATGGAGGCGATCGAGGCCCGCGCCGCGACGATTCAGGTCTGGATCGTCGATGCCTGTCGCGAGAACCCCTATGCCGGGGGGCGGCCCTATGCCTCGACAGGCGGTCTGCGGCGGCAGGACTACACGCCGACCAACTCTTTCATTCTCTACTCGGCCAAATATACCCAAACCTCGGCGGACAAGCTGTCTGGCGAGGACGCAAAGGCCAAACTCGGCTCTCCGTTCTCGCGAAAATTCGTCACCCTGTTCGACAGCTGGAAGGGGCAGGACATCAACCTCTTCGCCCTCGAACTGCGCCGTCAGGTCGTCGACTTGGTGAAGCCCAACCCTCAGTTTCCGACGTTTGAAAACGCCGTCCTCGACCAGTGGTGTTTCGACACCTGCAGCGCCGGCGTGCAGCAGGTGTCGGTCGAATCCTTCAAGAAGCCCAACCCCTTCGTGGAAACAGCGACAAAGCTGATCTCGCCGAAGGCGCTGTTGGCGAACCAAGCGGCCACCAATATCGGCGGAGCCAGGCCAGCGGTGTTTCTAGGCAAGCTGTCGGCGGCCGATTGCAAGCCCCAAAGCGTTAGCGATCTCTATCCGTTCGGCTGCAGCGTGCTGAAACAGGTCGCCGAGGGCTTCAAGGACGGCGGCAAGCGCGGTTCGTTCTCCCGCACGGTCACGGTTTCGACCCCGGTCTATGTGCGGCGCGGCCTCCCAACCCCTGGCGACCGAGGGACCGACTACGGGTGCAAGATCCGCGTACTCAAACACAACGAAACGGTGAAGCTGGCCTCGTCCACGGCCCTGCAATACGCCGGCGACACCTTCTACTGGGGAACGATCGACGGGCCCGAGGAGGCTTGCTCCCGTGAGGCCTCTCTGCGCAACCCGGCTCCGGCGCCATCGGCCTATCGCTGACGAGACCGTTCTTCGCTTTCAAGCACCGCGAGATACAGAGCTATTCATGCCGGCGCCCAGGGGTGTCTGGATGTCCGTCCAAACTTGATTTCTTGCCCTATCTGTCAGCGCTAGGTTGCCTAGGCTTTGCGATGGAAGGGCTGCGTCACAGCCATCGGAGATGGATTATGGTCCGCTCGATTGCAACAGGTTGGTGCGCGGCTCGCTCCAAGACCCGCTCATCCAATGATGCGACGGCAGATTCAAGCCCAAGCTCCCCCGTAAAATCAAGGGTTCTGGACGTTCGCAGACATCGACGAAGCGGTTCGCTGGACCCAGCCTCCCAGAAGCCCGTGCACTTGCTGGTCCAGGCCAGATGGATATTGGCGGCGGCGGCGGTTGTGTGCGGCGTCTTGGCGACAGCCTCGGCGACCGCCGCGCGGCCGGCGGACTGCCAGACCGTATTGCCGATCGGCGACTGGCGCAGCGAGTGCCGCGGGCCGCTGGACTACTACTACGAATGCTTGGTGACGAAGGGCGGCGAGGAGGGGGACGCCATCACCCTCACGCTGCGCCACGACCGTGCACCAGGAGGCGACTACAACGTTCTCACGATCCGCTCGCCGAAGCTTCCCTATTCGGCGCCGGCGCGGGATTTCTCGATCAAGATCGGGTCGGCTCCAAAGATGGAGATGAAAACCTCAACCTTGTATTTCATGACATCGTTCGTCTTTTCGAATGACGACCTGAATGCATGGATCGACCAAGCGGACGAGGAAGCAAATATCGAGGTCAAACGCTTAGGGTGGGAGCGCAACTTCGCCCTGGACAGCGAGAGCTTCCGCGCGGCCGTCTTTCGCGCACAGGGCTGCCTTGCCAGCGACCGCAGAAAATATCGTCGTTGATCCGTCCCGCAAGGCTAAGGCAGGAAGCCGCCGGCTTGGAAACAACAGCGTTGGTCAAGAAGTGCTCCCTGCCGTCAACGGGCTGAACTGCGGTTGATGCTCGCCTTGCCCCCCGCGCCCAGAGAGCGTTGGGCGCCACGCGCAGACGGCTCAGCGCGGCGGCCTCGTTCGGATATTCCGCGAACCAGGCGTCCTAGAAGACGGCGGGCGACGCGTCCAAGCCGGCGGTCCTGCTGCATTTTCGTGAGCTCGCCAACAGGCTCTAGGAGGCCGCCCGCGCCAACATGCGGCGAAGCTGGCTCTCCGGCACCGCTTTCGAAAACAGAAAGCCCTGCATTTCACGACAGCCCAGGTCGCCGAGCAGACGCATCTGCTCGGCGGTCTCGACACCCTCGGCCGTCACCTCGATACGCAGGGCGGCGGCCAGATTGATCACCGCCGCCACGATCGCCCGCGAGTCCCCCGCCGAGCCCAGGTTGCGGACGAAGGAGCCATCGATCTTGATGCGATCGACCGCGAAACGCTGCAGGCGCGCCAAACTTGAATAGCCGGTCCCAAAGTCGTCGAGCGCCAGCCGCACCCCGGCTGCGCGCAGCTTGCCGATCGCCTCGCTCAGGCTTTCCACATCGTCGAGGAAAGCCGTCTCGGTGATCTCCAGCTCGATGGCCCGCGGATTGGCGCCGCTGGCGGCGATCACGGCCAGGAGGCGTTCGGCGGCGTCGGCGGCGCGCAACTGCACGGCCGAGACGTTCACCGACATGGTCAGAGCCGGTTGCCGGGCAGACACCAGACACGCCTGAGCCAACACCCACTCGCCCAGTTCGACGATCAGGCCGGTCTCCTCGGCGATGGGGATGAAATGGTCGGGGCTCATCACGCCGGACGTCGGGTCTGTCCAGCGCACCAGGGCTTCGAAGCCGACGAGCGTCGCGCCGCTGTTGGCGTACTGGGGCTGGTAGTGAACCGCCAGCCCCTGTCCGCTGGTCATCGCCGTGCGCAGAGCCGCCTCGATCCGCGCGCGATGGTTGACGCTTTCGTCGAGATGTTCGGCGAAGACCTCGAAGCGGTCACGCCCCAGGGCCTTGGCGCGGTAGAGGGCGATATCGGCCTTGCGGGCCAGTTCGACACGATCGCCGGCGTGTTCGGGGGCGAAGGCCACGCCGATACTGACCCCTACGAAGGCCTGTGCGCCAAGGATCTCGAACGGCTCGGCCACGGCTTGGCGAATGCGGGCGCACAGCGCCTCGACGCTGTCGTGATCGCGCACGCCGCCCTGAATGACGGCGAATTCGTCGCCGCCAAAGCGCGCCAAGGTGTCGCCGGCGCGGAGCAGCAAACCCACCCGGCTCGCGAATTCCCGGATCAGGGCGTCGCCGGCCGCGTGTCCCAGGCGATCGTTGACGGCCTTGAAACGGTCCAGATCCAGATAGAGCAGGGCGACCATTTCGTCGCCGCGCCGCACCCGGGCCAGGGCCTGATCGAGGCGATCGGCGAACAGCGCGCGGTTGGGCAGGCCGGTCAGGACGTCGTGATAGGCCAGATGCTGCGCATGGGCCTCGCTGGCCTGCAGCCGGCGGCCGGACCGCTTGAGATTGCGCACCAGAAGCCCCAGGGCGGCGGCGACGATCACGAACGCGAAGATCGAAAAGGGTAAGATCACCTGCAACACCGATCGGCCGGGCAGGGCGGGGCGCCAGGACACATAGCCGATCGTTCGCCCCCCTCTGTCCTTCAACTCCTCGGAAATCTCGCCGCGAGCGGTCGTCGGCGAGGGCCCGAACCGAGCGCCGGCCAACAGGTTTCGGCGATCGAGGCGCTCGGCGAAACCACCCTCGAGATGGACGACGCTGACGACCACCGGCTCCGCGCCGGGCGTGCGCCGCGCCGCGCCGGTCAACGGGATCATCTTCGAGAGGCTGACGAAGGACGGCTTGCCGTTGACTTGCACCAGGCCGGTGATGGCGTCGTCGCTCACCTGGCGCAGGCGCCGCACCATCGCCGCCAAGTCCGGCCCGGCGCTGGCGAACGCCGTCGCCGGCCGCCGCTCGCCCAGTTGCATGGCGTAGAGAGGCGCGTTGGTCCCCGACAGCAGATAGACCTCGTCCTGGCCAAAGCGCGTGTTGAGCCACATGCCGATATTGTCGTTGGCCCATTGCAGGTCCGCCGGGCTCGGCGCGGCGAGCCGTTTGACCGGATCGTCCCAGATCGCGACGATCTGCTGTTCGGCCAACAGGTCCTGCTGGGCGGTGTCCACGGCCCGTTGAACGATGGCGCGCTGGCGATCCATCGCCAGGTCGTCGCTGCGCTTGGCGGCCCAGAACGCCGAGGCCAGCAGCGTGAGCAGGGTGATGACGATCACCACGGCCACGGGACGCACGATCCTGGCGCCAAAGCGATCGGGTGTGGCTTGGGTCGTGACGGTCATGGCCTCGATCTTGTTCGCGCTCCGGTTAAGACGCGCCTTCCAGGTTCTGCGGCATTTTCGCGCAAGCGCGGGTTGAGGGGGCATTGAGCCGCGTTTTCCCGCGGCCCATTGGGTCGGGGCCACGTCAGCCCAGCATTTCCAGCGCGCAATCCACCGAGACCCTGCGCAGGGTCTCGGTCAGGCCCGCTCCCCCGCGGGCCTTGGCCAATCGCGCGGCGGCCGCCAGGTGATCGGGGTGGTCGGGCCTGGCCTCGGCCTGCGCCCGCGCGGAAATATAGGCGAAGGCGCGCTTGTTCTCGTCGCTCGACGTCGATTGCAAGCGCCGGGGGATCGAGGACCGCGGCGCCGACGCCAAATCCGCCAGTTGTCGCTTGATGTTCAAGACGGCGTCGAAATTGTCGAACACCGCCGGGTGGTCGGACCGGATAGCGATGTCGCCCCCCTCTACCCGGCCGTCGGGGCCGTAGGCGAAACACATCTTCAACCGGTCGCGCGCCGCCTCCGGCTCCTTGAAACGATGAACGACGGCGGCCCGCGGACGGTCGGGCAGGGCCAGATGGGTGAGGCCGAGATGGTTGATGCCGCGCAGGAGTTCGCGGGGCTCGGCCTCGACGAACACTTCCTTGTGGTCGGGCCAAAAATCGAACGACACGAACGGGCCCCAGGGGCCGCCCGCGTGGATGAGAAAGATATCGGGGTACAGGGGGCGTTGGCGGCGCTTCTTGCCGCGAACGTCGTAGAAGGCGGTGATCGTCATCAGGGTCAGCAGCCCCGCCCCGAGCGCGCCGACCGGCCGGTCGATGATCACGCCCAGACGATCGCGCGCTTCCCAATCGAGCAGGACGTCGCGATCGGCCGCCTGACCATCGACCGTCAGGGCGAACATCGACTTGTTGAGATCAAACGCGGTATGCACGCCCCGTCCTCGCCCGTTCGAAAAGGTCGCCTCACCGCCCACGGCGTCCAAGAGCGGCGAGTCTCCGTCGCGACCGCCGCGACGTCCATCACCCCCAAGGGTGAGCCTGCGGCCCCGGCCGCGCGGGTCCCTCGTCAGGGGTATGGGCGGCTCGACCGCGGCATGGCACTCCCGCACGGTCCGCCCCCAGGTCCCGTCCACAGGTTTGACATGCCCAGTTCCATCGCCCGCATCCCGACGGTCAACGGCTCGCGCTACCTCCAGCAACTGGCCAAGCACTGGGGCCATCATTTCAAGGTCGACTTCACGCCCCAGCGCGCCGACATCGATTTTGGGGACAGCAACTGCCGCCTGGACGCCGAAGACGATGCGCTGATCGTCAAGGTCACGGGCGCGGCCGAGGGCTTCGAGGGTCTTGAAACCATCGTCGCCGATCACATCCAGCGCTTCGCCCATCGTGAACCCGACCTTCAGATCCCTTGGCGACGTGAAGCCTAAACAGAATCACGCGGTCGGCGCGAAGACATCCCTCGTGACCGGGGGAGCCGTTCGGCGCGACTTGGCCGGCGAGCCTCTGACCTGCGCCGCGCCGGGCTTGCCCAGCTACGACGAGGCGCTTGGGCGCCTGCTGGGCGCCGTCTCGCCGCTGGAGGCAGAGGCCGTCGGCCTGGAGGCCGGCCATGGGCGCGTCTTGGCGCAGCCGGTCTTCGCCGCGCGGGCGCGGCCGGCCGCGGCGCTCTCGGCCATGGACGGATACGCCATCGCCTCGTCGGATCTCTTGGCCATGCGTGACGGGCTAAAGCTCGTTGGCGCGGCCTATCCGGGCGCGCCCTTCGTCGGGCGCCTCCAGCCGGGGCAGGCCGTGCGCGTCACGACGGGCGCGACCCTGCCCGATCGCGCCGACCGGGTCATCGTCGATGAGGCGACCTCCGCCGCCGGCGGCGAGGTGCGCCTGGTGGCCTGGCCGGGCGACAAGGCGCATGTGCGACCGGCCGGTTCGGACTTCTCCGCCGGCGCGCCGTTGTTGCCGGTCGGATCCGTTCTCGGTCCCGGGGCGATGATGGCCGCCGCCGCCGCCGAGGCGACGACCTTGACGGTCGTGCGCCGGCCTCGCGTTCGCCTCCTGGTCACCGGCGACGAGATTGCCCCGCCGTCCGATGCCGCCCGGCGGACGCCCGACAGCGTCTCGTACGGGGTGGCCGCCCTGATCCAGGCCTGGGGCGGAGAGGTCGTCGACCGGACCTATTGCAAGGACGTCGGCGAGATCCTGCTGGACGCCGTCCGGCGTCAAGCGACCCACGCCGATGTCCTGGTGATCGTCGGCGGCGCCTCGCGCAGCGAGCGGGACCTGGGCCGATCGGCGGCGGGCCAGGCCGGCGCGACCCTCTTGTTCGAAGGCGTGCGCATGCGGCCGGGCAAGCCGGTCTGGGCCGCCGTGCTCGCCGACCGCCTGATCGTGGGGCTTCCCGGCAATCCCACGGCCGCCCTGGTCGCCGCCCGCGTGCTGCTCGCCCCGGCCATCGCGGCGCTGGCCGGGCGGGACGCCCGGGCGGCCCTGGACTGGAGCGAGGACGACAGCGTGCTGGTCCCAGCCGCCGCCGCGGACCGCGATCTCTTTCTGCTGGCCGAGCGCCGGGCGGACGGCACGGTGATCATCGACAAGCAGGAGGCCTCGGGACACGCGGCCCTGACGCGGGCCAACGCGCTGGTCCACCTGCGCCAGGACGGCGCGGATCGCACGGCCGATCCGGCGATGTGCTTGCCCCTCTGAGGGTGTCGCCGGCCGGTGGAAATCTGACCGGCCCCGGCCGGCCGCGACGCGGCGGCCGGGGCCATAAGGCGGACCGCCCCGCGGTCCAGAAGGGAAACGCGTCCTCGTGCACCAGGATCTGTCGACACGTCGTTCGGGCCAGTTGTGGCGGGTCGCCGGGTCGCCGGCGACCATTGATCGGGCCACGCCCCAAGAAACGGCGATCGCCCTGTCGTTCGACCGTCGCCCTCACACGGTGCTGATGGCCTCGCCGGCCGATGTCGAGGACCTGGCGATCGGGTTCACCATCACCGAGGGCGTGGCGTCCTATGGGGCCATCGCCGGCGCCGAGATCTCTGTCCATCCGGACGGCCTGATGGTCGATATCCGTCTGCATGCGGCCGCCCCGCGGACCAAGGCGCGGCCGCGGGGGCTCGAAGGGCGCTCCAGTTGCGGTCTTTGCGGCGTGCAGCGCCTAGCCGACGCCATCCGGCCGCTGCCCTTCGTCACAGCGGGCCAGGTCTTCACCCATCAGGCGATCCAACGCGCGCTGGAAGCCTTGGAGCGCCGACAGCCCTTGGGCGCCCTGACCCGTGCGACCCATGCGGCGGCGTTCGCCTTCGCCGACGGGGCCCTGGGGCCGGTGCGCGAAGACGTCGGCCGCCACAACGCCCTGGATAAGCTTGGCGGCGCGCTGATGAGGGCGGCGATTGACCCGAGCCTGGGCTTCATCGTCGTCACCAGCCGCTGCTCGTTCGAGATGGTCGAGAAGGTCGCTCGTCTCGACTGCCCGATGATCGTCGCCATCTCGGCGCCCACGGATCTGGCCATCAGCAAGGCGCAAGCCGCCGGCGTCACCTTGGTGGCCCTGGCCCGGGCCGATGGCCACACGGTTTTCAGCGGCGCCGAACGGTTCGATCCGGCCGCCGCCCTCTGCACGGAGCTCTGACATGTCCGATGACACCATAGAAGGGGTTCGGCCCTATCATGGTCCCGCCGGCGGCTGGGGCGCGCTCAAGGCGGTGGGACGAGCCCTGGCCGACCAGAAGGCCGTCGTCGAAGGCGGACGCAGTCTTCTGCACGCCAACAAGCCCGACGGCTTTGACTGTCCCGGCTGCGCCTGGCCCGATCCCAAGCACACCGCCTCGTTCGAATTTTGCGAGAACGGCGCCAAGGCCGTGGCGTGGGAGGCCACCAGCAAGCGCGCGAGACCGGACTTCTTCGCCCGTCATAGCGTCACCGAACTGCTGAGCTGGAACGATCACGACCTGGAGGACGTCGGGCGCCTGACCCATCCCATGGCCTATGATCACGCCAGCGACCGCTATCTGCCGATTTCGTGGGCCGACGCCTTCGATCAGATCGGCGGCGCGCTGCGCGCTCTGGAGAGCCCCGACCAGGCCGAGTTCTACGCCTCGGGCCGGGCGTCCAACGAGGCGGCCTTTCTCTACCAGCTGCTGGGCCGCAAGTTCGGGACCAACAACTTCCCCGATTGCTCCAACATGTGCCACGAGCCGACCAGCGTGGCGCTGCCCGACTCCATCGGATTGGGCAAGGGGTCGGTCACCCTGGAGGATTTCGACCACGCCGACCTGATCCTGTGCTTTGGCCACAATCCCGGGACCAACCATCCCAGGATGATGGCGACCCTGCGCGAGGCCGCCCGGCGCGGCGCGGCGATCCTGGTGTTCAATCCCCTGCGGGAACGGGCGCTGGAGCGCTTCGCCTCGCCCCAGGATCCCAAGGAGATGGCGACCCTGACCGCCACGCCGATCGCCTCGCACTACTACCAGGTCGCGATCGGCGGCGACGCGGCCCTGGTCGAGGGCGTCATGAAATGCCTGGTGACCCGGGACGAGGAAGCGCGCCGATCCGGGGCCGAGCCCGTGCTCGACCATGGCTTCATCGCCGAGCACACCCTGGGCCTGGAGGCGCTGGCTGCCCATCTGGCGGGTCTGGAATGGCCGGCGATCGAGCAGAGATGCGGGCTCGAGCGCGCCCGCATCGAGGAGATCGCCACGATCTATGCGCGGTCCAAGGCCGCCATCCTCTGTTATGGCATGGGCCTGACCCAGCACCGCAACGCCTCCTCGTCGATCCATCAGTTGGCCAACCTGCTGCTGCTGCGCGGCAATATCGGCCGGCCGGGCGCGGGGATCTGTCCGCTCAGAGGCCATTCGAACGTGCAGGGCGATCGGACCGTCGGGGTCTGGGAAAAGCCCACCGAGGCGTTCCTGGCGGCGATGGACCGCGTGTTCGGCATCGTCTCGCCGCGGCGTCACGGCCATACGGTCGTCGAAGCCATCGAGGCGATGGAGCAGGGACGGGCCAAGGTGTTCATCGGCCTGGGCGGCAATTTCGCCATCGCCGCGCCCGATCCGGGCCGGACCTGCGCGGCCATGCGACGACTCGAGCTGAGCGTCCATGTCGCCACCAAGCTCAATCGCACCCATCTGCTGCAGGGGCGCGCCAGCCTGCTGCTGCCCTGCCTGGGCCGCACCGAGATCGATCTTCAGGCCGGCGGGCGCCAGGCGGTGACCGTCGAGGACTCCATGTCGATGGTCCATGCCTCGCGAGGCCTCAACACCCCGGCCGCCGACACCCTGTTGTCGGAGCCGGCGATCGTGGCCGGCATGGCGCGCGCCGTCTTCGGGCCGGACGACCCGGTGCCTTGGGAAGACCTGGTGGCCGACTACGACCGCATCCGCGCGCTGATCGAAGCGGTGCTGCCCGAGCTCTTTTCCGGCTACAATGACAGGATCCGCGTACCGGGCGGCTTTCGCCTGCCGGTCGGCCCGTCCGAGCGGGTTTGGAAGACGGCCAGCGGCAAGGCCCATTTCCTGCCGCTGGCGCCCGCCGCCGATCCGCGCCGCGGCCAGGGCGACGTCCTGCTCCTGACCACCTTGCGCAGTCACGACCAGTACAACACCACCATCTACGGCAATGACGACCGCTATCGCGGCGTGTTCGGCCGGCGCGACGTGGTCTTCGTCAATCCGGCGGACTTGGCGGCGCGCGGCCTGAAGGCCGGCGACCTCATCGATCTGGTCGCCGCGTTCGCGCCGAGCGGGCAGCGAGCGGTCCGCGGCATGGTCGCCGTGGCGATGGACCTGCCGCGCGGCTGCGTGGCGGCCTATTATCCGGAGACCAACGCCCTGGTGGGGCTGGACGATCGCGACGAACGCAGCGGCACCCCGGCCTACAAGTCCGCGCCCGTCAGGCTGTCGGCCGCCGCCTAGGCCCAGACGCGGTTCGAGGCCTTCGGCGTCGCGGGACCGCGCCGAAGGCGCCGCGCCTAGCCGTCCTTGGTCGATGCGGCGGCGTCCGAAAACCGGCCCAGCCGGAAGTCCTTGAGATCGAAGTCCGCGGTCTCGCCGGTCATGTCCGCCGCCATCGCCTTGCCGATCGCCGGTCCCCAGCTCAGGCCCATGGCGCAGCCCGTGGCGATGTGGAAGCCGGGGATCTGGTCCACCGGGCCCAGGATCGGCGCGCCGTCCGGCGTCAAGGTCAACGGGCCCGACCAGGTCTCGGCGACGGTGGCGGCGGCCATTTCCGGGAAGACCTTGGCGTTGTCGGCCAAGGACCCTTGGGCCACCGGCGCGGTGACGCCCGAAAGCACGCGCAGCATCTCGAACGGCGAGGTCTTGCGCGGATCCCAGCGACGCGCCAGGCGAAGATCGTTCCAGGCGTCGCGGCCGAAATCGAACTTCGCCCCGCCCATCATCTTCATCAGCGGCGCGAAGCGCTTGTAAAGCTTGACGCCGTCTCGCGTCGCCGGAGCGCGCACGCCCGTCACCCCACCCAGGGAATAGCCCCCGTCGATCTGGCTACGCCAGGCCCACAGGTGCTGCCCGCCCGATCCGATCGGCCCCGGCGTCACGCTGGTGCGGCCCATGGACATGATCACATAGAGCTGGGGAACGTCGACGCCGAGATTGCCGCAGAACAGCCGCGACCAGCTGTTGGCCGCGCAAAGCACGGTCGAGGTCTTGATGTAGCCCTTCTCGGTGAAAACGCCCGTCACGCGGCCGGCGGCCAGGTCCAGACCGCGCACGGCGCAGTCGGTCACGATGCGCGCGCCGGCCCGGCGCGCGGCCTCGGCGACCTTGGCGGTGGCGATGATCGGCTCGATGCTGCCGTCGGTCGGCGACAACAGGCCGCCGGCGAACCGGCGGCTGGCGGTCGGAAGGCGTTCGGCGACCTCCTGGCTGGTGAGCATGCGCGTGCCGGCCCCGGCGAAGTCGCGCGCGCCGTCCAGCCACGCCTGGTGCAGGGCCAGGTCTTCTTCGGTGTCGGCCAGGTGCAGGATGCCGTGTTGCCGGTAGCCGGTTTCCCCGATTTCCGACTGCAGGCCCGCCCACAGCGCCTTGCTCTGGTTCAGGATCGGCGCGATCGAGGCCTGAAGCTCCATCTCGGTGATCCAGCCAAAGGCGCGGCTGGACGACTCGCAGGCGATCTCGGCCTTCTCGCAGAGCACGACGGGGATCTTCCGCAGGGCCAGGTAGTAGGCCGTGGCGGCCCCCAGGATTCCGCCGCCGATGATCACCACCTCGCTCTGGGCGGGCAGGTCCTGATCGCCGACGAACGCCGCCCCGCGAAGCAGGCCATAGGGCGTCTGCCGCGGCGCGGGCAGGGGTAGGATCGGTGCGGACAAGGTCATCCCCTCGGGTTTGGCGCAGGTATGCGGATCACCGCGATCACGCTGGGCGGCGAACCGCGACAAACCTTGCCAAGCCCGCGCCCCTGGCGCTGTACCCCTGCGGAGTGACGCTCACCCAGGCGTCAGGGTCATCGCGGATCAAGCCGCCGAACGGCCGAACCTGGACGACGGCCTGGCGATCGGCCAAAGCGATCCTAGGGCTGGAGCGCCGGCGCTTCGACCAGCTTCAGGGCGCGCTTCTGCCCAAGGACGGCCCCCGCCGCGCCGACCGCCAGGATCAGCAGGGGCAGGACATAGATCGCCTTGCTGGACGATCCGGCCAGAACGTCGAAGTGAACCGTGGCCAAGCCGGCGATGCCCGCGAAGGCGATGAAGGCCAGCGCGCTCAACACGATGGTGAGCCGCATGTGAGGACGCTTGGCGGCGAGGTGACGGACGGCGGCGGCCGAACTGAGCGCCATCAGGACGACGATGCCCAGAGTGGCGACCGCCGAGGGCAGGGTGAAGACCACGAGGATCGGATCGGCGCGGCTGGCGGCCAGCAGGATCAAGGCCCCGGCCGCCAGGCCCGTCTGGGTCATGGAGCCGATATGCGGGCTGGCGAACCGCTCGTGGGTCCGGGCCAGGACCTTGGGCAGCAGACGCCCGCGCCCCATGGCGAAGAAGTAGCGGGCGATGGCGTTGTGAAAGGCCAGCAGGCTCGCATAGGCGCTGGTGACATAGAGAACGCGCATGGCCAGGACCAGCGGTTGGCCCGAATAGCGCTCGGCCAGGGTAAATAGCAGGCTGGTGGGATCGCTCGCCTGGGTCAGCATCGGCATCAGCCTATCGACGCCCGCGCCATTGACGATGGCCCAGGTCGAGAACGCATAGAAGACGCCGATCAGCAGAACCGAGGCGTAGGTCGCCAGGGGGATGGTGCGCTGCGGATCACGGGCTTCCTCGCCGTAGATCGTCGTGGCTTCGAAGCCGACGAAGGCGGCGAAGCACAGCATCAAGCCCGTGGCGGGCGACCCGCCCGCCACGATTCCCGGCTCGAACGCCCGCAGGTTCAGCCCCGCATCGCCGCCCGCGTGGGTGATCGCCAGGTCCAGCGCCAGAACCACCAGATATTCGCCGGCCACCAGCAGCCCCAGAACCTTGGCCGAAAGGTCCACCTGCCGGTAGCCCAGCAGGCCGATCGAGACCATCGCCAGCCCGGCATAGGTCCACCAGGGCAGGTGGATGTGGGTCACCGGTTCGATGAGGCCCTGGGCCGCGGCCCCAAACAGGCCGTAGAGGCCGATCTGGATGGCGTTGTAGCTCAGCAGGGCGATCAGGCCCGCCGCGCCCCCGGCGGCCCGGCCCAGGCCAAAGGCGGTGAAGGCGTAGAAGGCGCCGGCGTTGCGCACGTCGCGCGCCATGGCCGTATAGCCGGCCGAAAAGGCCAGCAGGACCAGGGTCGCGGCGACGAACAGCGCCGGTATGCCCGGGCCGTTGCCAAACATCATCGCGATCGGAATGCCGCCGGCCATGGCGACGAGGGGCCCGGCAGCCGAGACGACGAAAAAGGCGATCGCCAAGGGTCCCAGGGCGCCCTGGCGCAGTTCGCCGTCATTGGAGTGGGCCATGCGCTAATCCCGACCAGTCATGGCCAGACTATCGAGACCCGTCCGGGGACGGTCGATGCTCTTACAAGGTGACCCGTCTTGGCGGTTCGAAAAGCGCGTCGCGCCCGCTCGGCCTCAGTGGGCCAGGCGGGACTGAAACTCGCGCACGCTGGAGAAATAGCGTGTGAAAAGCTCGTTCTGGCTGGAAATGCCCATCTTGGCGTAGGCGCGCTTGCGGTGCGTGGCCACGGTGTTGGGGGAGATCGCGCAATTGAGGCTGATGGCCAGGGTGGAATAGCCCAGCACGATGCCGGCGCAGATCTCGGCCTCGCGCTTGCTGAGGCGATGGGGCCCGTTGAACAGGACGTTGGACAGGTGCTCCAGGGTGCGGTCGCGAACCTCCGCGGAGGTCGCGCCGTGCGTGGCCAGACTGAAGCCATCGCCGTTGCAGGGCGAGAAAAGCTCGCTGTGGCGATGCAGCGCCTTGGTGATGAAGCCCGACAGGGCGTTGATGGTCTGCATTTCCTGCAGATCAAATTGCCGGGCGTCGGCCTTGCGGTAGAAGCTGGCGTAATAGAGCGTGCCGCCGGCGTCGCCCTTCATCACCATCTCCTGCGCGATGGCCGGAAACTCGTAATAGTGACGACGAAAAAGCTCGTTCTTGATCTCTTCGCTCTGGATGACATAGGCGCCGTTGCTCGACACATGTCGGGATATCACGTTGGGGTCTTCGAGATAGCCGCCAGAGACATAGTCCTGAGCCAGCTGACGCGTCGAATAGGGGCGCTCGTTGCGGCCTTCGGCGATCAGGGGCTTGGGCTTGTTGGAGCGCTGGAACGAAAAGACCGTGCATTCCTCGATGTTCAGCAGATCGCGAAACACGTCGTAATAGGTCATGGCGAAGTTTTCGGACCCGATCGAGGCCGTCAGGTCGCCCAGTCGATCCAACTCACTGGTGCCGTGAATACGCAACGTTTCCCCGCTTTCGTCACACGCCGTACTCAAGCGGCGCATATATTTTTCACGCATGCTAGTCCCGGCGGGGGGGGTGTCAAGCGGCGGGCGGGGCGTGCGCTCAGGACCGCAAATCCCCATCCCGGATGATCAAAGCTTGGGCGAACCGAGCTTTGGAGCGTTACTCGCGCCCCGGCTGCGGCCGGGGTGAGACGATCCGTCTCAGGCCGTCTCAGGCGCGCGGCGGTCGCGGCGCCCATCACCCTCCAAGGGGATAGGGACGCGGGAGGAGCTGGGGCAAGGAAGGTTCCATTGCGTTCGTAATCGGAACCTTCAATGGAAGCCGTCCTCATCGATGTGGCAGCCGGCTCGGCTCACGAGAGCCAGTCCGGACTTCAGCTCATCAGGCCCAGAATCTGGGGCGCCTTCCATCGCGCGCCGGGCAAGGTGGCGGCCATCGTCATTCATCCGACCTCGAACTTCATGCACCACTACCTGCTGGAGCCCCTGGCTCGGCGCGGGGTCGCCACCCTGGGACTGAACACGCGCTACATGGGCAGCGACGTGGCGCTCATCCTCGAGCGCGCCATCCAGGACCTCGGCGCGGGCGTGCGCTGGCTGCACGAGCAGGGCTATGAGCGCGTGTTGCTGATCGGCAGCAGCGGGGGCGCGGCGTTGGTGACGCTGTACCAGAGCCAGGCCGAACGTCTGGACATCACCGAGACCTGCGCCGGCGACCCGATCGATCTGACGCCGGCGGACCTGCCGCCGGCGCAGGGGATCGCCTTGAGCGCCGCCCATCTTGGCCGATCGCGCCTGATGGCGCAGTGGATCGACCCGTCGCTGATCGACGAACACGATCCGCTCTCGACGGATCCCGAGCTAGACATGTTCAACCCGCGGAACGGACCGGGCTATTCGGCCGCGTTCCTGGCGCGATATCGCGCCGCTCAGCACGAGCGGCTCGATCGCCTCGAGGCGTGGACCCGCAGCAAGCTGCGCCAACTGCGCAGCCTGCCCGACGGCCCCACGGACATGGCGTTCGTCGTCCATCGCACCCTGGCCGATCCGCGTTGCCTGGACCCCTTGCTCGACCCCAACGACCGCCCGCCCGGCGTGACGCTCTGGGGCCCGCCCCGACAGCAGAACTTCGCGGCCAACAGCATGGGGCGCTACACCTCCCTGACGGCTTTCCTCAGCCAATGGGCGCGGTGCAGCCGCGGCGACGGACCGGCTCGCTTGGCGCAGACCTCGGTGCCGGTCATCCACGCCGAGCACACCGCCGATGCCTCGACCTTCCCCAGCGATCGCGACGAATGGCTCGCCGCGGCGCAAGGCCGGGTGCGCAGCTTCGCGCTGAAGGGCGGCAACCACTATCTGAGCGGTCAACCCGACCTGGTTGATCAACTGTCCGACGAGTTCGCCGCCTTCGCGGCTTCATTGTAGGGACGATCACGATGGACCTTAAGATCGAGCGCCTCAACCATTTCGCCTGGCGTTGTCGCGACGCCGAGGAGACTCGGGCCTTCTACGAGGATCTGCTGGGCCTGCCGCTGGCCCATGTCATCCGGGCCGATCATGTCCCCTCGACGGGCGAGTACTGCCCCTACACCCACATCTTCTTCAAGATGGCCGACGGCTCGTTCGTCGCCTTCTTCGATCTGGGCGACGACATCGCGGCCGAGCCCTCGCCCAACACCCCGGCCTGGGTCAATCATATCGCGCTGCAGGTGCCCGACCGCAGCCACCTTCTGGCGGCCAAGGCCCGTCTCGAGGCCGCGGGCGTCGAGGTCCTGGGCATCACCGACCACCACATCATCGAGTCGATCTACATGTTCGACCCCAATGGCTTGCGGGTCGAACTGACCACCTGGCTGGTCGATCAGGACCACATGGACAAGGCCGCGCTCCGGGCGCGCACGGACCTCGACGCCTGGACCCGAGAAAAGCGCGCCAAACTCGATGACAACGCCGCCGGCCAACACGCCGGCCGCTAGACCACAGGACCCATTGCGTATGCCCAAACTGATCGTGACCACCCGGGAGGGCGTCGAAAGCGTTGTCGAAGGCGCCGAAGGCGTCTCGGTGATGGAGGTCATTCGCGACAGCGGCTTTGACGAGCTTCTGGCCTTGTGCGGGGGGTGCTGTTCGTGCGCGACCTGCCACGTCTATGTCGATCCGGACTCCGCGGGCTCGCTGCCGCCCCTGAGCGAGGACGAGAACGACCTCCTCGACAGCTCCGATCACCGCCAGGAGCGGTCGCGGCTATCGTGCCAGCTGCGTTTCAGCCAAGCCCTGGAAGGCCTGCGCGTGACGATCGCGCCGGAAGACTAGGCAACCGCTTTCTCGGCAAACTCTTGGGCCGCCTCTCGTGGGCGGCCCTCTTTTTTTGCCGCGATCGCGCCCTTCGTCCCTGCCCGGCCCCGGGGCCGCTCGCGCGGCGGCCAAGCGACAAGCGCTCGCCCCGGCCTGGACCGCGGCGAGCGCCGGCCATCGCCGTCCTAGTCGGCGGCCATCATCGTCTTGTAGAGGCCCAGCGCCCCGCCAACCCCAGCCTCGCGGTGAGCCAGGTGCGGCCCCGGCGTGAACCGCCGCGAACTGACGCCGCGCGCGTTGCGCTCGGCGAAGACGCCATCCTCCAGATTGGTCACGTGGAAGACCTCGATCAGCGCGGGCACCTCGTAGTCGACGCCCTCGACCGCGTCCTCGTGGACGTACCATTCGCAGATCAGCTGGCTCTGGGTCGCGCTCAGCGGCGTGAGTTCGAGCGACACGGCGTGATCGGCGAAATAGACCGGACCGCAGAACATCGGCATCAGCAAGAAGCCGGTGCTGAAACCGTCGGGCGGCGCGGTTCCCAAGGGCTTTTGACAGACCCGACGCCCGGTCATGGAGAAGGTCGCCATGCCGTCTCGCAACGGGAAGGCCTGGTCCGAGGGCGTGTCGGAAAAGAACCCTTGGAAATCGCACGCGATCGCCAGGGACGGGTGGCCCCCGTGTCCGCAGTGATAGCACTCGGCGTTGTTCTCCAGCATCGTCTTCCAGTTGGCCGCGATCACATAGGTCTCCTGGTGGGCCAGTTTCAGCCGCTCGGAGCCGACCGTCTTCAGAGCGGCCTCGTCGCTGGCCGGGCCCAGCACGTCGGCCAGGGCGGGGGGCTCGTCCTCGCCGAGCCAGACATAGATCCAGCCGTGAAAGGTGTCGCAGCGCGCTTCATGCAGCGGATAGTCGGCGTAGCTGAACGGCGAGCCGTCCTTGGCGCCGGGAACGGTGCGCAGCCGTCCGGCCAGGTCGTAGGTCCACCTGTGGTAGGGACAAACGAAACCCTGGGCGCGGCCGCAGTCGCCGTCTTCGAGCAACCGCGACCCGCGGTGGCGGCAGACGTTGAAATAGGCGCGCACCCGGCCTTCGCCGTCGCGCGTCAGGATGAGGCTCTCGGGCCCGACCTGACGGACATAGTAGTCGCCGCTGGCCTTCAGCGACGAGCTGTGACCGGCCAGCAGCCATTGGCGACCCAGGACCTTTCGAAGCTCCTCCTCGTAGACCGCTTCGGAGACGTAGGCGTCTCGGGACAGGTTGGTGAAGGTTTCGGGACGCGAGGCGGCGGACATGGATGGCTTCCGATCCATTGAAGGTGAAAAGGTGAACCTTAAAATGGCACATTTATGTGCCATATTCAACGGGCCAGTGACAGTCGCGGGGCGAACCGATAGCTCTCGCGGCGAGCGAGGCCGCAAGGCGGGAATGGCGTGACGCGAAAGCGAACAGAATTGATCCGTGGTTTGGCCCGGGCCCTGGTCGACCATCCCGGCGCGACCTATCAGGACCTAGCCCCGCACGCCGGCATCAGCCGCAGGACCCTCTATCGGGTAGCCGCCTCGCGCGAGGCCTTGTTGGACTTGCTGCGCCAGGAAGCCCATCTGGCCACCGCGCGCGCGCTCGACGCGGCGGGCCTGGCCGATGGCGATCCACAACAGGTTCTGGCCGCCCTGACCCTCGATTTCCTGGAGGACGCGGCGCTCTACAGTTTCTGGATCGAGGAGGGCGCGCCGCGGCCTCGTCCGGGACAGATGCCGCCCGCCGACCCGGTCATGGACGACTATCGCGCACGCATGATCGGCTTTTTCCGTCGTGGCCAGGCGACCGGAGCCTTTCGGGACGATCTTGGAGCCGACTGGCTGCTGCGAACCTACGATGCTCTGCTGATGGCGGCCGGGACGCTGAGCCAAGAGAGCAGCGCCGATCCTTCAAGCCTGCGCCGCTTGGTGATGGCCAGCTTCATCGCAGGCGCGGGGCGAGGTTGACGCTCGCGCCCTGGCCTCCAGTCCAGCCCGGACGGCGGTGTGGCGGTGGCTCCCAGGACGATGGTGTTGGCGGTGCCGTAACGGCTCAGCCCTCCCGACGCGCAAGCTGAGATCCATCGCGGCCTGGTCGATGACGGACCAGACCCAGCGGATCTTTCCCGCATCATATTCGTAGATCAGGTTCTCAAAACGAAATCCGTCGGCCGTTGCCGTCCAGATCGCGAGCGCTAGATTTCGAGCGGCTGGAAACTGGCCGGGTCCAGACCCTCGGGCACGCCCCGGACATAGAGACCCTCGGCATGGTGGCGTGCGAAGTCCTCGACCTCGTAAACCTGGCCGTTGAAAACGCCGAGATGGGGCAGGTCCGCGCCCGTGCGCAGCACCTGTTCTCCGGGCTCGAAGGTCCGCTCGATCATGCTGGGTCTCCCGTCCTCGTCCAGTCTCGCGGTCGATAACGCCTTGGGTCCGGATTGGTCGGCGGCCGTCGCCCTCACGAATTCGTGGGTCAGGGCGTGACGGGTTGTTTCGGCTGAACGGGCTGGGGGGCGGCCCACGCACCCCGGCCCTCGGCGCGGGCCTTCGCCTCCGCTGCCGAATACAGGCCTTTGCTGTAGCGGCGATACTCGGTGGCGTAGCCCGATCGGATCAGCGCCGCGTTCAGGTCAGGCGACGCGTCCGACCAGCATCGACCCACGAACCGGCCGTAGCGGTCCCTGTCGACGAAGCGGTAGCCGGCCCGTCCTCGCGTCAGGCGCACGAGTTCGTCACGCGCCTCATAGGCCAGGGGTTCGGCCGGCGTCGCGCCGCGGCGGACTTCCGGGGCGTCGACGCCGAACAGCCGAACACTTTCAGACCCGCAGCGCAGCGTGTCGCCGTCATGAACCTTGGGCGCGTTGCAAGCGATGATCGCGGCGGCGAGGAGCAGGGAAACAGGCATGTGTCCGCCTTATCGTGCTTCGCATCCGCTGGCAGCCGCCGAGATCGAAGGCCGGCGCTACTCGGCCGGCAAGGGCTGCGCAAGATGGATTTTGGTCGAGCGGTCCACATAGATGAAGATCCCGATCACCAGCATGGTCAGCACCACCATGATCTCGCCGATGATCCCCAGACCGACCGTCGACAAGGCCAGGCCGCCGACGAACGGCCCCAGCGCGGTGGCGTAGAAGAAGGCGCTGCTGACATAGCCCGCCGCCTTTCCACCGCCGTCCAAAACGATCGCCGCGCCGCTCAGATAGGGCATCATGAAATAGATCGCACTGATGTTGATGCAGACGGCGACCCGAAACATCAGTTCGCTGGGATGGGAGGTCAGGACGTAGATGGCCCCGGCGATCGCGACCATGGCCAGGGTGAACGGCGCCGAACGGCCGAAGCGGTTGCCAAACAGGGCCGGCGCGGCCACGCCCACGATGGACGAGAAGATCGCGAAGGAAATCGCCGCGTTGACCACGGCCGGCGCCATGCCGATCTGCTCGCCGATCACCGCGTACAGACCCCAGACCGCACCGCTGGCCAGGACCACGATCGCGGTCACGAGGATCAGCAACAGGGTGTTGAACTTGGCCGCGCGGCGCGTGGTCTCGTGGGCGTGAGGCACGCTCATCTCCGCGGCCCTGTCGAAGCTGGCCATCGGCGGCAGGATCAGCAGCACCGGCCCCAAGACCAGGATCACGCCGAAGATCATGGTGAAGGGCGTCGCGGCGGGGATCAGGTGGCCCACGAGCGGGTAGAGCCCGACCAGGATCCCGCCGAAGACCAGGTTCATGACGCCAAACTGCGCCAGAGCCTTGTCGGGATCCTTGAAATTGGCGGCAACGATGTTGGAGATCATCACGGTGGAGCCAAAGCCCAGGCCCACCAGAAGTCGCGACACGAAAAGCAACCAGATCTGATCGGCGTAGATGGTCGCCAGGGAGCCGACCGCGGCCAGGACGAGACCGATGATCGCCGACCTTTGGGCCAGAACGCGGGGCACGAAGCGCGCCGCCAGCATGGCGCCCGTCGCCATCGCGCCCATCTCGACGGTCAGCATCAAGCCGGCTGTGGCCTCGTGCAGGTGCTTGTCGCTGGCGAGATACTGAAAGATCAGCGGCTGCATCCACGAGGTGCTGCTGGCGATGCAGGTTCCCGTCGCCGCAGCGATGAAACAGCGAAGATGCGTCAGGCGTGAAACGGCGGCGGGCGAAAGGCTCATCGTGAACTCCGGGATCAACGCTCTCCGATAACACGGGTGTCGAAGCGGCCTCGTAACCTCCAAGTATGACAAGCTGCGGGAGCCCCTGACCCGCGAGCGGAAGGATTCGCCGTCCGGCGATCTGGCCGCGCGCGTCCCTCTACAAGGGGACTGCTTGTTAGGCCTGGCTCGGAAACAGTCACCGCCAAGGCGGCGGACGATCGCCCGCCCACCCAGGTCGCTCTTGGAGCGGACCGCATTTTCTTCAGGGAGATCCAAGCATGGACGAGGCGCTTCATTGGCTGGACGCGACCGAGATCGCCGAACGCATCCGGACGGGGCAGGTCACGGCCGCCGCGGTCCTGGAGCACTATCTGGAGCGGGTCGCCCGCATCAATCCGATCCTCAACTGCATCGTCGCCCTCGACGAGACCGGCGCGCGGGCCCGGGCCGCCCAGGCCGACGCGGCCCTGGCGCGCGGCGAGCTTTGGGGACCGCTGCACGGCGTGCCGATCACCATCAAGGACACCTTCGAGGTGGTCGGCATGCCCTGCACGGCGGGATCGCCGTTCCTGAAGGATCACCGGCCCACGCAGAACGCCACCCCCGTCCAGCGTCTGCTTGACGCCGGCGCGATCATCTTCGGCAAGACCAACGTCCCGGTGTTCGCCGCCGACCTGGCGACCGACAACCCGTTGCATGGCGTGACCGGCAACGCCTGGGATCCCAGCCGGATCGCCGGCGGATCTTCGGGCGGTAGCGCCGTCGCCCTGGCCGCCGGGCTGACGAGCCTGGAACTGGGCAGCGACTTTGGCGGGTCCAGCCGCAACCCCGCCCACTACAACAACGTGTTTGGCATGCGTCCCAGTTGGGGGACGATCTCCGGCATCGGCCATATCCCCGGCATGCCGGGCTCCCTGACCGTCGACGAGATCGGCACGCCCGGACCCATGGCGCGCAGCGCCCGCGATCTGCGGTTGGCGTTCGACATCGTGCGCGGGGGCGAGCCGCGCTTTGGCTGGGTCTCCAAGCCGGAGTTGCCGGACGCGCCGATCACCGACCTGGGCGCGCTCAGGGTCGCGCTCTGGATGGACGATGAGATCGCGCCGGTCGACAGGGCCGTCAGCGTGGTGCTCGAGCGGGCGCTCGAAGCGCTGAAGGTCGCCGGCCTGACCCAGCAACAGGCCGCCAAGCCCGATTTCGACGTTCAAGCCGCCTATGATCTCTATATCCGGATGGGCGGCGCGATCACCGGGGCGGGCACGCCGCCCGACCAGCGCGAGGCGCTGCGCAAGACCCTGGACGCCTACGATCAGGCGGGCGTCAACGACAGCGACGTCCAGCGCACGCGCGGCGTCCTCTGCTCCTTCGCCGACTTCGTTCAGGACAGCCAGTTGCGCGGCGAGATCCGGGTCAAATGGGCCGAATATTTCGAGCGGTACGACATCATGTTGTCGCCGATCATCGGCCTGCCGGCCATCGAGCACGGCCCGAACTATTTTGGCCGCACCATCACCATCAACGGCCAAAGCCATATGGGCCGCGATCAGCTGTTCTGGGCCGCGCACCAGGCCCTGGCCAACCTGCCCGGCGTGGTTTTCCCGGCCGGCTTCACCGATGACGGCCTGCCGATCGGCCTGCAGGTGACCGCGCCCTACCTGCAGGACTATCGGGCCATTCGGGTCGCCGAACGGCTCGCCGCCGCGCTCGGCTTCGCCGAGCGACATCCCGCCGACCGGGCCTGACCCGGGCCGCCAGGCCCCGGCTGTCGCTTCACAAGGGTATCGTGAGATCGGCGCCGGGCGCCCATGCTGCAGATCAAGAACACCCGCTCTGCAGGTTAGGAAGCCCAAAATGTCCTCAGTTTCGCAGTCCCACGGCACCGGTCTGACGGCGGCCCAGATCGCGGCGGTCCGCGCGCCCCTGTCCCGCGCCTCGCTCCTGCCGGCCACCGTCTACAGCGATCCGGAAATCTTCCGCCTCGAGAAGGAACGGATCTTCGCCAGGACCTGGCTGCCGGTCTGCCACATCAGCCAGATCCGTGAGCCGGGCAGCTTCGTCTCCCGTCAGCTGGCGGGCGAGGCGATCATGGCGCTGCGCGGCCGCGAAGGTGAAATCCGGGTGATGTCCAACGTCTGCCGCCATCGCAACACCACGCTGGTCGACGGCGAGGGTCAGTGCAAGGGCAACCGGATCATCTGCCCGTATCACGGCTGGACCTATGGCCTGGACGGCCAGCTCCTGGCCGCACCGTTCATGGACCAGGCCGAGGATTTCGCCCGTCGCGAAATCAAGTTGCCGGAGTTTCGCCACGAGGTCTGGCACGGCTTCGTGTTCGTCAATTTCGACGCCGACGCCCAGTCGCTGGCCGAGCAGATGGTCGAGTTCGAGCCGCTCGTCGCGCCCTATCGCTACGAAGACATGGAAGCCTTCGAGATGCGGCGCTCCACCGTGCCGTGGAACTGGAAGATCTCGCTGGAAAACTTCAGCGAGGCCTATCACCAGCCCTGGGTGCACACCAACACCGCCGAGAAGGGCTTTCCCGCCGCCCTGGCCGAATATCTCGACGCGAACGGTCCCTACAGCGCCTTCTTCCTGCCCGAGGAAAAGGGCGAGCACATCAAGACCTTCACGCCGCCTCACGCCGACATGCCCGACGCGTTTCTGCGGCGCGTGATGGTGTTCAACGTCTACCCTTACATGCACGCCCTGACGGATCCGGCCACGCCGATCTTTCTGGACTTCAACATCAAGAACGAGAACGAGCACGAGCTCGTCTGGCACGTGCTGCTGCCCAAGGGCAGCAGCCAGAAGCCGGACATCCTCGACGATGTGAAGTTGTTCGGCAGCTTTATCGAACCGGTGCTGCTGGAAGACATCAGCGTCTGCACCGGGGTCGGTCGCGGCGTTCAGTCCCGCTTCGTCACGCAGGGACGCCTGTCGCACATGGAGAAGCCGCTCCACCAGTTCCACAACTGGTGGCTCGACCACATGCTGGTCGAGAATTCGGAGCGGATCGCAGCCGAATAATACTTCGTAGAGCTTCGGCGAATGCTAAAACAATCAACAATAAGGGGACGGAATATGATGTTCTATTCAAGGCATACCAAGTCTGTTGCTTTAGCTTTGCTGCTCTGCACCTCGCACGCCGCTCTGGCGCATGCGGCCGGTCCGGCGGTCGCGGCCGCCCAGGATCAGCCCGCCGCGCCGGCGGCGGGCCAGAAGGACGATGTGACCTGGCTTCCGGACGTCATCGTCACCGCGACGCGGCGCTCGACCAACGTCCAGGAGGTTCCGATCGCGGTCTCGGCGATCGGCGGCGAGGCGCTGGCCGCCCGCGGGATCACCGATCCTCGGCAATTGTCGAACCTGGCGCCCAACCTGATGGTCGATCAGGGCCTGGGCGGGGGCCAGACCCACGTTTCGATCCGCGGGCAGACCAGCACCTCGTTCGCCCTGGAAGCCTCCAGCCCCGCGGCCCTCTATCTCGACGACGTCTACCAGGTCTCGCAGTTCGGGGTGGGCACGCAGGTTTTCGATCTGGACCGCATCGAGGTCCTGCGCGGTCCGCAGGGCACGCTGTTTGGCAAGAACACCACGGCCGGCTCGGTCAACTATTTCTCGGCCGCGCCGAAGTTCAAGGACGAAGGCTACATCACCCTGGACGCCGCCGGCGGCGACTACCGGCGCTACAGCCTGGAGGGCATGTTCAACAAGGCGATCTCCGACACGCTCGCGGTGCGGGCCAGCGGCCGCATCGACCATCGCGGCTCGTATGTCGACAACCTCTACGACGGCAGCAAGCTGGGCGAATACACCAGCTATAACGGCCGTGTCATCGTGGCCTGGCGTCCGACCGACGACACCCAGGTCAGCCTCAAGGTCTATGCCCTGAAGAGCAACGGCGATGGGCCCGTCTATATCGCCCGAGGCTATTTCGGCGATCCCTGCTCCAATCCCGGCGTCGCCGGCTATTTCGGCTGCAACGCCAGCGGCCAACCCTCGCCGATCAGCCGCGACAGCCGGAAAACCTATTCCGAGGTCCCGACCTATGAGAAATGGGACAATTACGGCGCCACCCTGAAGATCGAGCAGTCGCTGGGCGACTACGTCCTGACCTCGATCACCGGCGCCCAGTCGGGCCACTACAAGGCCGCGACCAATGACGACGGGCTGGGCAGCGACTTCTTCCACTCCCATCAAACCGGCTTCCAGACCCAGGCCAGCCAGGAGCTGCGGCTGGCGACGCCCGTCACCAAGCCGCTACGCGCGGTGCTGGGTCTCTACTACCAATACGACCGGATCCGCGCCGTCCAGGGCTCGCTGTCGACGCGCTCGCCGCAACCCGACCAATACGTGCAGATGAACGACGGAACGTCCGCGACGAGCACCAGCGCCGCCTTCGGCTCGGTGACCTTCGACGTCAGCAAGCAGTTTTCGTTGATCGGGGGTCTGCGCTATTCCCACGAGCGCAAGAAGGCTTCCAACTTCCGAGCGCTGAGGCTGTTCAACTTCGCCAATCCGGGCCGGGTGATCGACGACCGCTATTTCGACATGGGCTACGGCCTGGCGCGGTATGAGCCCTTGCTCGGCGACACGTTCGAAACCTTCTACGGCGCGGACACCTGGAACAAGCTGACCTGGGACGCGACGGCCAACTACAAGCCCACCGACGACCTGCTGATCTACGCCAAGATCGGCACGGGCTTCCGCTCGGGTGGGTTCTTCCCGGCCCCGGCCGGCTCGGCCAGCGAATATGTCTCGCTCAGCCCCGAAACCGTGACCTCGCGCGAAATCGGCTTCAAGAGCGAATGGGCCGGCGGCCGCCTGCGCGTCAACGGCGACGTCTACAAGGCCGACTACAAGGACATGCAGATCCAGACGGCCAATCAGAACACTTCCGGCCTGGGCTTTTCCAACGCCTCTTCGGCCTCGATCAAGGGCGCGGAACTGGAAGTCGAGGCCGCCCTGGCCGAACGCCTGATCCTGTCGACCTCGGTGGGCTACAACAAGGCCGTCTACAACGACTATCTGACCCTGGTCGCCGGCCTCCCCGTCAACCTGTCGGGCAATCCGCTGCCCTATGCCCCGTCGTGGACGAGCAACGTCGCCCTGTCCTACAGCTTCCCCGTCGGCAATGGCCGCGACATCGGCCTCAGAACCGACTGGAGCTACCGCTCCAAGTACGCCTTCGACTCGTTCAATGTCGCGGTGACCCAAGATCCGTCGCGAACGATCGGCAATGCGCGCATCACCTACGGCCCGGAAACCGGAACCTGGGAACTGGCCGCCTATGTCGACAACATCACCGATCACGATCAACGGGTCTTCACGTTCAACCAGACCTATGTGGCGCCGACCATCTACGGGCCGCGGCGGACCTGGGGCGTGCAGGCCAACTACAGGTTCTAGGTGACTTGGGCCGCTCGCCCCGGCGGGCGGCCCGCTCTTCGGTCAAGACATTGAGACGTCGCATGAATGGCTACGACTACAGCGGCAAGACGCCGAGTTTCCGACCCGAGTTGACCCTCGTCGAGCGCGGCTCGCCCATGGGCGAATATCTGCGGCGCTTCTGGCATCCGGTCGGCCTGGCCGCGGACGCCACCGCGACGCCGAAGAAGGTGCGGGTGCTGGCCGAGGACCTGATCCTGTTCCGCGACGGCCAAGGCCGCGCGGGCCTGGTGCACGCCCGCTGCTGTCACCGCGGATCGGACCTCTATTACGGCCGCGGCGAGGAAGACGGCCTTCGCTGCTGCTATCACGGCTGGCTTTTCGATGTGGAGGGGCGTTGCCTCGACATGCCCATGGAGCCCGGCAACGGACAGAAGGTGCGTGGCAAGGTCCGTCAGCCCTGGTATCCGGTCGAGGAGCGCTATGGCCTGATCTTCGCCTATATGGGGCCGCCGGAGAAGAAGCCCCTGCTGCCCCGCTTCGAGCTGCTCGAGACCCTGGGCGAGGGCGAGGAACTCCAGGCCGACGACAGCAATCTCGGTTCGGGCGGTTATGGCGTGGCCCCTTGCAACTGGCTTCAGCACTTCGAAAACGTAGTCGATCCCTTCCACGTCCCCGTCCTGCATCAGTCGTTCAGCGGAACGCAGTTCGTCCAGCAAATGGGCGTCAAGCCCGAGGTGACCTTCTCCTATTTCGAGCAGGGGGTGCGGACGGAGCAGGTGCGCGATCTCGGCGACGGGACGACCCTGCGCCGCGTCACCGAATGCCTGCTGCCCAATATTCGCGTCGTCCCCAGTCCGCGCCTCGCCGAAGGCGCGACCAACGGCATCGGCTTCGTCGTCCCGATCGACTCGACGCATTTCCTGGTCTTCAACGTCGCGCGGGTTCCGATCGGAACCGACTTGAACAGCGTCCGCTCCAAGCCGGCCGGCAAGGACTGGCGCGACCTCACCGCCGAAGAGCGCCAACGCTATCCGGGCGACTGGGAAGCCCAGACCAGCCAAGGGCCGATCACCCTTCACTCGGTCGAGCATCTGGCCAGCACCGACGAAGGGGTGGCCATGCTGCGCCGGCTTCTGGCCCGCCAGGTCAAGCTCGTCGGTGAGGGTGGTGATCCGCAGGGGTGGACGCAGTCGCCCGGCCAAGAGCTGGTCGGCTCGGCGTCCGGCAATTTCATGGCCGCCGGGCGGCCTGCCGACCCCGCCGTCACATCGTAATTCGAGACGCGCCCGTTCGATCAGGCGCGCAATTCCAAGGACACCGAGCATGTTTTTGCCCATCGACGCCGCCCCGCCGACCGTGCGTCCCACGTCTTCGGAGATCCGTCCCGGCGACTGGGCGGTCCTGGCGAGGTTCTGGCACCCGGTCGCCAAGGCCGAGGACCTCGCCGAGGCGCCGCTCGCGGTCAAACTCCTCGATGTCGATCTGGTGCTCTACCGCGCGCAGGACGGCGTCACCGCCGCCCTGGACATGTGCCCGCACCGCTGGATTCGTCTGAGCGCCGGAACGGTCACCGACGGCAATATCGTTTGCCCGTTCCATGGCCTGGCGTTCGACGGCACGGGGCAATGCGTCCATGTTCCCGCCCTTGGCCGCACGGCGAAACTGCCGGCGAGCTACCGCGTGGCGACGTTCCGCACGGCGATCAAGTACGGCATGATCTGGGTTTGCCTGGACGACGACAGTCAGGAGCCGCTGCCGACCTTCGAGGCCCTGGAGGGCTACGACATCAGTGCGCTGGGGTTCGGCAATGTCTGTTTGTGGCCGATGTCGGCCGCCCGTCAGATCGAAAACTTCTTCGACCTGGCCCACCTGCCGCTGATCCACGCCACCACCCTGGGCGGGGATCCGAACGGCAAGATCAAGCCGGCCCGCATCGAAGAGCGAGACCAGTCGCTGCTGTTCACCGCCAGCTTCGTGGAGACGGTGCCGTTCGAGAAGCCGACCGAATGCTTCTTGAGCTATGAGCTGTTGCTGCCGTTCGGGATCAACTTCCAAAGCCGGCCTGACGGCGGTCAGGGCTTCGCATCGGTCAATATCGCCTCGCCGACCACGGCCCATACCTGTCGCGTCTTCCAGGTCATACCGGTGGGTAAGCCGGGTGACATCTTCGACGCGCCGCCAGTGTTTGGCTCCCCCTCCGACGGACCGGGCGTCATCAACCAGCAGGACATCGACATCCTGAGCCACCTGCGCATCCAGGATCTGCCGATCAGCGAAAAACTCGAAATCCATCTGCCGGTGGACAATGTCAGCTCGGCCTATCGCCGCCGCCTGCGCCAGCTTGGCCTGGGGCGAGCCGAAGGCGCGGCCCTTCCGGCCGGGTGATCGTGCTGGCCGGCTCGCTCGCGACGATCGCGATCGGGCCGGCCTCGCACCGACTCTCCAGAACCTTCGCCGGCGCGTCGCAAGGCGCCCTGGCGAAGATCTTTCATCGTCTTGGCCCCCGGCCTGGACCGGCCCCGCCGATACAGCGGCCCCGTCGTCGCCAAGCCCCCGCTCGGCTGGCGACGATGAACGCGCCATCTCAGGCGGTCAGGGCCTGAAGACCAGCGGCGAGCCGTCGCTGAAACGCGAATAGCGATAGAGCGACAGGTCGATGGCGGGCGTACGCCCCATGACCAGATCGGCCAGGGCTTCGCCCGCCGCCGGCGCCATGGTCAGGCCAAAATAGAACCCTGAACCGATGAACAGGCCCGGGCGGCCTTCGACGGCGGAAATGACCGGCATGTTGTCGATGGTGCTGGTCATCGCCCCGGCCCACCGGTCGACGACGGGCCCCGCGCCCAGCGCCGGAAAGGTCCCGGCGATCGTGCCGACGACATCGTCGAGCAGGCGATTGCGGACCTCGGGCGTCAGGATGCGGTTCTGTTCGAACGGGGAGGGACGCTCCAGGGACCAGGTCTTGGGAAGACGCCACTGGCCGAGGAAGGTGGACAGGTTCCAGACCGGTTCCAACTGGTTGCCCATGTGCCGCATAGCCGGGGACAAACGACCCAGATTGCCGAGAATGTCGGGCGTGACGGGCACCGATCCGATCGCTCTGCAGACGTCGAACTCGCCATGGATGGTGCGGCGGACGACCAGGCCGGTGTGGCCGTCCATGAACGGCGTGGCGGGGCCCTTGGCGCGGCCGAGCCGGACGACGGACGAGAACGCCATGAATTGCGGCAGGTCCAGTCCCAGGCTGCGAAGCAGGACCGGCGACCAGGCGCCGCCGGCCACCACCACGCCCTGGCAGGCGATGCGCCCGAGCTCGGTGACAACGGCCGAGATCGCGCCGGCGCTGGTCTCCACGCCGCGTACGGCGCAGTTTTGCAGGACGATCCCGCCGGCCTTGCGGACGGCCTCGGCGATGGCCGGCGCCGCCAGTTGGGGCTCGACGCTGGCGTCGCTGGCTTGGAAAAGGCCGCCCAGATATGGGCGAGCCCCGCCCACGGCGAGCCGGTCGGCCTGTCGCGCCGAAAGCAGCTTGGCGTCGACGCCCGGAAGATCGCGGACCGAGTCCAGCCACCCCTCGGCATAGGCCATCAAGCCTTCCTCGCCAAACAGCGCCGCCATCCCGTCGCGCCGATAGCCGGTCTCCCCGCCGACGCGCGCGTTCATCTGGCCCCAAAGCGTCTTGGCGCGATTGACGATCTCGACCTTCGAGGCGTCGAGGAACTGTCCTTCCACCACGCCCAGGGACCGGCCGGAGGCCTCGCCCGCCACCACGCCCTTTTCGCAAAGCGCGACGCTGACCCCGCGCTCGGCCAGGGTCAGCGCCGTCAGACAGCCGACATAGCCGCCGCCGATGACGACGACATCGACCTGGGCGGGGCAGGTCTGGTCGCTGTCGATGGACCGGGCGCGCGATCGCCCCGGCACGATGGCGCCGCCATCCCGGCCGGAGAGCAGGCCCTTGAGGACGTCGAGGCCGCCCGTCGCGGCGAGTTGGACGAGGTCTCGGACCTGCCGGATCGGATCTGGTCGGGGGCGGGAAGGCTGCATCATGGGCTCCGGAACGGCCGTCCAACGGCCAACAACGCCGGCGCCACTAGGTCCGGCACGACAAGCTCGCGCCGGCGAACGCCGCTTCGACGGGGACGTCGGTCGCCTAGCTCTGGAGCCGGATCGGCGCGCGCCGATCCGGGCCAGCCTCCAGAAAGCTGACCTGGGCGCGCAATTGATCGTTGATCGGGCGCCAGAGCACGGTCCGCTGATGGACGACTCGCATGCCCCCGTGGTCGATCAGTTCCAGTTCGCCGGTCTCCTGGACGCTGTCGCTCAACACCGCCGTCTGGAAGAGACCAAATCGGATATAGGGCGCGGCGATCAGCATGGCGGCGAAGTGCACTGCAAGTTCAGCGCGGCCCTTGAGAGGACGCCGCCCTGGCGGGCAGAGTAACGGCCGATGGACATCCTCGACAAAATAGTCCCGAACGACCGCCACGGCGTCGCGCGCCTCGTAGTTTCGCTCAAACCTCTCATTGCGTTCGGTGATGACCCGTTGCACCTGTTGCAGGGAGGCGGAGAAGAAATAGGGCATCGGCGGCCGCTTCGTTGGGGTTGCATCCCAACCTCGCGCGACTTGGACATCACGACCATCACCCCCTGAGGGGACGGCGTCGCCTTCGCAAGCCTGGCGGCTCGAGCAGACAGCCGCGACACGCCCGCCCCTGGCCTCACGCCCCCTGCAGGCTGTCGGCCAGCAACCGCCTGGCCCCGGCCGCCAGCAAGCCGATGTCGGTGCCCAGGGAGACGAAGGCCACCCCGGCGGCCAGGCGCGCCCTGGCGTCGGCCGCATCGAGCGCGAAGATCCCCGCCGCCTTGCCCGTCGCCAGAATCCGGCCGATGGCGTCGTTGATCGCCGCCTGGACATCGGGGTGGCGAGGATCGCCCAGGTGTCCCAGGGACGCCGCCAGGTCCGCCGGGCCAATGAACAGGCCATCGACACCCTCGACCGCGGCGATCTCTTCGATGACCCCCAGCGCCGCGGCGCTTTCGATCTGGACCAGCAGGCAGACCGCCTCGCGCGCGGTCTTGACGTAGTTGACGTCGGCCCCGAACCGCGAGGCCCGGCTGGTGGAGCTGGCCACCCCGCGAACGCCGTGGGGCGGAAACCGGGTCGCGGCGACCAGGCGACGCGCCTGGTCGGCGGTCTCGACCATGGGCACGAGCAGGGTCGCGCAGCCGATGTCGAGATACTGCTTGATGATGCTGGGATCGCCGACCGGAACGCGGGCCACCGGCGCGACCGGATAGGCCGACACGGCCTGCAGTTGGCCCAGCAGGGTCTGCAGCGTGTTGGGCGCGTGCTCGCCATCGAACAACAGCCAGTCATAGCCGGCGCCCGCGCAGATCTCGGCCGTATAGGGCGTGGCCAGGGCCTGCCATAGGCCCAGAAGCGGGCGGCCTTCGGCCAGGCCTTGCTTGAACAGGTTCATGTGAATCGCACCGAGATCGCGCCCAGCGGGCCGTAGTCGACGTGGAAGCTGTCGCCCGGCCGAGCAAACACCGGGGCGGTGAAGCTGCCGCCCAGGATGATCTGGCCTGGCTCCAGCCATTCGCCGTGCGGGTGCAGCTTGTTGGCCAGCCAGGCCGGGCCATTGGCCGGGTGGTTGAGAACCGCCGCGGCCACGCCCGACTCCTCGATGACGCCGTTGCGATAGAGCAGGGCGCTGACCCAGCGCAGGTCGACCGCGTCCGGCTTGACCGGGCGCCCGCCCAGGACGATCCCGGCGTTGGCCGCGTTGTCGGAAATGGTGTCGAACACCTTGCGGGTCTTGCCACTGGCCTTGTCGATGCGCTCGATGCGCGCGTCGATGATCTCGATCGCCGGCGTCACATAGTCCGTGGCGTTCAGCACGTCATAGAGCGTGCAGTTGGGGCCCTTGAGCGGCGCCTTGAGAATGAAGGCCAGCTCGACCTCCACCCGCGGTTCGATGAACCGAGCGATCGGGATGTCCGTGCCGTCGCCAAACAACATGTCGTCCAGCAGCGTCCCGAAGTCGGGCTCGTCGACATTGGACGAGCGCTGCATCGCCCGACTCGTCAGGCCGATCTTGTGCCCGATCACCTTGCGACCCGAGGCCAGCTTTTGCTTCACCCAGGCCCGGCTGACGGCGTAGCCGTCCTCGAGCGTCATCTCGGGGTGCTCCAGCGAGAACTGCCCGATCTGGGCGCGCTCGCGCTCCGAGGTGTCCAGCCGTTGGGCCAGGCGCTCGATGGTCTGAAGGTCCAGGGGCATCAGGAGGCTTTCTGAAAGCGCTTGTGGAGGTTGTTCTTCTTGAAACTGGCGCCGTCCTCGAATTCCTCGACGTACATCGACAGCGCCAGATAGCGCCGCTCGAAGAGGTCGCCGAAATGCGCCGCGACATCCTCGAACAACGCGCCGAAGAATTGCGTCTTGAAGTCCGCGGGCCGTCCGGCCCCGATCTTGAAGGTGATGTTGACGAAGGCGTCCTGGCCGCTGTCGTCGGCGATCACATAGTCGGTCAGCTCGATCCCCCGCACCCGGATCCCGCCCAGCGGGAACACGCCATTTGTCTGGCCCATACGCTTGGCGATCAGTTGCAGCAGGCCGTGAATGTCGGCCTCGCCCTTCAGGTTGCTGGTCCATTCGACGATGGCGTGGGGCATCAGGCTATCTCCAGCGTCGCCACGGTGCAGCCGACCGCCCAGATCGGGATCGGCGCGTAGTAGTGAAGGGTCCCAGAGCCGCGGGCGGCGGCGGCGGCGGCGATGAAGGTGCGGATCTCAAAGCCGCCCTGGCCGGCGTCGACATAGGTCTGGGCGTCGGTGTAGGAGAGCATCGCCTCGCGATCCTGGGCCGCCCAATGGGTGAGGAACTGGCGATCCCACGCCTCGTTGATCCGGCCGCTGTCGGGCGTGGCCGGCCAATGGGAGATACCGCCGGTGGCGACCAGGGCGATACGCTCGGGAACCTTGTCGGCCGCGCGGCGGATGGCCTCGCCGAACGCCCAGGCGCGATGCAGGGGCGTCAGCGGCGGACCCTGGCAGTTGATGTTGGCCGGGATGATGACGCGCTGGTTGTCGGGGTCGAGGAAATGCAGCGGCACCATGATGCCGTGGTCGAACTGCCACTCCTCGCAATAGGCGACGTCGACCGTCTGCATCATCTCTTCGACCAGCCGCTTGGACAGGTCGGGGGCGCCCTTGACCTCGCGCCGAGGGATCCGCAGCCAGGCCGGGTCTTCGATCGGGCCGACATAGGTCTCGGCCATGCCCACCGCGAAGGCGGGCATGTTGTTCATGAAGAAATTGGCGAAATGCTCGGCGGCGACGACGATCACCGCGTCGGGGCGCGCGGCGTCGAGGGCCTGGCGCAGGCCGTCAAGGGCCGCGTAGAAGCCATCGTGCAGGTCCTTGGGCGCGCGCTCCTCGCGGCCGGTGATCCCGGGCGCGTGGCTGCAGACGCCTGCGAAGACGAGGCTCATCCGGCGACCTTTTCATCTGGGGACGTTGTCAGGGCATAGATGCCGGCGCGAACCGGACCGTGGGTCTTCACCCCGTCGCGCATCCGCTGCAGGTAGTCGGACCACTCGATGCCGCACAGGGCGGCGAAGTGCATGAGGATCTGGCCGTTGACCCCCAGGACATAGAGCAACCCGATATCGGGGGTCAGCAGCGCGCCGCGCTCTTCTTCGGTCAGGCTGTAGCCGGCCGCCACCTCGCGCGGATCGGCCTTGAAGGCGGTCTTGACCGCCTCGTTGCGGTTCAGGTCGAACAGGAGCTTGCTGAGAGCGTAGAGGCTCATGGCGCGGCCACCACCGGATTGACCAACCGCCCGACCCGTTCGATCTCGCAGGTCACCGTCTCGCCCGGCGCGACGAAATGCAGGCCGTGGGGCGTGCCGGTCAGGATCATGTCCCCGGGAAGCAGGGTCATGAACTCCGACAGATAGGCGATCAGGTCCGCCACCGACATCACCATGTCCGCCGTGGAGCCTTGCTGTACGCGCTTGCCGTCCACGTGGGTCGACAGGGCCAGGGCCTGGGGATCGCCGACCTCGGCGGCGTCGACGATCCACGGCCCCAGAGGCGTGCAGGCGTCGCGGTTCTTCACCCGGGCGTTGGGGCGGTAGTAGTTTTCGAGGTATTCGCGAACGGCGTAGTCGTTGGCGATCGTGTAGCCCCCGACATGGTCCAGCGCCTGAGCCGCGCTCACGCGCCGGGCCGGACGCCCGATCACCGCCACCAGTTCGCATTCGGGGTGCATCTGGTTGGCGTCGGCGGCCCGCGGCGTGGCGCCAAGGTGGCCGGTCAAGGTCGAAGCTCCCTTCAGAAAGATCAGCGGGGTGGTCTGCTTGGCGGCGAAGCCCAGTTCCTTGTTGTGATCGGCGTAGTTGAGGCCGAGCGCGAAAATCGTCGCGCCCGGGGTCACCGGGGCCAGCCACCGCGCCTCGCCGGCGCCGATCCTGGCCCCGTCGGGCGTCAGCAGCAGAGCCTCGCCGCCGGCCTCTTCAACGACCTTCGCCCAGGTTTCGCGGCCCTGGTGGACAATACGCGCGCGCTTCATGCCGAAACCTCCGCGACCAGGCGGGTGGCCAAGGAGGGCAGGCCGGCCGCCCGCACCGTGACCTGCGTCCCGACCTGCGCTTGCGGCGCATCGCCGGCCACCCCCACCAGCAGCAGATCGCCGGCCCTAAAGGTCATGAAGGCCGACAGGTCGGCGATCAATTGGTCCACCGGCCGGACCAGGCGCGACAGCGACCAGCGATGGACCTCCTGGCCGTCGAACAGGGTGACGATCTCCAGCGCCGGATCGGCGGGGCGGGTCGCCAGCCCGCCCACGGGCAGGAAGCCGTCGCGGCAACGCTGCCGGATGGCGGGCCGGTAATAGCTGTCATGGGGTTCGAACACGTCGAGGGCCAGGCAGGCGCCGCCGATGGCGGCGCTTGCGGGATCGTCACCGACCAGGTCCCGCTCGAACAACAGGCCCAGGGTCGCCGCCAGGGTCAGTCGCGGCGCGTCGCCGGGGGTCGGCACGGCCGCCCCGCCCACCGACACGCAGTTGCGCGGCTTGATGTAGACCACCGGCGCGACGGGCGGGGCGCCATAGGGCGCGGCCGCCAAGGCCTCGCCCAGCCGCTCGCGCTCGACCGCGTCGTTGAGCACGACGCCATAGACTGTTCCCGCGATCATGCCGCTCGTCCTGCCGATCTCACAAAAGAGATTATCATGATAATTTCTTGTCCGCAGTTTCCGTGTTAGGCCGGCGCATGTCCGAACGTCGTCTTCTGCCGTACAACCTGTCCCTGGCCGGGACCTTGCTGGCCGCCCGCGAGGCGGTGATGGCGCCGATCCGGCCCTATTTGCGCGAAGCGGGCCTGACCGATCAGCAGTGGCGCGTTCTGCGGGTCTTGGCCGACGAGGGCGATCTGGATCCGACCCGTCTGGCCCAGGCGGCGCTGCTCTATCCACCCAGCGTCACCCGCATCGTGCGCGAACTGGCCGAGCGCGGCCTGATCGAGCGGCGCGCCGACGTCGATGACCGTCGGCGCATCATCCTGGCGTTGCGGCCCGAGGGCCTGACCCTGGTGAAGCTGACCGCCATCCACACCCTGGCCCTGCTCGACCTCTATGCCGAGCGCTTCGGGCGCGAGCGCCTGGCCAGGCTGAGGACGGAACTGGCCGACTTCACCACGGCGATCGGCGCGGCCACGGGCGTGGACGAGGATCACTAGACGCCCAGCCGCTGGATGTCGTGCGTCCCATAGGCCAGGGCGACATTCTTGGTCTCCATGTAGAAATCGAAGCTCCAGTCGCCGCCGTCACGGCCGATCCCGCTGGACTTCATGCCGCCGAACGGCGTGGGCAGGTGGCGCACGTTGTCGCTGTTGACCCAGACCATGCCGGCGTCGAGCGCCTTGGACACCCGAAGGCCGCGCGACAGGTCCCGCGTCCAGACATAGGCGGCCAGGCCATACTGGGTGTCGTTGGCCTTGGCGACGGCGTCGGCCTCGTCCTCGAAGGCGATGGCGGTCAGAACCGGGCCGAAGATTTCCTCCTGGGCGATGCGCATCGACTGCTCGGCGTCCGCCAGCAGGGTCGGCTGGAAGAAGTACCCGCCCCCGGCCGAAGCCGGCGGCGCGCCGCCCGCCAGGATGCTGGCCCCGTCCTGCCGGGCGATCGGCATGTAGCCGCTGACCTTCTCCAGATGGCGCGCGTGGATCAGCGGTCCCACCTCGGTCGTCGGATCAAAGGGATCGCCGACCTTCAGGGCCTTCACCCGCTCGGCCACCCGGGCGATGAACTGCGGGTAGATGGACCGCTGCACCAACAGGCGCGACGACGACGTGCAGCGCTGACCGTTGAGCGAATAGATCATGAAGATCGCCGCATCGAGCGCACGCTCCAGGTCGGCGTCCTCGAAGACCACGACCGGGTTCTTGCCGCCCAGTTCGAAATGGGCGCGCTTGAGCGTTTCGGAGCCTTGCCGCATGATCGCCGAGCCGGTCTTGGACTCCCCGACGAAGGCGATGGCCTTGATGTCGGGATGCTCGGTCAGCGCCTTGCCGGTGGTCTCGCCCAGTCCGTTGACGGCGTTGAACACACCCGGCGGCAGGCCGGCTTCGTGGGCGATCTCCACCAGGATCCGGGCCGAATAGGGCGACCATTCCGCCGGCTTGTGAACGACCGTGCAACCGGCCGCCAGGGCCGGGGCGATCTTCCACGTCGACAGCATGAACGGCGTGTTCCAGGGGGTGATCACCGCCACGGGACCGATAGGCTGACGGGTGCTGAAGTTGAGGTGATCCTTGGCCGGAAGCGCATGACCATCGGCCGCGGCCGGCGCGCGGTCGGCGAAGAAGCGGAAGTTCTCGGCGCCGCGAAGGGCCGCCTTGGACATGAAGCGCCAGCATTGGCCCGCGTCCAGGCACTCGACGGCGGCGATCTCCTCGGCCCGAGCCTCGATCAGATCGGCCAGCTTGTGGAGGATGGCCTTGCGCCGCTCTCCGGGCATGGCCGCCCAGGCGGGGAACGCCGTCGAGGCGGCGGCGACGGCCGCCGCCAGTTCGCCGGGCGTCGCGTCCCGGATCTGGCCCAGCACCTGGCCGGTGGCCGGTTCATGGACGTCGACGAGCGCCCCTTCCCCGGCGACCGATCGGCCGGCGATGAAATGGCCCAGGCCGTCGGCGCGAAATTGGGCGGTCGCGGCGAGCGCGCTGTCCCGGCGGGTCGATGGGGTCATGAAAAACTCCTTTCCGACCATAGAAACTTATTATGATAACTAATGCAACCACATCGAACAAAGCGGTTCGGATGCGTCTTGCTCGCTGTTCTGTGGCGCGCCATCAAGACGCCTTCCGGAGCATCACTTAACATGATAACCGAAATCGCCGTTGTCGATGGCCCACTTTTCGAGGAGATCGCCGTGAGCGCCTGGCCCCAAGCCCTGTCCCTTTCGCGCCCGGACCTGTTGCGCGCCCAGGCCCTGGTCGGGGGCGAGTGGCGATCGGCCGCCGAGCAGTTCCTTGTCCTCGATCCGGCCGACGGCTCGACGATCGCCGCGGTCGCCGATTGCGACGCGGCGATGGCCTTGGCCGCCGTCGAGGCGGCGAGCGCGGCCTTTGTCGCTTGGCGCGAGACGACGGCCGCCGCTCGCGCCGCCATCCTGCGACGCTGGTTCGACCTGGTGCGCGCCAACGCCGAGGACCTGGCCCGTCTGGTCTCGCGCGAGCAGGGTAAGCCCTTGGCCGAAGCCCGGGGCGAGGTCGCCTACGGCGCCGGCTATCTGGAATGGTTCGCCGAAGAGGCGCGACGCGCCTATGGCGACCTGATCCCCTCGCCGGTCCGGGGACGCGAGTTGAAGGTCGTCAAGGAGCCGGTCGGGGTCACCGCGGTGATCACGCCGTGGAATTTTCCGGTGGCGATGATCGCCCGCAAGATCGCCCCGGCCCTGGCGGCCGGCTGCACGGTGGTGGCCAAGCCCGCCGCCGAAACGCCCCTGTCGGCGCTGGCCCTGTGCGCCCTGGCGCAGGAGGCGGGCGTCCCGCCGGGCGTGATCAACCTGGTCCCGACCCGCCGCGCCGCGGAGATCTCGCAGGTCTGGATGGACGACAGCCGCGTGCGCAAGCTGTCGTTCACCGGATCGACGGCGGTGGGCAAGACGCTGGCCCGCCAGAGCGCCGACACGCTCAAGCGCCTGTCGCTCGAACTTGGCGGCGACGCGCCCCTGATCGTCTTCGACGACGCTGATCTTGAGGTTGCGCTGGACGGCTTGATGAAAGCCAAGTTTCGCAACGGCGGCCAGGCCTGCGTGGCCGCCAACCGCATCTATCTGCAAGACGCGATCTACGAGCCGTTCGTCGCCCGGCTGGTGGACGCCGTGGCGGCGCTGACGGTCGGACCCGCGGGAGAAGGTCCGCGCGATATCGGGCCGTTGATCCACGACGCGGCGGCCAACGCCATGGAGCGCTTGGTGCAAGACGCGCTCGCCAAGGGCGCGCGCGTCCTGACCGGCGGTCAGCGCCATCCTCTCGGCGGGGCCTTTTTCCAACCCACGGTGCTGACCGACGTCAGCCCGGACATGGATCTCTGCCACCAGGAAATTTTCGGCCCGATCGTGGCCCTGGGGCGCTTTTCCGACGAGGACCAGGCGGTGGACCTGGCCAACGACACGCCGTTTGGTCTGGCCGCCTACATCTTTTCGACCGATGCGCGCCGGACCCATCGCGTCGCCGCCCGACTGGACGTAGGGATCGTCGGGATCAACGAGGGCGCGGTGTCCACCGAGGTCGCCCCGTTCGGCGGGGTCAAGGAGTCGGGCTATGGGCGCGAGGGTTCGCGCTATGGCCTGGCCGACTATCAGAACATCAAATATGTCTGCGTCGGCGGCCTGGATTGAAGCCGGCGCAGGATCGGCCCCTCGCCTGACAGGCCGCTCGGCGCGACGCCTGAAGGCGCCGCCGGCGGGGCGGCCAGCGCCCAGCCGGCCTTCGCCGCGCCCGCCGCGCTCAGCGCAGCCTTGTCCAAACATGGTCGCCCGCCGCGCTCAGCCCATGACAGGCCAGGTCGAGCGTCGCCGCCAGCGCGAACAGCAGAAGAGCGACCAGTCCGACCAAGACCAAACCGGCAAGACAGGGATGTGGAGCGCTGCTGGGCCGCAGCGGCCGCCTCGCGCCGAGGGTTCGCAACTCGCCCATCGCAGATCTCCTGATCCTGGCTCGCCTGGGCGGGTCGCCCTGGACGAGCCAGGCGGGGCTAGAGGTTGGCCCAGCCGTCCTGGGCGAAGAAATCGACCGCCGCGCGCCAATCCTCACCGGACTTGACCCAGCAGACGGTGTAGCGGCCGATGGCGCCGGAGCCGTCGGCCAGGGTCAGGAACGCGCGCCCCACTTCGAAGGCCTGGACCGGCGAGACCCTCAGGGTTTCGGTTTCAAGCCGAATCTTCGGCGCATCGGCGAACATGCCGGTGAACATCGCCACCAGGTTCCCGCGGCCGCCGATCGGGGGCGTCCCGCCAGGCGGGCAGGCGATGGGCTCCAACCCATCCTCGACGAAATAGTCGGAGACCAGTTTCTCGGCGTCGCCGGCCCCATAGGCCTGTTCAAACAGTCGCGAGCGCGCGGCGATCGCGGCCTTGGTCGTCTCTGTCGCATCCATCAGGCGCTCCTTCGAGAAAGGCGCGCCGGACGGGCGGGGCGCGCGGGAAGAGGGGGCGGAGCGGAGGCTTGGGCCCTGGGGCCTTGAGCGCCCGCTCCGCCGATCGACTAGGCGGCCAGCTTGCCGCTGGCCTTGCCCAGATGGGTGGCGATGGCGTCCATCAAGGGCGGCGACAGGCAGTCATAGGGCTCAAGTCCGAGCGACTTGAGGGTCGCGCGCACGGCGTCCATCTTCGCCGGATCGTAACCCGCCTCGATAATCGACGAGACGAAGGCGGCGAATTGCGGGGCCGCGGCGCCCGGCTCCTCGAACAGTTCGGCGTGGATGAAATCCAGGCCGTAGAACGGGTGGTTCTTGTTCTCGATGCGGCCGAAGAGGTGGGTTCCACAGGCCTCGCAAGCGTGGCGCTGGATCGCGGCGCTCTCGTCGACGATCTTCAGCTTGTCGCCGTTCTCGGCGACCTGGACGCTGTCGCGCGGCACGACCGCGACGACCGAGAACACCGCGCCTTCGGGCTTCCAGCACTTGCTGCAACCGCAGGCGTGGTTGTGGGCCACCTGGCTGTCGATGCGCACCTTGACGGTGCGTTCGGCGCATTTGCAGGCCAGGACGCCGCCGGCGAAACTCGCCGATCCTTGCGTCAGCCCGCCGTCGATCGACGGGTGCAGTTCTACGGTGTCAGACATTGGCGGTCTCCGGGAGTGAGGTGAGGGGGCGGGTCTCGGCCGAGCCCGCGGGGCTGGCGCGCTTGAGACGCTCGGCATGCCAACGCAGGTGGTCTTCCATCAGCGTCGAGATGAACAGGTAGGAGTGGTCGTAGCCGGGATGGCGACGAAGCGTGAGATCGACGCCGGCCCCCGCGCAGGCGGCCTCAAGGAGTTCGGGTTTGAGCTCGCGCTCCAGGAACGGATCGGCCAGACCCACGTCCACCAACAGCGCCTCGACCCGTTTGCCGTCCTCGATAAGCGCCACCGCGTCGTGCGCGCGCCAGCGAGCCGGATCTCCGCCCAGATAGGCCGTGAAGGCCTTTTGTCCCCAGGGGACCTGGCTGGGCGCGACGATGGGCGAGAAGGCCGAGACCGACCGGTAGACCTCGGGAAAGGTCAGGCCGATGGTCAAGGCGCCGTGCCCGCCCATCGAATGTCCAAAAATGCCCTGGCGGGCGCGGTCGACGTCGAAGTGACGCTGGATCAGGGCAGGCAGCTCGCGCGTGATGTAGCTCCACATCCGATAGTGCTGCTTGTACGGCCGCTCGTCGGCGTCGATGTAGAAACCCGCGCCCTGGCCAAGATCATAGGCCTCGTCGTCGGGCACGCCTTCGCCGCGCGGGCTGGTGTCGGGGCAGACGACGATCAGGCCCAGTTGAGCCGCCACGCGCCGGTACTCGCCCTTGTCCATGACATTGGCGTGCGTGCAGGTCAGGCCCGACAGATAGGTCACCACCGGCAGCGGGCCCGTCTGGGGCGGCACGAACACCGCAAACGTCATGGGTCCGCCCACCGTCTGCGACTGATGGCGAAACACCGATTGGGTGCCGCCGAAGCTGACGTGCTGCTCGAGCAGCTCAAGTTCTGGTTTGATGGTCACCGGCCGCGTCCTCAGAACGTCACCACCGTCCGGATGCTCTCGCCCCGGTGCATCAGGTCGAACGCCTCGTTGATGCGTTCCAGCGGCAGGACGTGGGTGATCATCGGGTCGATCTGGATCTTGCCGTCCATGTACCAGTCGACGATCTTCGGGGTGTCGGTGCGGCCGCGCGCGCCGCCGAAGGCCGTGCCCTTCCAGACCCGGCCGGTGACCAGCTGGAACGGCCGGGTGGCGATCTCCTTGCCGGCCTCGGCCACGCCGATGACGATGCTTTCGCCCCAGCCGCGGTGGCAGGCCTCCAGCGCCTGGCGCATCACCGTGGTGTTGCCCGTGGCGTCGAAGGTGTAGTCGGCGCCGCCGTCGGTCAGGGCCACCAGGTGGGCGACGAGGTCGCCGTCGACGGTCTTGGGATTGACGAAATGGGTCATGCCGAACTGGCGGCCCCAAGACTCGCGGTCCGGGTTCAGGTCCACCCCGACGATCATGTTGGCGCCGGCCAGGCGCGCGCCCTGCAACACGTTCAGGCCGATGCCGCCCAGGCCGAACACGATGACATTGTCGCCAGGCCTGACCTTGGCGGTGTTGACCACCGCCCCCACGCCGGTGGTCACGCCGCAACCGCAGTAGCAGGCCGACTTGAACGGCGCGTCCTTGCGGATCCGGGCCACGGCGATCTCGGGCAGCACGGTGTAGTTCGAGAAGGTCGAGCAGCCCATGTAGTGGTGGATGGTCTGGCCCTTGTAGGAGAACCGACTGGTGCCGTCCGGCATCAGCCCCTTGCCCTGGGTGGCGCGGATCGCCGTGCAGAGGTTGGTCTTGCCGCTGAGGCAGCTTTTGCACTGCCGGCACTCGGGCGTGTAGAGCGGGATCACGTGGTCGCCGACCGCCAGGCTGGTGACGCCCGGCCCGACCTCGACCACCACGCCCGCGCCCTCGTGGCCCAGGATCGAGGGGAACAGGCCCTCTGAGTCCAGGCCGTCCAGGGTGTAGGCGTCGGTGTGGCAGACGCCGGTGGCCTTGATCTCGATCAGAACCTCGCCCGCCTTGGGGCCTTCCAGGTCGACCTCGACGATCTCCAGCGGCTGCTTGGCGGCGAAGGCGACGGCGGCGCGGGTCTTCATCTGTGATCCTCGACATAGGCGACCGGCATGCAGCGCGCGGTCGAAACTGCGATCGGAACCTCGCCCTTTTCGCCAAGCCGAAATATCACCCTATAGGGGGACGCCTTCAGGCCCGGACGCGGTCGAGGAGTGGTGGCGATGGCGGTCGTCGCCAGCTCAGCCCGCGGGCGTCGCAACGGCTTCGGCGGCGCGGGCGGCCTGCTCGGACTCGATCAGAGCCGCCAGTCGCCGACGCACGCGCACGCCGCCGGCGTCGGCCGGCAGCAGGACGGGATTGAGATCCCAAAGGTCCGCATCGCCCATGCGCTGCTGGACGGCCTCGACCATCGGCTTGTCCTCGAAGTCGAAGGCCTGGATCAGGGTGGCCATCATCGCCTCATCCGAAACCCCCGAATCCTTGTGGCTGGCCGAGCTCCAGAAGTAGTGCGTGGTCTTGCGCGACTCCGGCGTCAGGATGTGCGCCGAGGGAATATAGGTCTCCCAATTGGCGTCATCCATCGGGGTGATGCGGCTCTCGAGGATATGGGTCGCGGGCGCGATCCAGCGGATGGTGTCGCGGTTGTGCACCTTCAAGTCGGTGCCGGGCGCGAAGAAGGCCGGCATATCCTCGACCACGTGGTCGGAAACCACCTGGCCGTCCTCCTCCCAGCTCTTGGTCTTGGCGATGTAGTCCAGCCCGCCGAACGCCGGATGGAGCAGGGCGGTGTGGGTCAGATCCATCAGGTTGTCGGACAGGAGACGGTAGTCGGCCTTGGCGGTCGTCAGGCCAAAGTTGCAGCTCATGACCTCGTCGGTGTGGTGGGGCAGACGGGGAATGGCGGCGGTGTCGCCCGGCGCGGCGTCGCCCATCCAGATCCAGACCATCTTGTCCTGCTCGTGAACGGCGAAGGCCCGCACCTTGGCCGCCTTGGGCGCCACCGTCGACATCAGGCTGTGGACGCAGGCGCCGGCCTCGTCGAAGGACAGGCCGTGGTAGCCGCAGCGCAGCCGCCCCTCGACGATCTGGCCCATCGACAGCGGCGCGAACCGATGGGGACACCGGTCGTGCAGCGCGATGACCTTGGCTTCGGCGTTGCGGTAGAGAACCACCGGAATGTCCAGGAACGTCCGGGAAAAGAGCGTCTCGCTGATCTCGTGGCTCCACGCCGCCGCATACCAAGCATTGTAGAGGTAGGTCATCGCAAGCATCTCCCCGGAGAACTAGGTCGAACGGGCGTCGCGCTCGTCTAGGGTCACGTTCGCCATCGCCGACCAGAAAGCGCTCGCGACGCGCACGGCGCGATACCCTCCTGCGGGTACAGGCTCCCGTCGCCTCGGCGACGTCCTCCCCCAAGGGTATTTCGGTCTTCAACACGCCGGTTCGATATGGCCCGACGGCGACAGGCCGTGGACGGCCGGCGCGTCGGCTTGATGAAGAGGTAACGCCAGGATGGCCAACTCCAGCGACGTCCTGATTGTCGGCGCGGGCCATGCCGGCGCCCAGGCCGCCATCGCCCTGCGCCAACAGCGGTTCGAAGGATCAATCACGATCGTGGGCGACGAGCCGGATCTTCCCTACGAGCGACCACCGTTGTCGAAGGAATATCTCGCCGGCGACAAGCCTTTCGATCGCCTGCTGATCCGCCCCGAAAGCTTCTGGCGGGAGCGCGACGTGACCCTGCGTCTGGGCCGGCGGGCGGTCTTGGTCGACCCGCTGTCGCGGTCGGTGACCCTCGATGACGGCGCGGTCCTGACCTACGGGTCGCTGATCTGGGCGACCGGCGGTCGCCCCCGGCGCCTGAGCTGTTCTGGGCACGACGCCGCCGGCGTCCACGCCGTGCGCAATCGCGCCGATGTCGACCGCCTGCAATCGGAGTTGCCCTCCGCCGCCCGCGTGGTGGTCATCGGCGGCGGCTATATCGGCCTGGAAGCGGCGGCGGTCCTGACCAAGCTTGGCAAGCCCGTCACCCTCCTGGAGTCGCTTGATCGGGTCTTGGCCCGCGTCGCCGCCGAGCCGATCTCGCGGTTCTACGAGGGCGAGCACCGCGCCCACGGCGTCGATGTGCGGCTGGGGGTCACCGTCGACTGCATCACCGAGGCCCAAGGCCGGGTCACGGGCGTGCGCCTGGCCGACGGTGAGCATATCGCGGCCGACATGGTGATCGTCGGCGTCGGCATCATACCGGCGGTCGAACCCCTGATCGAGGCGGGCGCGGCGGGCGGCAACGGCGTGCGGGTCGATGAGCTTTGCCAGACCAGCCTGGCGTCGGTCTTCGCCATCGGCGACTGCGCCCTGCACGACAACGCCTTCGGGGCCGGCCAACCCCTTCGGCTGGAGTCGGTCCAGAACGCCTCGGACCAGGCGATCACCGCGGCCAAGGCGATCGTCGGCGCGCCCGAGCCCTATCACGCCGTGCCGTGGTTCTGGTCCAATCAGTACGACCTCAAACTGCAGACGGTCGGACTGTCGACCGACTACGATCAGACGGTCCTGCGGGGCGATCCGGCGACCCGGTCCTTTTCCCTGATCTACCTGCGCCAAGGCGTGGTCATCGCGATCGACTGCGTCAACGCGGTCAAGGACTACGTGCAGGCCAAGCCCCTCGTCGCGGGGCGGCTGACGATCGATCCCTTGGTCCTGGCCGATCCCGCCATCGCGCTGAAGGAGGCCGCCGCGCGGGCGGCCCTGGAAGCGGCCTCCTGAGCCGGACCGAGCGCTCGAATTCGGCCACGGGATCGCGACCGGCCGTCGTGGCGCCTGGCCGGACCTGCCAATCGATCACGCCGCCCCCGATAGGGCGGGCGTGGCCCTTACGGACATTGAAGGACTAGACACATGGGCGACAGCAACAACGGGCTGGGGCAGGTGACGCGTCGTCTGGCGCTGGCCGGCGGCGGCGTCGTGGCCGCCGGCGCGGCGCTGGGCGTGGCGGCCCTGGCCCTGCGCGACGGCGGCGCCTTGGTCCCGGGCCGCGCGCGCGCGCGTCCGGTGGCGAGCGACGCCGCGGCGCCGGCCGTCACCGACGTGGTGGTGATCGGCGGCG
>NZ_AKKF01000166.1 GCF_000281955.1 Caulobacter sp. AP07 | reverse complement strand
GGGAGAGGGTTAGAACAGGCGACCACCCTCTCGAGAGACACGAGGCGCTGCCATGGCCACGGAACCCGCTCAGCTACGCGGCGAATGCTACTGCCGCGCGGTGGCCTATGAGGTCGCGGACGCCTTCGAATACGCCCTGAACTGCCATTGCTCGGGCTGCAGGCGGGCCACGGGCTCGGCGTTCAAGCCCTTCGCCGGGATCGCGGCCGGCCGGCTCTCGATCGTCCGCGGACAGGACCGGATGATGCGATACGGCGACGGCGCGAGCCATGACGCCCACTGCGGCGTCTGCGGCTCGCTGCTCTATTCGCGGGTGCGCGACGGCGCCTATGTCCACGTCACCCTGGGCACGTTGAACGATACGCCGACGATCCGACCCACCGCGCACATCTTCGTCGGCTCGAAAGCCCCCTGGCACATCATCTCCGACGGTCTCCCGCAGTTCGCCGAGCTGCCCCCGGATTGAGGACCGCCCCCTACCGCCCGTACCCCGTCATCGACATCGGCCGATCCTTGGCCCCCGTCGCCCAGGTCTTGTTCGGCGTCGCGCTCATCGTGAACACCAGCTCGCCGCCGGCCCGGATCTCGGCGTCGCGGACGAAGCCGCGGGTCAGGGGTCTGCCGTTCAGGGTGATCGCCCCGACATAGGGCCGCGCGTCCGACAGCCCTTGCGCCTTCACCGTGAAGCGCTTGCCGTTCGGCAGGTTCAGCACCGCCCGCTCCAGGAACGGCCGGCCGATGACATATTCGTTCGAGCCCGGGGCCACGGGATAGAAACCCAGCGCCGTGAACACCAGCCAGGCCGACATCTGGCCCAGGTCGTCGTTGCCGGCCAGGCCGTCCGGGGTGGGCTTGTACTGGCTGCCGACGATCTGGGTCAGCCGCGCCTGGGTGCGCCAGGGCTGGCCGGCATAGACGTACATGTAGGCCACGTGGTGGCTGGGCTCGTTGCCGTGGATGTACTGGCCGATCAGGCCGGCGATGTCCTCGGCGTGGGAATAGTCGAGCTTGGAATTGTCGAAGTCGAACATGGCGTCCAGCTTGCGGACGGTCGCCGCGTCGCCGCCCATCGCCCCCACCAGCCCGCCCAGGTCCTGCGGCGCGAACCACGAATATTGCCAGGCGTTGCCCTCGGTGTAGTCGCTGCCGTAGTTGATCGCCGTCGGGTCGAAGGGCGTGCGGAAGGTCCCGTCGCTCTTGCGGGCCCGCAGAAAGCCGGTCTTCGCATCGAAGCTGTTGCGCCAGTTCCCGGCCCGCTTCTCGAAGGTCGCCGCGACGTCGTCCCGGCCCATGGCCTTGGCCATGCGGGCGATGGTCCAGTCGTCATAGGCGTATTCGACGGTCTTGGAGGCCGCCTCCGGCTCCTTGTCGATCGGCACATAGCCCAGGGTCATGTAGTCGCCGAGGCCGCCATAGGGGGCGTAGGTGGCGCTCTTGACCATGGCGTCCAGCGCCGCCGTCTCGTCGAAGCCCCGGACGCCCTTGAGGTAGGCGTCGGCGATCACCGGCACGGCGTGGTAGCCGATCATCGTCCAGGTCTCCTGGCCGTGGAACTGCCAGACCGGCAGGATCCCGTAGGGGCTCTCCTGTTGCGAGGCGATCAGCGAATTGACGATGTCGCTGTTGCGCTTTTCCGGCTGGACCAGGGTCAGCAGCGGGTGCTCGGCGCGGAAGGTGTCCCACAGCGAGAAGGTCGAGTGGAAGGTGAAGTCCTTGGCGGTGTGCACTTCGTTGTCGGGCCCGCGATAGCGGCCGTCGACGTCGGAGAACACGCTGGGGGCCAGCAGGGTGTGGTAGAGCGCGGTGTAGACCGTCTTGCGCATCGGGGCCGGGGCGTCGATCTCGACCGCGCCCAGGGCCTGCTCCCAGGCGGTCTTCGAGCGGGCCCGCAGGCCGTCGAAGTCGAAGCCCGGCTCGTCGCTGGCCAGGTTGAGGACGGCGTTGTCCTCGCTGACCGACGACAGCGCCACCTTGGCCACCAGCGGCCCGTCGATCACGCCGAAGTCGAACACCCCGACCAGGGCCCGGCCCTCCATCTGGGCGCGGTCGAAGGCCGTGCGGCCGGGCTGGGCGAAGCCCTTGTAGGGGACGGCGTCTTCCTTGTTGTACAGCGCCTTGCCGACCATCGGCCGGTCGAAGCGGAGGGCGAAATACAGCTGGCGGCCGGGGGCCCAGCCGCGGGTCTCGCGCATGCCGGTGACCGTGCCGTCCGGCGCGACGCGGATGCGCGACCAGCTGACCTTGCCCGGGTAATTGTAGATCGAGGTGCGCAGGTCCAGCAGCACCTGGGCCCGCGCGCCCTGGGCGTAGGCGTAGCGGTGCATGCCGGTGCGAAGGCCGGCGGTCAGCTCGGCCCGCACTTGGCTGTCGGTCAGGGTCACGGCGTAGTAGCCGGGCTGGGCCACCTCGCCGTCGTGGCTGAACCGCGAGCGGTAGCCGGAGCCCGGCTTGTCGGCCTCGCCGGGCTCCAGTTTCGCCTCGCCGCTGACCGGGGCCAGCAGGATGTCGCCGAGGTCGGAATGGCCCGAGCCGGAGAAGTGGGTGTGCGAGAAGCCGAGGATGGTCGGGTCGTCGCGGCGATAGCCGGCGGCCCGGGCGTAGCTCTGCTTGAACGGCAGGATGTCGGTGTCGGGCGACAGCTGCACCATGCCGAACGGGGCCACGGCCCCGGGGAAGGTGTGGCCATCGCCGCCGGTGCCGATGAAGGGGTCGACGGCGTCGTAGGCCGTGGTCTGGGCCGAGGCGGGAGAGACGGCCAGCGACGCGATCGCGGCCAGCACCAGTCCAAGACGCATGGGATTCTCCTCCGACTTTGGCGGAGCCTAGCGGGGGAAGGGGCCGGGCGTCATCCGATTTAGGAAGGTTGGTTTCTTAAAGCTCGACGCACCGCCCGCCGAGCATCGACGCTCTTGAACCCTCTCCCATGGGGAGAGGGAGGGGCCCATTGCGGAGCAATGGGAGGGTGAGGGGGTGGTGAGTCCGACGGCGCGCCGGCAGGGCGTTCGCGTGAAATCGGTGAGGGCGTAATCCCTCACCCTCCCACGCTTTCAGCGCGGGCCCCTCCCTCTCCCGCTGGGAGAGGGTTCAAGAGAGCGCCCCTTCCCCATCCGCCCGCCCACGGCGAGGCCGCGCCTTAAAACCTTGATGGCGAGCCTGCTCTGGCGTCTGGCCGTGTCAAGGACCGCCTCCGGCGGCCGCGCCGCGGCGGCGCGACGCGCCGTCCTTGACACGGCCAGACGCCAGAGCTCCGATCCACCAAGGCTTTAAGGCGTGGCCGCATCCGAGGCGGATGGGTAGTCCGACAAGCTGACATTCCGAATCCGCTAAGGGCGGGAGCATCGACATACGGTTCGCTGCCCGTTAGTGGATCGATAGGCTTGCCTCTGGTTGAGCATCCCGGCATTGATGCCTTTATGCAAGAACAGTCCGCCGCAACCTCAGTTCGCGCTTTTACATCCTATTCCTGGTCCTCGCCGACACATGAGGCGTGGGTGATCCAGTTGGCATCCCGCCTACGTGAGGATGGCGTCGATGTAATCCTAGACAAATGGGACCTCAAACCCGGTCACGACTCCTACCAGTTCATGGAGTCTATGGTGACCGACAAAACGGTCACCAAAGTCATGATGGTCTGCGACAAGACCTACGTTGAAAAGGCCAATAGCCGTTCGGGCGGTGTTGGAACTGAAAGCCAAATCATTTCGCCTGAGCTCTACGGGAAGGGAGCCCAGGACAAATTTGCGGCGCTCATGACCGATGAGGACGATGAGGGCAACGCCCACGTTCCGGTCTTCTATAAAGGACGAATCTATTTCGACTTCCGCTCCGCCGATAAATTTGAAGATAGCTATGAACAGTTGTTACGCTGGCTAGTCGATCGACCGCAGCACTTAAAACCGAAGCTCGGCGCTGTGCCTGAGTCGATCTTGAACGTCACGCCAATTGCCACGGCCACTCAGTCTCGGGCACGGCGGGCCATGGAAGCAGTACGGCTTGGATCCAATAGCGCCGCTGGGCTTATCCGCGAATATGGGCAAGCGCTCTACTCGGAAATGCGCGCGTTGGCCCCACATGCGTCAGAGGACGAACCACTTGATGAGACGATTGTCCAAGCGATCGCAGCGATGCGTCCTTATCTTCATCAATGGGCGGAACTAGTCGGCTCGGCTGTTAGGTTCGGAGAGGATGCGCGAGTCTGGGACCGTATTTTAGCTGTGAACGAGCAGCTCGGGACCTTGATGTATCGAGACCCTGAAATAACGCGATGGAATACCCATCAGTTCGACGCATTCAAGGTGATTGCGCATGACGCCTTTCTCATCACGATTGCATTGGCTCTGGAGGAAGAGCGGTTCGATCTCGTAGAATCAGCACTCAGAAAATCCTACCTGGTTCAGGAGTATGAAGGCGGCGGGAATCGCCCAGCAACCACCGATTTCTCCGTGTTCCGCCAGTACGCTCAATCTTTGCACCATCGAAACCAACGCCTAAAACTGAATCGACTCAGCGTCGATGCCGATTTGCTCAAGGAAGCTTACCCTAAAGGAAGCATCCCCAGCTTTGAGGCATTGATGCAAGCCGATCTTGTGCTTTTCCTTCGCTCAACGGGACAAGCTACTACCAATAATTGGTACCCTTACTCTCTGGTCTATGCGACCGACCGCTTTGCGCCATTTCCGATTTTCGCACGCGCAGAATCATCAGCGTATTTTATGCGTTTAGCACCAGCACTTAGCGTCTCAAACGTGGAGACGTTGAAGGAGCGTGTGGCCGCGCTCAGCACAAGCCATTCTCAAATGTTCGGCTCTTGGGGGTTACCTCTCAACTATCTGGCGAACGTCGCGCATCTCGGCGTCGTTCCATAGGTCGGTTATACCCCCAGCCCCGCTAACACCCCCTCCACCCTTTCCCCATTCCCCCCACGCCCCAAAGCGCCTAGGTAAGCCTCACTCTGAGCATATCCGGGATCGGATGAAGCGATGGACGACGCGGGCATGGGCTTGCAGGCGACGATGACGGCGATGGGGCAGGCGGCTCGGCAAGGGGCGCAGGCCCTGCGCGTGGCCACGCCAGACCAGCGCACCGCCGCCCTCACCGCCATGGCCGCCGCCATCCGCGCCGACGCCGCCCTGATCCTGGCCGCCAACGCCCGCGACCTGGACAAGGCCGGGGCCGGCGGCCTGACCGCGCCGATGGTCGAGCGGCTGATGCTGAACGCCGAACGCCTGGAAGGCGTCGCCGCCGGCGTCGAGGCCGTGGCCGCCATCCCCGACCCGATCGGCGTCGAGACCGCCCGCTGGACCCGACCCAACGGCCTGGACATCGCCCGGGTCCGCACCCCGATCGGCGTCATCGCCATGATCTTCGAGAGCCGGCCCAACGTCACCGCCGACGCGGCGGCGCTGTGCGTGCGCTCGGGCAATGCGGTGATCCTGCGCGGCGGCTCGGAGTGCATCCATTCCAACCTCGCCATCCACGCCGCCATCGCCAAGGGCCTGAAGGCCGCCGGGATCTCGACCGACGCCGTGCAGATCGTCCGGACCCCGGACCGCGACGCGGTCGGCGCCATCCTCTCGGGCCTGGACCGCACGATCGACCTGATCATCCCCCGGGGCGGCAAGAGCCTGGTCGCGCGGGTCCAGCAGGAGGCGCGGGTCGCGGTGCTGGGACACCTGGAAGGCCTCAACCACGTCTTCGTCCACGCCGCCGCCGACCCGAAGAAGGCCGTCGAGGTCGTGCTGAACGCCAAGATGCGGCGGGTGTCGGTCTGCGGCTCGGCCGAGACCCTGCTGGTCGATCGCGCGGGGGCCAAGGCCCTGCTGCCGCCGATCGCCGACGCCCTGATCAAGGCCGGCTGCGAGCTGCGCGGCGACGCCCTGGCCCTGTCGATCGAACCGACCATGAAGCCCGCCGTCGAGGCCGACTGGACCACCGAATACCTGGCCCCGATCATTTCGGTGGCCGTGGTCGACGGCGTCGAGGGCGCGGCCGCCCATATCGCCGCCTACGGCTCGGGCCACACCGACGCCATCCTCACCGAGGACACGGCGGCGGCCGAGCGGTTCATCGCCCTGGTCGACAGCGCCATCGTGCTGGTCAACGCCTCGACCCAGTTCGCCGACGGCGGCGAGTTCGGCTTCGGGGCCGAGATCGGCATCGCCACCGACAAACTCCATGCCCGCGGCCCGGTCGGGGCCGAGCAACTGACGACGTTCAAGTATGTGGTTCGCGGGACCGGCCAGACTCGTCCCTGAAGCTGGCAGACCCGCCGCGCAACGCCTGGGCTTCCATCTGGAACCGGGCATGCGCGTGGGCCTGTTCGGCGGCAGCTTCAACCCGGCGCACGAGGGCCACGCCCACGTGGCCGAAACCGCCCTGCGCCGGCTGGAGCTGGACCGGGTGATCTGGCTGGTCTCGCCGCAGAACCCGCTGAAGTCGGCGCACGAGACCCGGCCCCTGGCCGAGCGGATCGCGCAGGCCCGGCGCTGGGCGCGCGGCAGCGGCATGATCGTCTCCGACGCCGAGACGCGGCTGGGCTCGCAATACACCATCGACACCCTGCGGGTGCTGAAGGCCCGCTATCCGGGGGTCAAGTTCGTCTGGGTGATGGGGGCCGACAGCCTGGCCACCTTCCACCGCTGGCGCGGCTGGACCCAGATCATGCGCGAGGTGCCGGTGGCGGTGATCTCGCGGCCGTGGGCGGCGCTGAAGGCCCGCACCTCGCCCGCCGCCCGCCGCTTCGCCTGGGCCCGCTGGCCGGCCAGCGCCGCCTCGATCCTGGCCGACGCCACCGCCCCGGCCTGGGTCTACCTGACCGGCCCGCTGAACTTCGCCTCGTCGACGGCGCTGCGCGGGCGGCAGACGAAGGTTTAGGTCCCTCTCCCCTTGCGGGAGAGGGTGGCCCCGCGAAGCGGGGTCGGGTGAGGGGTCGAAGACCAGAAACGCCGCAATTGGCGAACGACCGGTCGCGGCGTTCTGCGTCGGCGCGACCCCTCATCCGTCAGCTTCGCTGACACCTTCTCCCGCAAGGGGAGAAGGATTTGGAACCCCCAAATCCCCCGCGACGACGTTCCCCCTCATCATTTCGACTCATCCATGCTATGGGAGCTATTGCGCGAACCCATCAAGGAGCATTTCCGCTGCGTAGCGACCCCGCGCCAAGTGCGCACGAGGGGACGGCTTCCCCCGTCACCTCTTCGGACCAGGGCACCGCCCTGGACACAAGCATCAAGGCGCTGGAGCGCCTGATCCTCACTCGCCTGGACGACGACAAGGCCCAGGACGTGGTCTACATCGACCTGAAGGACAAGAGTTCGGTGGCCGACAGCCTGATCGTGGCGTCGGGCCGTTCGCACCGTCACGTCGGGGCCCTGGCCGACCACATCATCCGCGCTCTGAAAGAGCAGGGCTTCGGCAAGGCCCGGGTCGAGGGCCTGCCGCATTGCGACTGGGTGCTGATCGACGCCGGCGACGTGGTGGTCCACCTGTTCCGCCCGGAAGTCCGCTCGTTCTACAACATCGAGAAGATCTGGGCCGTCGACGCGCCGCATCGGATGGCGTCGAACTAATCCGCTTCGTCATCCCCCGGCTCGTCCGGGGGACCCAAGCCGCGCCCTGCTTGGACGTGCGATGAAGATCACCCTCCTCACCGTCGGAAAGCTCGGCCGCATGGTCGAGGCGCAGCTGGCCGTGGACTATGCGTCCCGGGCCACGGCGTCCGGCCGCGCCCTGGCGCTGGGCCCGGTCGAGATCGTCGAGGTCGAAGCCAGGAAGCCGGGCAAGGCCGCCGAGGCCGAGGTGCTGCGCCCGCACCTGGAGGGCGCCCATGTCATCGCCTGCGACGAGCACGGCAAGGTGCGGCCCAGCCGGGCCTTCGCCGAGCATGTCGGCCGGCTGCGCGACGACGGGACCCGGCGGGTGGTGTTCCTGATCGGCGGGGCCGACGGGCTGGACCCCTCGATCCTGGCCGCGGCCCACGAGACCATGGCCTTCGGGCCCCAGACCTGGCCGCACGCCCTGGCCCGGGCCATGCTGGCCGAGCAGGTCTATCGCGCCGTCACCATCCTGGCGGGCTCGCCCTATCACCGCGACTGAAACGGACGTTGTGGCGGCAAATCAATCGGGGCATTGATCGAAGCATGTCGCGCCGCGTCGCCCTGATCACCGCCAGCCTCCTGGCCGCCCTGCTGGGCGCCGGCGGCCTCGTCGCGGCCCAGATCGGCCAGCGGGCCCCCTCAAGCCAGAAAATGAAGGACCAGCAGGCCGCCGCCGACACCCGCCGCGAGATCGCCGACCTGCGCGGCGAACTGGACGCCCTGGGCCAGAAGCGCCTGGTGGCCGGCGACGACGTCGCCGCCAAGCGCGCCCGGCTCGAGGCCCTGCACCAGCGCGAATCGGCCCTGGTCGGCGAGCTGGGCCGCGATCGCGGGCAGCTGTCGCGCCTGCTCAGCGCCCTGCAGCTCTTCCGGCGCGATCCGCCGCCCGCCCTGCTGGTCAGCCCCGGCGACGCCCGCGACGCGGTGCGGGCCGCCATCCTGATCCGCGCCATGACCCCCGAGCTGCAGGCCCGCGCCGACGGCTACGCCCGCCAGGCCCGCGCCGTCTCGGCCCTGCGCCGCGAGGCCGCCGCCGCCTCGGAGGAGCTGTTCACCGCCGAGAGCCTGGTCGCCGACCGCAAAGGTGAGCTGGAGCGGATGATCGTCGAAAAGACCGCGCTGGAGCGCGCCTACGCTCAGGAGGCGATGACCGGAGACCAGGAGCAGCGCACCCTGGGCGCCCTGACCGACAGCCTGGCGCCCAGGCCGGTCACCGGGCCCTTGACGCTGCGGTCCCCGACCCCCGGCCCCTTCAGCCACCGGTTCGGCGAGGTCATGCCGGCCGGCGGGCGGGCGTCCGGGGTGTCGATCCGCACGGAAAAGGGTCACGTCGTCGCCAGTCCCGCCGCCGCGACGGTCGAATACGCCGGACCACTCAACGGTTGGGGTGTGGTCTTGATCCTGCGCGCCCAGGGCGCCTACCATCTGGTTCTGGCTGGAATGGACCAGGTTTCGGTCGCCCCCGGACAATCTGTCGCACCGGGTGCGACGGTTGGTCGGATGGCCGAGCATGGTTCTTCGGAGCCAGAGCTCTATTTTGAAGTCCGGGAGGACGGCGCTTCCGTCGATCCCGAGCGTTGGCTCAAGCAAGGGTCGCGATAAACGGCTTTTTCAGCGATGATGGCCGTCAAATGAACAAGGGTCCGCCGCAGTTAGGCGGTCAGATAAGTTTTAACGCGGCGCGGAAGCGCCGTCAGGGAGCCTTCCAGGCCACATGCGCAAGTACCTGCTCATCAGTGTTTCGGCTTTCGTCCTCGGCGCGGGGGCCATGGCCTATGTCAGCCCCATCGCCCAGGCGACCAGCTCGACCAAGACCCAGACCTACAAGATGCTCGAACTGTTCGGCGACGTGCTGCAGACGGTCGACACCCAGTACGTCTCCGAGGTCGACAACAAGAAGCTGATCGAGGCGGCGTTGGACGGCATGCTGACCAGCCTGGACCCGCATTCCGGCTACCTGTCGCCCGACAGCTTCGAGGACATGCAGGACACCACCCGCGGCGAGTACGGCGGCCTGGGCATCGAGGTGACCAGCGAGGACGGCGTCGTCAAGGTGATCTCGCCGATGGACGGCACCCCCGCCTCGCGGGCCGGCATCCAGGCCGGCGACTACATCACCGCGGTCAACGGCCAGTCGGTGCTGGGCCTGACGGTCAACGAGGCGGTCAAGCAGATGCGCGGCGCGGCCGGCGAGGCCGTCACCCTGACCATCGCCCGCGACAAGACCGACCCCTATGACGTCAAGCTGATCCGCGAGGTGATCAAGCCCAAGGCCGCCATCGCCCGCATGGAAGGCGACTACGGCTATGTCCGCCTGCCCGGCTTCAACGAGAAGGCCACCGACGCCCTGACCACGGCGATCACCGACCTGCGGACCAAGAACCCGCAGATGAAGGGCCTGATCTTCGACCTGCGCAACAACCCCGGCGGCCTGCTCGACCAGGCCGTGGGCGTCTCGGACGTGTTCCTGGACGGCGGCGAGGTGGTCAGCCAGCGCGGCCGCGACCCGCGCGACATCCAGCGCTACAACGCCAAGCCGGGCGACCTGCTGAACGGCCTGCCGGTGGTGGTGCTGATCAACCAGGGCTCGGCCTCGGCGGCCGAAATCGTCGCCGGCGCCCTGCAGGACCGCCACCGCGCCGAGCTGGTGGGCATCACCAGCTTCGGCAAGGGTTCGGTGCAGACCGTGATCCCGCTGCGCGGCGGGGCCGACGGGGCCCTGAAGCTGACCACGGCCCGCTACTTCACGCCGTCGGGCCGCTCGATCCAGAAGACCGGCATCGAGCCCGACCTGGAAGTGGCCCAGACCAAGGACCAGGCCCAGGACATCGCCAACCGCGTGTGGTTCAGCGAGGCCAGCTTCAAGAACGCCCTCAACGCCGACGAGGGCAAGACCCGCAAGGGCGTCCACACCCCGGCCGAGGCCCCGCCCTCGGGCTTCGACGAGAAGAAGGGCGACTTCCAGCTGGAACGCGCCATCGCGGTGCTGAAGGCCGGCTCGGTCGAGTCCGTGCCGAAACTGCCCAAGCCGCAAGCCAAGATCGCCGAGGTCACGGCCAAGGCGGCGGCCGCCGCCGGCAAGGCGCCGGTCGAGAAGAAGTAGGCCGCCCGCCAGGCGTCATCCCGCGAGCCTCGTCGAGGCCCGCGGGTTGAACCGCCACATAAGCATCCTATGATTGATCCGCGATCGCTCGAACGGCGTGCGTCCCGTTCGACGCCCGCCGGTGGCTGAGCGGTGCGGTCCGGCTGTCCGGCCAGGCCCGGATGCGTAAGCAATGGTGGGATGTAATCAATGGTCAAGTTTCTCGCGCACGACTATGCGGAGTCCTTCGTCGGCAGCCTGGGCGACGAAGTCAGCTATGAAAACGCGCCAGCCTACGTCGATCCGATCTCGGGCGCGCCCATGACCATCGACACCTACAACCATCTGGGAGGCGGTTCGACGGGGTGGGCGCTGGGCGACACCTACACGGGCATCGATCATTTCCGCCTGTCCAACCACGGCGGCGTCTTCGCCAGCTTCAGGACCCCCGGCGTCGCCAGCACCATCAACGAGATCTGGGTGACCGGCGGAGCCGGCAACGACGTTTTCTACTCGGGCGTCGAGACTACAGAGATTAATCACTTCGATGGCGGGGGCCGTCCCGAAAGCACGGCCCTGAACCCGCAGGGAAACACGCTATCCTACGCCTTCGCTTCGAGCGCCGTGACCTTCTCCGTCGATTCCTCGGCGCCCAAGACCGGCGCCGCCGCCTACGACACTTGGGTTGATATCCAGACCATTGAAGGCAGCGTCTATGGCGACACGCTCTACAGCATCGACGACGGCGTCGGCCACTTGCTGATCGGCGACCCTTCGGCGGGCTACCATCTCGGCAGCGCCACGGGGGCCGACACGCTCGTCGGCGCCACGACCCTTCTGCACATGATGCCCGACGGTTCCCTGCCCTACGACACCTTCATCCCCGAGGGCGGCGCCGACACCATCATCCTCGGCGCCCGGGGCAACTGGATCGACTACGAAAACGACCCGCACACCGGCGGCATCGTCGTCGACCTGCTGAACGCCAGCCTGAACACCGGCGACGCAGAGGGCGACACCTATAAGACGGTCGGCGGCGGCGCCATCACCAGCACGACCAACAACACCGTCGACGTGAGCCTCTCCGGCTCGAACTGGGGCGACAGCCTCTACGGGACCGACGGCAAGAACCACATTTTGGGAGACCCGCTGGCCGGCCTGAACTACAGCGCGGACGGCAACGACACGATCCACGGACGCGGGGGGGACGACATCCTCGACGGGATTGGCGGCGCCGACGCGCTGTACGGCGACGACGGCGCCGACCTCATCTATGGCGGTCTCGGCGCGGACGCCCTGTGGGGCGGGGCCGGGGCCGACACTTTCGCCTACCACAACACCCTCCTGGACTCGACCGCGAGCGGTTACGACATCATCCACGACTTCGACAGCGGCGTGGACCGCATCGACCTCTCCGCCGTGACCGCGATCACCAACGTCTCCCTGGTCAGCTCCGGAGGAGGGACCTTCCTCTTCTCGAACGCGGTCGGCGGCGACTATCTGCAAATCGGCTCGACGGCCCCGATCCAGGGCTCCAATCTCGTGCTCGGCGCCGGCGTGACCACCGTCAACATGGTGGGCGACGCGACGTTCAACGTCCTGGTCGCCAGCGCCCTCAACGACACCATCAAGGGCGGCGGCGCGGGCGACTGGCTGGCCGGGGGCGCGGGAACCGACCGCTTCATCTACGAGGCGGCCAGCGACAGCACCGTGGCCAATCCGGACTCGATCTTCGACTTCCAGCAGGGTGTCGAAAAACTCGACGTCTCGGCGCTGCACCTGGGCGCGTCGGACATCAACTGGCTGACTTCCAGCGGCTCGACCTACGTGTTCATCGACGTCAACCACGACACCGTCAACGACATGCTGATCCAGTTGAACGGCACCCCGTCGCTGTCGCTGGGCGACTTCCTGCTCTAGCGGCGCAAGGCCTCTCGCCGGGGGCGGAGCGGAAACGCCCGCGCCCGGCGAGAACATGTCTCCGCGCGTTCCGCCGCACCCCTCATTAACCATATATTCGGCGCTTGCCGGCTAGCGTCCGCCCATGGCCGTGTCGTTCTCCCGCAAGCCCGCCTATAGCGCCGCCGCGCCCGCACTGGGTCGTGGGGACGTCGGCGACCTGCGCGCCCGCGTGCTGGCGGCGGCGGCCAATCCCTATGTCGGGGCCAGCGCCGCGGCCTTGCTGTTCCTGCTCAGCCTGAGCGCCCTGATCCTGCTGACTGGCGACCCCAACAAGGGCTCGCCCCTGGTGCGGGTCGAGCTGACCAAGATCGGGGCCACCCGCAACGCTCCCGACGGCTGGCTGCAGGCCCTGACCGACGAAGCCGACCGCGAGGCCCCGCTGACCCCCGGCGCGCTGGACCTGTCGGCCCAGCCGTTCGCCGGCCCCGTGGACGAGGCCGCCCTCGCCCTGCCCGGCGAGATCGCCGCCCCGCCGCCGGCCGCTCAGGTCGGCGGCCCGCTGCCCCAGGCGCCCATCGCCGGCCTCTACGCCCCGGGCCCCGGCGGCGGCCCGCTGCCGGTGATCGCCCCCGACGGCCGCAACGCCGCCCAGGCCTATGCCCGGCCGTTCACCGCCGACGGCCGTCCGCGCGTCGCCCTGGTGATCGGCGGCCTGGGCCTGAACCCCCAGACCACCCGCGCCGCCATCGAGACCCTGCCGCCCGAGATCACCCTGTCGTTCGCGCCCTATGCCGAGGGCCTGCAAGGCTGGATCGACCTGGCCCGCGCCAACGGCCACGAGGTGCTGCTCGAGGCCCCGATGGAGCCGGTCGACTATCCGGCCAACGACCCGGGCCCCTACACCCTGATCACCGCCAACCGGCCGGAAGACACCGTGCGCAAGCTGGAGTGGCTGATGTCGCGCGCCACCGGCTATTTCGGCCTGACCAACTATCTGGGCTCGCGCTTCGTCACCAACGACCTGGCCATGAACACCTTCACCATGGCGCTGAAGTCGCGGGGGCTGGCCTTCATCGACGACGGCCAGGCGTCCTTGCGCGGCGGCCCGATCCCGCGCGCCTCGGCCGACCGGATCATCGACGACGAACTGTCGGCCGGCGCGATCGACGGCCAGCTGAAGATGCTGGAGGCCGGCGCCGCCGGGCGCGGCCAGGCCCTGGGCTCGGGCTTCGCCTATCCGGTGACCATCAGCCAGGTGCGGACCTGGGCCACGGGCCTGTCGGCCAGGGGCTTGCAGTTGGCGCCCGCCTCGTCCATGGCCAGGCGATGAGCGCCAGCCCAACCTCTCCACACCCTCAAGACAGCTACCCCGACTACCGTCCCAATGTCGGCGTCGTGCTGTTCCATCCGGACGGCCGCGTCTGGCTGGGCAAGCGCCACCGGCAGCCCCCGCCCTACAACTGGCAGTTCCCGCAAGGCGGGGTCGACGACGGCGAAGAGCTGCTCGACGCGGCCCGCCGCGAGCTGGCCGAAGAGACCGGCGTCACCTCGGCCGCCTATCTGGACCGCACCCCGGGCTGGCTGATCTACGACTTCCCCGCCGACTTCGCCGGCTCGAAGAAGGCGCGCGGATTCAAGGGCCAGAAGCAGGCGTGGTTCGCCTTCCGCTTCACCGGCGACGAGTCCGAGATCGATCTGGAGGCCCATGGCGAGGTCGAGTTCGACGCCTGGAAATGGGCCGTGCTCGACGAGACGCCCGAATTGATCGTACCCTTCAAACGCGTGGTGTACGAACAGGTCGTCTCCGCGTTCGGTGGGTACGCGCGCGGCGGGTAAAAACCGTGCCGCGGCTGGAGGGCAGGCGGCATGACCAAGACCATTCTGATGATCCACGGCTTCGGCGCCGCGGGCGATAGCTGGAAGCCCGTGGCGGCCAGCTTCACGGCCGCCGGCTACGCGGTCGAGACCCCGACCATCCAGGCCGCCCTGCGCACCGTGGGCCCGCCCCCGGCCGGCCTGGCCGGCAAGAGCCTGTCCGACTATGTCGCCGAGATGAGCGACCTGGCCCGGTCGATCGCCAGGCGCGACGGCTCCAGGCCGCTGGTGTTCGGCCACTCGATGGGCGGGATGATCGCCCAGAAGCTGGCCGAGGCCGGCCTGGCCTCGGGCATCGTGCTGTTCGCCCCCGCCTCGCCGGCCGACGCGCGCGGCAAACCCAAGCTCTCGCCGGTGTTCACCTTCCTCAACATCGCCGCCACCGCCAAGCCGGAGACCAAGGCGGTGAAGATCTGGAAGACCGGCTTCAAGTGGGGCGTGCTCAACCAGACCCCCGCCGCGCGCCACGACGCGATCTTCGCCACCACGGTGCACGATTCCGGCCGGGCCCTGTCGGACCTGGCCTATCCCGACCGCGACCCCAACAGGACGGTGCATGTCGACGCCGCCAAGGTCACCGTGCCGGTGCTGGTCCTGGCTGGGGCCCGCGACCGTACCACGCCGATCGAGGACGTCCGGCTGGTCGGCAAGAAGTACGCCGGGGCCGAGTTCCGGGAATATCCCAACAACGCCCACTGGCTGATCGACGAACCCGGCAGCGCCGAGATCCTGGCCGAGGTGAAGACCTGGCTGGACGCCAAGGGCCTGAGCGCCCAGGCGCCGGTGATCAAGGCCGCGCCGGCCGAAAAGCCCGAAGCTGCCAAGTCCGAAGCCGCCGAGCCGGCGGTCCCCGTGACCCCGGTCGCCGCGCCTGCCGCCGTTCCCGCCGCGAAGCCCGCCGCCAAGGCCAAGGCGGCGCCCAAGGCCAAGCCCGCGCCCGTGAAGGCCGCTCCGGCGGCGGTTCCGGCGGCCAAGGCTCCGGCGAAGGCCCCCGCTAAAACCGCCACCCCCGCCAAGGCCGCCGCGCCAGTCGCCAAGGCTCCAACGGCCGCGAAGCCCGTGACCAAGGCCAAGCCCGTCGCCAAGCCGGCCGCGAAGGCCGCGCCCGCGCCCAAGGCCCCCGCCGCCAAGGCCGCGACGCCGGCCCCGGCGACGGTGAAGACCCCAGCGAAGACCAAGCCGGCTGCTGCCGCCAAGGCCGCCCCCAAGGCCGCATCGGCGGCGAAGGTCGTGAAGGCCGCCCCCGCACCGGCTCCGGCCGCGGCGGCCAAGCCGAAGCCCGTCGCCAAGCCCGCAGCTGCTCCGGCCAAGACCGTCGCGCCCCAGGCGGCGGCCAAGCCCGTGGCAGTCGCCAAGTCGAAGGCCGCGCCCGCCGCCAAGGCCGCTCCGGCGGCCAAGGCGAAGCCCGCGCCGGTCGCCAAGGCCAAACCCGCCGCGACCGCCAAGCCTGTCGTCGCCAAGGCGCCGGCGCCCGCCAAAGCTCCGGCCAAGACCCCCACGACGAAGTCGACCGCCAAATCTTCCCCCGCGCCCAAGAAGAGCGTGTAGGCTGAAAGCGCGGCGTCTTCGCCGAGTCTGTTGGTGAGGCGTGCGTGGCGACTCCAGTGATCATGGTGCATGGCGCCTTCTGCGGCGGCTGGACCTTCGACGCCTTTCGGCGGCCCTTCGAGGCCGCCGGCCACGACGTCCAGACCCCCAACCTGATCGGCCACGGCGACGGCGCCCTGGTGGCCGGCCGCTCGATGGTCGACTACGCCAAGCAGATCGCCGCCCTGTGCGAGGCCTGCGACGAGCCGCCGATCCTGATCGGTCACTCGATGGGCGGGCTGGTGGCCCAGATGGCGGCGGCCCGCGCCCCGGTTTCGCGGCTGGTCCTGCTGGCCCCCTCGCCGCCCTGGGGCGTCAGCGGCTCGAGCCTGGAGGAGGCCGCCTCGGCGGTCAGCCTCTACGCCCTGGGCCCCTACTGGCTGCAGGCCGTCGCACCCGACTACGGGGTGGTGGAAAGCTACACCCTGGACCGCCTGCCGCGTGACCAGCGCAAGGCCCTCTACGCCCAGATGACCGCCGAAAGCGGCCGGGCGCTGTGGGAGACGCTGAACTGGTGGCTGGACCCGTTCATGACCACCGGCGCCGGCCCGACCGGCGTGCCGACCCTGGCCCTGGCCGGCGGCAAGGACGTCATCCATCCGCCCGCCACCGTCCGCCAGACCGCCGCGCGCCTGGGCGGAGCCTGCCAGGTGTTCCCGCAGATGAGCCACTGGCTGCCGGGCGAGCCGGGCTGGGAAGCGGTCGCCGAGGCCTGCCTGGACTTCATCGCCCAGGAGAACCGCGCGGCCGCCTGACCGCGCGATTCAACAATATCCGTGCATCGAAGGCGTGGCCGATCGCGCCGCGATTTGACGTGGATCGAATGTGGCCGCTTCACGGCCAGTTTCCGACATATACGCGGCGGGCCGATCAATTTTAGACAGTATTCGACGCGGTGTTGCTCAAAAATTAACCTTGGTGTCACTGAGCGAATAAAGGTTATCGCATTTCGGAACCTTGGATGATCGGAGGTGTTTCGGCGCTGAAGGGATTTCCATGCGCGCCAATACCAGTTCACTACAGCAACTCGGGGTCGAGGCGCGTTCATTCCGCGACGTGGCCGATAGCGACGACTGGGCGCCGCCCGCCGCGCCGCTCGACATGCCCGATCAGCCGCTGCACCGCGCCGCCGAACCCCGGCGCTTCGCCCACGCGCCCGGCCTGGGCCGGCGGCGGGCGGCGCTGGCGACCTTCTGCGCGCTCAGCACCGGCCTGGCCGTCTTCGCCGTGGCCTCGGCCATGGCCCGGGATGGACTGGTTCCCCTGGAGATCATCCATGTCGGCCTGATCCTGGTGCTGTTCGGCTGGATGGCCTTTTCCTTCGCCGCCTGCCTGGGCGGCCTGTGGCTGTCCGGCCAGGGACAGACCTGGGAGCGGACGGTGGCCCAAGGCCCCCTGCCCCGCCTGCACACCCGCACCGCCCTGCTGGCCCCGATCTACCACGAGGACTGCGGCCCGTTCTTCGCCCGGCTGGCGGCGATGCGGAGCGGGCTGGACGCCCTGGGCCTGACGCCGTTCTTCGACATCGTCGTGCTCAGCGACAGCCGCCGCGCGCCGGTGCTGGACGCCGAACGCCGGGGCTTCGCCGCGTTCCGGCGCGGCGGGTCCGGGCCTCGGACCTATTACCGCCACCGCCCCGAGAACATCGACCGCAAGGCCGGCAACATCGCCGACTGGGTCCGGGCCCACGGCGGGGCCTATGACCACATGGTGGTGCTGGACGCCGACAGCCTGATGGACGGCGAGACCCTGTGGCGGCTGGCGGCCGCCCTGCAGCGCGACCCGGCCCTGGGCCTGATCCAGACCGCCCCGACGATCATCGGCCGCCGTACGCTGTTTGGACGGCTGGAGCAGTTCGCCAACACCCTGTACGGCCCGCTGGCCGCCTGGGGCGTGGCCTGGTGGAGCGGGACCGACGGCAACTATTGGGGCCACAACGCCATCCTGCGGGTCGAGGCGTTCGCGCAGTCCAGCGGACTGCCACACCTAAGAGGAAAGAAACCCTTCGGCGGCCACATCATGAGCCACGACTTCGTCGAGGCCGCCTTCCTGCGGCGGGCCGGCTGGGGCGTGCGGCTGGTCCCGGCCCTGGGCGGCAGTTTCGAGGAAAGCCCGCCGACCCTGATCGACCACCTGGTCCGCGACCGCCGCTGGTGCCAGGGCAACCTGCAGCACCTGGGCGTCCTCGGCGCCCGGGGCCTGCACCCGGTCAGCCGCCTGCACCTGGCGCGCGGGGTGCTGTCCTACGCCCTCGCCCCGCTGTGGATCGCCCTGGTGGTCACCGGGGCCCTGCTGTCGGCCCCGAACCCGGGCGGCGGCGGCTATCCGCTGGCCGGGGCCGCGGTGCTGGCCGTCAGCCTGGCCTTCGTGCTGCTGCCCAAGCTGCTGTCCTACGCCCTGATGCTGCGCCAGGGGCGGGCCGAGGCGTTCGGCGGGGCCGGGCGGGCCCTGGCCAGCGTCGGGCTGGAGACCCTGGCCTCGACCCTGACCGCGCCGGTGATCATGGCCGCCCACAGCCGCGCCCTGCTGGCGGTGATCCTGGGCCGGGATTCCGGATGGGCCGCCCAGCAGCGCGACGAAGGCCGGCTGAGCGGGCGCACCGCCCTGGTGTTCCACGGGCCCGAGATGCTGGTCGGCGTGGCCCTGGCGGCGCTGGGTCCCGTCCTGGGCGCGGGCCTGTCGCCGTGGCTGGCGGTGGCGGCGACCAGCCTGGTCGCCGCCCCGTTCCTGGCCTGGTGGACGGCCAGCATCTCGCGCGGCCTGCGCCTGCGGGACGCCGGCCTGCTGCTGACGCCCGGCGAGACCGCCCCGGCTCAGTGGGCGACCGGGGTGAACAGCTTCAGGCCCAATATGCCCGAGACGATCAGCGCCAGGCAGACCAGCCGCGCCGCCGTGGCCGGCTCCTTGAACACCAGGATGCCGACGATGGCGGTGCCCACGGCCCCGATCCCGGTCCAGACCGCATAGGCGGTGCCCAGCGGCAGGGTTTTGATCGCCCAGCCCAGCAGGGCCATGCTCGCGAGCAGGCTGACGCCGGTCAGGATGGTGGGGACCGGACGGGTGAAGCCCTCGGTGTATTTGAGACCCACGGCCCAGCCGATTTCGAAAAGGCCGGCGACGGTGAGGATGATCCAGGCCATGACCTGCTCCCTAAACTAGAGCGGGGTCGTCCCCGGAAACACGAAAAGGCGCGGGGTCGTCCCCGCGCCTTCCCTAGATAGCGTCCATGAACCGGAGGGCAAGCCTCCGGGCCCGGTTTTAGCGGCTGGTGGTGCTGTAGAGCACGCGGGCCTGCTCGTAGTTCTTGCCGACCGAGGTGTCGTCCAGCTTCTTCAGGCGCATGTACACCAGGCCCGCATGGCCATCGGCCCAGGCGTCGTCCCACGAGACGGTGAAGCGCTTGAAGTCGCTGGCGATGGTCTGGTCGTTGCGGATCAGGCGCAGCTGCGGCTTGTTTTCCCAGGTCGCCCAGTCGTGCAGGGCGCTGGCCAGGGCCTGGGCCTGCTCGACGGTCTGGCCGTACTGGATGGTTACGGTGCAGACGTTCTTGTTGGAGCCGGGATTGTCGATGGCGATCGAGTAGGGCTTGCCGATATCCAGCACCCACTGCTCTTTCTTCTTCTTCATGCCCGCGCCCTTGGCCAGGGCGGGGAAGTCGCCGCCGACCACGGCCGGCTTGCAGACCTTGTCCAGCACGCTCAGCAGCTGCAGCGAGATCGGGTCGGTCGTCGGCGGCGGACGGACGGGCTCGACATAGGCCGGCTCCGTGCCGGCGGGCGGCGCGGCCACCGGGGGCGCGGCCTGGTCGGCGGGCGCGCCGCCGATCGGAGCCTGGGCCGGAGCCGCCGGCGTTTGCATCGGCGCGGCGGGAGCGGCCGTCGGAGCCGGAGCGGTCTGCTCCTGGGCGACGGCGGTGGAGACCGCGCCGAGGGCGATCAGGGTGGCGAGCGCAAAGCGCATTGTCGAGATATCCCCACTAGGCAAGAGGTCGGCATTAAAACCGACGAGCGATCCCTCGCAACCCTTATGGCGCCTGAATGAGGCGGAGATTGGGTCACAAGTGTAATTTTCTCGTCCCACGGGTGCGGCGTGACGCCTCAGGGGCGAAATCCGGGCGGTCACGGCTTGCTGGTGCTCAGCAGGAAATTGGCCGCGTTCGGGAAGTTGGCGACCACGACATACATCTTCAGCCCGGGATAGGCGGGCGAGACATAGGTCCCCTTCTGGATCAGCTGACTGTCCTCGGCGGTCTTCACGAAACCCGCGCCGACCGCGATGCCGGCATGGATCATGATGTTGCGCAGCAGGGTGGAGAAGGCGGCGGGATCGCCGGTGGCCGGCTGGGCGCCGTCGTAATAGCCGACCTGGCAGAAACCGTCCTGCGGCGCCTGGGCCAGGTAGAGCCGGGCGTTGGACGGCGACACCCAGACCTTGGTGGCCGGTCCCGACCACATCGCCTTGATCGAGGCCGGAGCCGGCTTCCACCCCAGCTTGGCGGCGGCGACGCCCACCGCCGCCGCGTTGGTCCCGGCCGGCAGGCAGACCTGCTTGAAGACATCGACGACCTCCTGGCGGTAGGTCGGGACGGCCTGGGCCGCGCTGGCGGCGAGCAGGGCCGCCGTAGTGAGGATGGTGGCCGCAATCCGCATCGCATTTCCCCCGGGCGCCGGAGCGGCGCGGGGCGGAGGTTAGACGCAATCGGCGAAAGGAAAACATCGTTATCCGAGATTTCCCCTCGTCCATACTGGAAGCGAACCCGGCGAGGGTCCGTTCGGGGCGGAAGGTGGACGTCTGAAGCGCCCGCTTCTGATGAAGGCCGCGCACACGGAACCCCTCTCTCTTTGAGAGAGGGAGGGGCCCGCCGCCGCAGGCGGTGGGAGGGTGAGAGGT
>NZ_AKKF01000165.1 GCF_000281955.1 Caulobacter sp. AP07 | reverse complement strand
GGCCGGCGGCCTGCCGGTCAAGGACCGCCGCAAGGTCATCCTCTACGGCCTCGGCGCGGCCGTCGTGCTGCGTATCGGCTTCGCCCTGATCACCACCTGGCTGCTGGGGGTCATCGGCCTGCTGCTGGCCGGCGGCGTGCTGCTGCTGTGGGTGTGCTGGAAGATGTGGCGCGAGCTGCGCGAGCAGATCACCCACGACCAGGAAAACGCCCGGGCGGTGCTGGACAACGATCCGACCACCGAACCCCGCGCCAAGCCGGCCAAGAGCTTCAAGCAGGCTTTCCTGCAGGTGCTGATCGCCGACGTCTCGATGTCGCTGGACAACGTCCTGGCCGTGGCCGGCGCGGCCCGCGAGCACCCGGCCATCCTGGTGTTCGGCCTGCTGCTGTCGATCGTGCTGATGGGCGTGGCCGCCAGCGCCATCGCCAACCTGCTGCACAAGCACCGCTGGATCGGCTTCGTCGGCCTGGCCATCGTGCTCTACGTGGCCCTGCACATGATCTGGGAAGGCCACCGCAGCGTGGTGATGGATCTGCACAAGACCACCGCCTACAACGCCGTCGCCCCGTCCTTCGTCGACATCACGCCGGACGAGGTCGCCGCGCACCGGAAGCACAGGTAGATGACGCGCACGGGATGGGTCGTCCGGCTGGCGGCGCTGAGCGGCTTCCTGTCGGTGGCGTTCGGGGCCTTCGCCGCGCATGGGGCCAAGGACGCCCGGGCCGCCGAACTGCTGCACACCGGCGCCCTCTACCAGATGACCCACGCCCTGGCGGTGTTCGCCTGGCTGGCGGTGCGATCACTTGGCAAGGCCGGGGCCGGCGGCAAGACCGGGCTCTGGACCCCGAGCCTGTTCCTGGCCGGCACGGTGCTGTTCTCGGGCTCGCTCTACGCCCTGGCGTTCGGCGCGCCGCGCGTCCTGGGCATGGTCACCCCGCTGGGCGGCCTGGCCTTCCTGGCCGGCTGGCTGCTGCTGGCCTGGCGGGCCGGAACCCTTTCCGACGACCGCGCTTAGGCCCGCGCCTTCAGCCGCAGGTCCTTGGGGACCGCCAGGCCGAAGATCGCCAGGCTGGACCCGATCAGGCACGCGAACATCACCGCCGCCACCGGCCGGGCGCTGCCGTCGTGCAGCAGGCCGCCCACCCATGAGGCCAGGGCTCCCGCCCCGAACGCGGCCCCGCCCATCAGGGCCGAGGTCGAACCGGCCCGGCTGGGATCGACGCTGAGCGCCCCGGCCATGGTGTTGCCGGCCATCAGCCCATAGCTCGACAGGGCCACGAACAGTAGCGGCAGGACGGTGAACTGCCCGCCCAGCCCGCTCCAGGCGGCGGCCACCAACAGGAAGGCCGCGATGATCGAGGCGATGCTGGCCCGCACCAGCACCTGGTCCGGCGTCGCGCGGCGCAGCAGCAGCCGGTTGACCTGGCTGGCCCCGATGATGCCGACGGCGTTGAAGGCGAAGATGATGTTGAACACCAGCGGCCGGTGGCCGTAGGTCCCCATGATCAGGTCCGGCGCGGTCGAGATGTAGGTGAACAGGGTCGCGCCGTTCAGCGCCCCGGCCACGCCGTAGCCGACCAGCCGCTTCTGGCGCAGCAGAGCGCCATAGGCCCGGAACGGGTTCTCCGAACGGGCCTGGATCGCGGTCGCCTCGGAGCGCGACTCCTTCAGCCCCAGCGCGATCCACAGGCCGATCAGCAGGCCGAACGCCACCAGCGTCCAGAACACCCCGCGCCAGCCGGCGAAGAACTGGATGACGCCGCCGAACTGCGGGGCCAGCACCGGAGCCAGGCCCATGATCAGGGTCATCAGCGACAGCACGCGCGCCGTGTCGGCGTGGTTGAACTTGTCACGCACCACCGCCCGCGCCACCACCGCCCCGGCGCAGCCGCCCAGCGCCTGGACGAAGCGGGCGGCGATCAGCACCTGGATCGACGGGGCCATGGCGCAGACCAGGGAAGCGGCGACATAGATGCCGATCCCCAGCAGCAGCGGCGGGCGGCGGCCGAAGCGGTCCGAGGCCGGGCCGTAGAGGAACTGGCCGATCGCCATGCCGGCGAAGAACGCCGCCAGGGTGGCCTGGGTGTCGTCGGCCCCGGCGTGCAGCGTCCGGGCGATGTCGGGCATGCTCGACAGGTACATGTCGATCGACATCGGCGCGAAGGCCGTGAGCGCGCCCAGCATCAGGACGAGCCGCCAGGGCGTGGCGGCGGGAGCGGGCTGGGCGATGTGGGTCATGGCGGCGCTTTTACGCCTGTTTTCCGCGAGGGTAAGACCTTGACCGTTCGAATCGTACGCTTGCCGGCTTCGGCGCGCCCCTTCAAGGTGATCGACAATAATATAAGCAGGAAACGCCATGCCCCAGCTCGCCCCTCCCATGCCGGACGTGGCCTACGCGTCGATCAACGGTGTCCGCATGGCCTATTACGAGGCCGGGCCGCGCCAAGGCGTGCCGATCGTGCTGTGCCACGGCTTTCCGGAATTCTCCTATTCCTGGCGTCACCAGATCGCGGCCCTGGCGGCGGCCGGGCGCTGGGTGATCGTCCCCGACCAGCGCGGCTATGGCCTGACGCAAGGCCCCGAGGCGGTCGAGGCCTATGACATGGAGCACCTGACCGGCGACCTGGTCGGGTTGCTGGACCACCTGGGCGTGGACAAGGCGGTGTTCTGCGGCCACGACTGGGGCGGCATCATCGTCTGGCAGATGCCGCTCATGCACCCGGACCGGGTGGCCGGGGTGATCGGCATGAACACCCCCTTCGTGCCGCGCCTGCCGATGGACCCGATCGCCATGTTCCGCCACGCCTATGGCGAGGACATGTACATCGTCCACTTCCAGAAGCCCGGCGTCGCCGACGCCCAACTGGCCGCCGACGTCGACAAGACCATGCGCTACTTCATGCGCAAGCCCAGCGGCAACGCCTCGGACTTCGCCGCCCGCCCCGCCGACCGCCGCTCGCTGGCCTTGCAGGACGGCCTGGCCCACTACGACCCGGCCGGCGATCCCAACCAGCTTCTTTCGCCCGAGGAACTGGCGGTGTTCGTCGAGAGCTTCCAGCGCTCCGGCTTCACCGGCGGCGTCAACTGGTATCGCAACTTCACCCGCAACTGGGAGCGCGCCGAGGGCCTGCCCACCCGCATCGACGGCGTGCCCTGCCTGATGATCATGGCCGAACACGACGTCGTCCTGCCGCCGTCGATGGCCGACCGGATGGGCGACCAGATCTCCGACCTGGAGAAGGTGCTGGTCGAGGGCAGCGGACACTGGACCCAGCAGGAAAAGCCGGAGCGGGTGAACGCGATCCTGGTGGAGTGGTTGGGGCGGCGGTTTCCGGTTCCCCAATAACCCCCAACACCGTTGTCATCCCGGCCGTAGCGCAGCGGAGCGCCGGGACCCAGGGCAACCGCAGTGCGCCGGCCCCTGGGTCCCGGACAGCCTCTGCGAGGCTTCCGGGATGACAACGCTTGGGGTGGCTGGAACGGCGGGCTCTGGGCGCCGCTGGATTGATCGCACTTTCATTCGTCATCCCCCGCTTTATGCGGGGGATGACGGAATTATTGGGCCGCCAGGATCCCCGCCCGCCGGCGCATCGCCGCCGCCATCTGCAACATCGCCAACGCCGAGACCTCGTCGCGTTCGGCGGCGCGCACGGTGTAGACCTGGGCCATCACCTGCAGCGAGATCACCTTGTCCAGGCCCTCGGGGCCCATCATCTCGGCGATGGCGCGGTCCAGCTCGGCCAACTGGCGCGGGGTCAGCAGCTCGAGCAGTTCTTCGTCGCTGAGGTCTTCGGGGTTGTTCATGACTCGGGAGAATACGGAAAAGCGGAAGCGGTTGCGATCATCGGCCGACCCTTTTCCTCACTTATGGGCCGCCATCGCCTCGACCACATGGGCGCGGTACAGCACGGCCAGCAGGTCGGTCTGGGTGACGATGCCCTGCAGGGTGCGGTCGGCGTCGACCACCACCGCCTCGTGCACCGCGCCGCTGGACAGCAGCGGCAGCAGGGCCTGGATCGGCGTGGTCGGGCGCACCCGGTGCACGAACGGGTCGATCACCGTCTCGACCTTGCGGTCGCGGTTGGCCTGAAGTTCGGCGCGGCGCACCAGGCCCAGCACCTTGCGATCGACGTCGATCACCGGCGCGGTGCGCAGGTCGTGCTCGCGCATGTAGCGCAGAGCGCTGTCGCAGCTCTGCTGCGGATCGACGGTGATGACGTCGGCCGACATGATGTCGCCGCACAGGATCTGGGCGTGCAGGCGCTGGTGGGCCTGTAGTTCGACCTGGCGGAACAGGGCGTCCAGGTCGTCGCGGCTGACGTCCAGCAGTTCGCCGTAGCGCGCTAGGGCCGCGTCCAGGTCGCCGGCGGTGAAGCCGGCCCGGGCGCTGGGCGGTAGGTCGGCGGTTCCGTGCGGGTTTGGCGGGGCGACCGGCGCGCGGTGCGGATAGGAGCGGCCCATCAGCCGGTGATAGACCATGCCGGCTCCCACCAGCAGCAGGGTGTCGAGGCCGACGGGGCTGAGGGCGAACAGCCAGCCCGCGCGGGCCGTCTCCGGTCCGCCCAGGCCGCAGATCAGCGCCACCGCGCCGCCGGGCGGATGCAGGCAGCCGGTCAGCGACATCAGCATGATCGCCATGGCCACGGCCAGCGGCGCGGCGATCAGCGGGTCCGGAAACAGATGCGCGCAGGCGATGCCCACCACGGCCGACAGCACATTGCCGCAGACCGCCGAGCGCGGCTGGGCCAGGGGGCTGGCCGGCACCGCGAACACCAGCACGGCCGAGGCTCCGATCGGGGCGATCAGCAGCGGCGAGGTCCACGGCCCGCCGCCGACGACCGCCCTGGCCACCACCCCGGTGACCAGCAGGCCGAGCAGCGCGCCCAGGCCGCCGCGGCCGATATCCGCCCAGCCGGCGGCGGTGCGCAGGCGCGGCGGCCAGGGGAGTCGCTGGATCATGCAACCCCGATACGCGACCATTGGCCCGAAATGAACCCCATTCCGGGCGTTCCCACGCCCCCCGAAACCGCGCTAGGGTCACGGGCATGGATCGTAACGCTTCCGCCTCCGTGATGTCGTCCGCCGGCCGCCGCGGCCTGTTTCGCGACATCGAGCCCTTCTCGTTCGGCTGGCTGAGCACGGACGGCCCGCACGAGATCTATTACGAGGAATGCGGCGCGCCGCGCGGCAAGCCGGCGGTGATCCTGCACGGCGGCCCCGGCGGGGCGGTCAACCCGACCATGCGGCGGTTCTTCGACCCCAACAAATGGCGCATGGCGCTGTTCGACCAGCGCGGCTGCGGCCGCTCGCGCCCCAACGCCAGCCTCGAGGACAACACCACCTGGAGCCTGATCGCCGACATCGAGCGGCTGCGCGAGCACCTGGGCGTCGAGAAGTGGACGGTGTTCGGCGGCTCATGGGGCTCGACCCTGGCCCTGGCCTACGCTCTCACCCACCCCGACCGCGTCGAGGGCCTGGTGCTGCGCGGCATCTTCCTGCTGACCCAGAAGGAGCTGCGCTGGTTCTACCAGGAAGGCGCCTCGATGCTGTTCCCCGACGCCTGGGAGCGGTTCCTGGCCCCGATCCCGCCGGAGGAGCGCGGCGACCTGATGGCCGCCTACCACAAGCGCCTGACCCATCCCGACCGCCGCGTCCAGGCCGAGGCCGCCGGCGCCTGGAGCCAATGGGAGGGCGACACCATCTCGCTGCGCGGCCCCGAAGCCCGTCCGCCCAAGTTCAACGAAGAAGACTTCGCCATCGCCTTCGCGCGGATCGAGTGCCACTTCTTCGCCAATGCCGGCTTCTTCGAGCAGGACGGCTGGATCCTCAAGAACATCGACAAGATCCGCCACATCCCGACCTGGATCGTCCAGGGCCGCTTCGACGTGGTGACGCCGCTGGACAGCGCCTGGTCACTGCACCGGGCCTGGCCGGAGGCCAGTTTCGAGATCGTCTGGGACGCCGGGCACGCCTCGACCGAACCGGGGATCATCGACGGGCTGGTGCGGGCGACCGACGCGGCGCTGAAGATTTAGGACCGGCGTTCTTTGATGAGTTCTCCGCCGCCCCCAACGGTCGTCATCCCCCGACTTGTTCGGGGGATGACGACCGTTGGGGGCTTGGCCGGTCCCTCACGCCCCGCCCAAGCTTGAAACAGCGCCCCCTCCCAACACTACGCGTCGGCCCCCTCCCCATGGGAGAGGGTTTCACGCCCCCTCATCACCAAGGTCTCCCAGACCGCCACGCCGATCAGCACCAGGGTCGTCGCCACCGACAGCACCAGCGGACTGACCGCCCCGCTCACCGGAACCAGGACCACCAGCCCGACCAGCCCCGCCCCGCGCGACGGCGACCACGCCTGGAACACCGCCTTCTTGAACAGCAGGCCGCCCAGCAGGAACAGGAACGGCCCGCCGATCAGGGCAGCGGCGGTCTTCGGGTCGGCATGGCCCAGGGGGTGGTGGATCACCCACTCGTCGCCGACCGCCGTGACGATGATCCCGGCGATCGGCAGGAGGTGCGTATAGGTATAGGCCACCCGCGCCACATGACCGGAGTTCTTGGCGTGGCGGATCGCCGTGCTGGCCGCCTCGGCGGTGAACGAGAAGTAGATCCACCACATGGCCAGGCTCCCGGCGAAGGCCGTGAGGAAGGCGGCGATCACCATCGGCGTCCAGGCGATGGCGGCGGTCGTCGCGCCCATCACCAGGATCGACTCGCCCAGGGCGATGATCGTGAACAGGGCGCAGCGCTCGGCCAGGTGACCGCCCTCGATGTCCCACTCGGTGGCCCGGACCCGCCCCAGGCCCGGGACCCAGAACCCCAGGGCCGGCGAGGCGTATTCCACCGCGATGGCCGCGCCCCACAGGACCAGGCGCCACGGTCCGTCCGCCAGTCCCCCCGCGATCCACAGCACGCCGGACGCGACGAACCACGCCGAGATGTGCTGGAACGTGCGCCGCAGGACGGCGTCGCCACGCACCGCCCACAGGGTGAACAGGCTGCGGCCCAACTGGATGAAGACGAAGGCCCCGGCGAAGGCCAGGCCCCGGTCCTCGAAGGCCCGCGGGATGGCCATGGTCATCAGCATCCCGGCCACCATGCCCACGAACAGCATGATCCGCACCGGCGGCCGCTCGGGGTCCAGCCAGTTGGTCGCCCAGGCGGTGTAGATCCACGCCCACCACACTGCCATCAGCAGCAGGCCGGTCTCGACCACCCCCTGCGGCGTCGGATGGGCGATCAGCCCGTGCGACAGCTGGGTGACCGCGAACACGAACACCAGGTCGAAGAACAGCTCGACATAGGTGACCCGCGCGTGGCCGCCGCCCTGGCGGTCGCGGAGCATCCGGTGGCTGAGCATGGCGGTTCTCCCCCTCTTGGCGACTCGCTCGCAGCCTAGAGCATTCGTCGCTCAGCTTGCCCCATATCTCCGCTCATCCCGGCATAGGCCGGGATGAGCGGAGTTTTTGCCGGATCGAACGTTTCGTCGTCCGGCGCGCTTTAGTCCGCATGGAACCGCGCGACCTTCTTCCCTATCGCACCCCGCTGGTCGGCGCGCTCGTCGCCCTGACGGTCGGGGTGACGGGTGGGCTGGCGCTGCGGACCGGGTCCCAGATCGGGCCCCTGGCGGCGTTCGTACCCACCCGCGACAGCCCGTACGCCGAGGTCGCCCCGGTCGCCTGGCCGAGAGGCAAGGTCCCCGACTACGTGATCGGCACGGACTTCCTCCAGGCCCAGCGGATCGACCAGCCGCCGGTCGTCGTGGCGTCCCATGAAGTCCCCGAATACGTCCCCGCCACCGGGCCTGACCCCGAGCCCGAGGCCCAGGCCCGGCCGATCCGTCCAAGCGAAGCCGAGCGCGACTGGCCATCGACCGGCGGCGACATCCTGGATGTCCGCTTGCCGGAAGACCTGCCCGTCCCACCGGAAGCGCCGCGCGCGCCCGAGGCGCCGGTCGCCACGCCCGCGCCCGCGGCGCTGGTTCGTCTGTACTGATCGCCTTCGCCGGGACGAGCGGACCCATTGGGGCGAAATCCCCGGCCCTCGCCTTGCAACCAACCCCTCCTCGGCAGGCGCGTGTTCCATTTCGCGCCATCGCAGCGGACAGGGCGGGTGGCGGCACAGCAGGACGACGACAGACCAGGCCTGCCGCGAACGCTCGAAGCGCTCGCCTGCGGCTTCGTGCTGTTCATGCTGTCCAACGCCTTCATCGGCCCGTTCCTCGACCCCCTACAGGCCGGCGGCGAGAACATCCCCGTCCTGCGGCTGATGTGGCTGCCGGTCTACGCCCTGATCCTGGCCCTGGCGGTGTGGCGCGCCCCGCGCCTGATGAGTTTCTGGCTGCCGGCCGGCGCGCTCAGCCTGCTGATCTTCTGGGTGTTCGCCTCGGCTTCCTGGTCGCTGGACCCGGGCACCACCAACCGCCGGGCCCTGGCGGCGGCCTTCACCACCCTGTTCGGGCTGTATTTCGCCGCCAGCTTCGACGGCAAGCGGATGGCCGAGATCCTGGCCACCACCTTCCTGGTCCTGGCCCTGGCCGGCCTGGCGGCCGCCGTCGGCTATCCCAAGATGGGCGTGCAGCACGACATCAACGCCGGCGACTGGCGCGGCCTCTGGTACGAGAAGAACCAGATGGGCGCGATGATGGTCTACGGCGCCCTGGCCGCCATGGCCGCGATGCTGGCCGGTTCCAGGCATCGCAAGCGCATGGTCGTCACCATCCTGCTGTGCGCCGCGATGATCGTGATGAGCAAGTCCAAGACCTCGCTGCTGGTGCTGATGGTCGGGCTGGCCGGCTCGTTCCTGCTGGCCGCCATGCGGCGCGGACCGGCCACGGCGGTGATCGTCGTCTGGCTGGGCGTCACCGTGATCGGCGCGGCGGTGATCGTCATGTGGCTGGCCCCCGAACTGTTGTTCAAGGCGCTCGGCAAGGACCCCTCCCTGACCGGCCGCACCGACATCTGGGCCGCCCTGCTGCGCCAGTCGGCCAAGGCCCCGATGACCGGCTATGGCTACGCGGTGTTCTGGACCCTGGAATCCGCCCCCGCCAACTGGATCCGCAAGGAGACCGGCTGGCTGGTGCCCACCGCCCACAACGGCTGGCTCGACATCCTGGCCCAGCTGGGCTGGGTGGGGGTGAGCCTCTGCGCCCTGATCCTCGGCGGCGCCTTGCTGGTCGGGCTGTTCCGCTTCCAGAGGCTGCGTGACGGCTATTGGGCGACGCTGTTCCTGGTGATCTTCCTGATGACCACCTTCTCCGAGAGCTTCATCCTGGAGCGCAACGGCATCGCCTGGGCCCTGGCCTGCGCGGCGGTGACCCGGCTGCTGGGCCCGGTCCTGGCCCAGGTCTCCGCGCCGAAATGGACGATGCCGCCGCTGTTCAACCCCTCGCCGCCCCTGGCCTGGAGCCTGGCTTCGCCCGACCCGGAGCCGGTCGTCTGGGCGGCGGCGACCTCGACCAAGCCGGTGGTTTTCGGCAGACGCGCGGTCTCGCCTTTCGGCGCCTAAAGCATCGTGCGGAAAAGTGGGGACCGGTTCTCCGCAAAAGCGATGCGAAAACATAAATCTAGAGCAAGCCGTGCGATTTCTATGTCGCGCGGCTTGCTCTAGCCCGCTACTGGAGCGGCATGACCGACTACACGCCCCAGCAGATCGTCGCCCGCGGCGCGCGCGCCGACGCCGAAGCCGCCGCCGACGCCATCGACAACCACCCGGGCCTCGAAGGCGCGACCTACTCGATCCTCGAAGAGGACGAGGACAAGGGCCTGTGGCGCATCGACGCCTTCCCGACCACCGACGAGGAGGACGCGGGCCTGCTCGCCGTCCTGGCCGGCTATCCGCTGAAGGTGGTGCGCGAGACCCTGGCCGACGCCGACTGGCTGGCCATGGCGCTGTCGGGCCTGCCGCCGGTGCGGGCCGGACGGTTCTTCGTCTATGGCATGCACGACCGCGGTCGCCTGCCGGCCAGCACCGTCAACCTGCGCATCGAGGCGGGCGCCGCCTTCGGCACCGGCCATCACGGCACGACAGTCGGCTGCCTGCAGGCCTATGACAGGCTGATCAAGGCGCGGAAGTTCAAGAAGGTGCTCGACGTCGGGGCCGGCACCGGCCTCTTGGCTATCGCCGCCGCGCGGACTGGATCAAGGATCGCCGTCGGCACCGACATCGACAAGCCCAGCGTGCGGATCTCCAAGGAGAACGCCAAGGTCAACCGCGCCAACGCCAGGTTCGTCCACGCCTCGGGCCTGAGCAACCGCCTGGTCACCGACAACGCCCCCTACGACCTGGTGTTCGCCAACATCCTGGCCCGGCCGCTGATCAGCCTGGCCCAGGACATCAAGACCGCCCTGGTCCCCGGCGGCACGGTGATCCTCTCGGGCCTGCTGCGCACCCAGGAGCGCATGGTCAAGGCCGCCTACATTTCGCGCGGCTTCAAGGTCGTCAACCGCATCCACCGCGACGCCTGGGCGGCGCTGGTGCTGCAACGGCCGTAGGGACAAAGGACACCCTCTCCCATGGGGAGAGGGTGTCCCAAGTACGGAACACCTCCCCCCTCCCCCACGTTTCTCCTCAGGGACATCTCTACAGGAGCAACGCCATGACCTATTCCGACCCCCACGTCCCGCACCCTGAGCACGTGGTCGAGGTTCGTCGCGAAGGCGGGACCACCGGCTGGTTCGTGGCCGGCGTCGTGGCCATCGTGGCGATGATCGCCGTGGCCTTCATGCTGGCGATCGGGGCCCGTACGCCCAGCGACGATCAGATCCTCCAGGCCCAGGAACAGGGCCGCGCGGCCGGCGTGATCGAAGGCGCCCAGACCGGCGCCGCCCAGGCCACGATCGTCGCCCAGCAGGCGGCCCGCGACGCCAGCGCCGCCGCCGACAGCGCCCGCCGCTCGACCGAGGTGACCGCCGCCAACGCCTCGCAGGCCGCCCACGACACGGCCGACCGCGCCGCCGCCTCGCGCGACGACACCCTGGCCCCGTCGGCCGACCCCAACATCCAGCCGCCCGCGCCGCAGCCGCGGCAATAAAACCCCCGACCCTGGCCCGCCCCTTTTCAGTTCGCCCCCTTTTCACCTTGGAGGGGCGGGATTACATCGAAGCATGCGCCAGACCTTCGATGAATCCACCGAGCCGTCCTTCGGCCCCCGTCACGTCCCGCTGATCCGCGCCGCCATGGCGCGCCAAGGCCTGGACGGCTTCCTGGTCCCTCACGAGGACGAGCACCAGAACGAGTACCTGCCGCCGGCCAACGACCGCCTGGCCTGGGCCAGCGGTTTCACCGGCTCGGCCGGGGCCGGGGTGATCCTCAAGGACCGCGCCGCCGTGTTCGTCGACGGCCGCTACACCCTGCAGGTGCGCGAGCAGGTCGACCAGGGCGTGTTCGAGATCCGCGACCTCGTCGAGGGCGGCGTCCCGGCCTATCTGGAGACCGCCCACAGGGGCGCGGTGATCGGCTACGACGCCCGCCTGCACAGCCCCCAGGCCCTGGACTCGCTGAAGGCCGCCGCCCACAAGGCCGGCGCCGCCCTCAAGCCCGTGGCCGTCAACCCGATCGACGAGGCCTGGGGCGCGGAGCGTCCCGCCCAGCCCGCCGCGCCGGTCGTGCCCCAGCCCGTGCAATATGCCGGCGAGGAATCGGCCTCCAAGCGGGCCCGCGTCGGCGCGGCCGTCGCCGCCCTGGGGGCCGACGCGGCGGTGATCACCGCCCCGGCCTCGATCGCCTGGCTGTTCAACATCCGCGGCGGCGACGTCATCCGCTCGCCCCTGCCGCTGTCGCAGGCGGTGGTCCGCGCCGACGGCTCGGCCCGGCTGTTCCTCGACCCGGCCAAGGTCACGGGCGACCTGCCGGCGTGGCTGGGCAACCAGGTGTCGCTGGAGACGCCGGACGCCCTGGATGGCGCCCTGGCCGAACTGACCGGCAAGGCCGTGCTGGTCGATCCGGCGCAATCGTCCGCCTGGTACTTCGACACCCTGGCCACCGCCGGCGCCAGCGTGGTGCGGGCCATGGACCCCTGCACCCTGCCGCGCGCCTGCAAGAACCCCGTCGAGATCGCCGGCACGGTCGAGGCCCACAAGCGCGACGGCGCGGCCCTGACCCGGTTCCTGCACTGGCTGGCCACCGAAGGGCAGATCAATCCGCCCGACGAGAAGGAGGCGGTCGCCAAGCTGGAGGCCTTCCGCGAGTCGACCGGCGTGCTCAAGGACCTCAGCTTCGACACCATCGGCGCGGCCAACGGCCACGGCGCCCTGCCCCACTACCGCCCGACCGAGCGCAGCAACCAGCGGGCCGCGATGGGTTCGCTGCTGCTGGTCGACAGCGGCGGCCAGTACCTGGACGGCACCACCGACGTCACCCGCACGGTGGCGATCGGCGAACCCACCGCCGAGATGGTCACCCGCAACACCCTGGTCCTCAAGGGTCACCTGGCGATCGCCCGCCTGCGCTTCCCGGCCGGCACCACCGGCTCGGCCATCGACGCCTTCGCCCGCGCCGCCCTGTGGAGCCACGGCCTGGACTACGACCACGGCACCGGCCACGGCGTCGGGGTCTATCTGGGCGTCCACGAGGGCCCGCACCGGATCTCCAAGGCTCCGAACACCGTGGCCCTGCAGCCGGGCATGATCGTCTCCAACGAACCCGGCTACTACAAGGACGGCGAATACGGCATCCGCATCGAGAACCTCGAGGTGGTGATGCCCGCCGAGCCGGTCGGCGACGGCGACCGCCCGATGCACCGCTTCCAGGCCCTGACCCTGGCTCCGATCGACCGTCGCCTGGTCGACAAGAGCCTGCTGTCGCCCGAGGAGATCGCCCAGTTCGACGCCTATCACGCGCGGGTCGTGAAGGAGATCGGGCCCCGGGTGGAACCGGACGTGCGGACCTGGCTGGAGGAAGTCTGCGCGCCGCTTTAGGGCGCGTTATTGAACCCTCTCCCAATGGGAGAGGGAGGGGCCCACGCCGCAGGCGTGGGAGGGTGAGGGGTTTGGACGTCGGCCGGCGTGCCGGCAGGGCGTTGGGGATGAGCGGT
>NZ_AKKF01000164.1 GCF_000281955.1 Caulobacter sp. AP07 | reverse complement strand
CCCCCCGCCAGCGGCGGTTCTCCTGGGCGATCCGGCCGATGGCCCAGGGCCGGCCGCGCTTCGTGATCCCCCATCCCTGGGCGTCCTGGCGGGCGACCGTCGGCTATGTCGACGACGTGGCGGCGGGCATCGCCCTGGCGGCCGTCCATCCGGCCGCCGGGGGCGAGACCTTCAACCTCGGCCGGGCCAACTGCCCGACCAACCTGGCCTGGGCCGCGACCTTCGCCGAGCACCTGGGCTGGCCCGGCGAGGTCCAGTTGGCCCACCCCGACGTGGCGCGCGGGGCGCTGGCGGCGGCCATCGCCGGGCTTGACCTGAGCTACCCGCTGTTCGTCGATAACGCCAAGATCCGGCGGCGGCTGGGCTATTCGGAGCCGACGCCGATGGAGGAGGTCCTGGAGCGGACGGTGGCCGACGAGATGGGGCGGTAGAGAGGCTGGACATGCGCAAGGCTGCAAGCCGTCCCAAGACCGGTCCCGACGCCGGGCCGCGCAAGGCCTCCGCCGTCCAGGCGGCGGGCCAGTGCGTCTGCGGCGCGGTGGCGCTGGAGATCGACGTCCCGGCCCGCTGGGCCTGGCACGACCATTCCGACGCCAGCCGGCGGGCCCAGGGCTGCGCCTATGCGACCTATGTCGGCAGCTATCGCAGCCGTTTCCGGATCCTGCGGGGCGCGGAGAGCATCACCCGGTTCGAGGACGCCGAGGCGGGGACGGCCCGCGGCTTCTGCGCGAAATGCGGGACGCCGCTGTTCTATGAACGGGCCCGCTCGCCGACCATGGTCAACATCCCCCGCGCGCTGTTCGCCGAGCGCACTGGCCGGGAGCCGCGCTATCACCTCTCGCTGCACGAGGCTCCGGACTGGCGCTATGCGGGCGAGGCCCTGGCCCCCTTGAAGGGGTATCCGGGCGTGATGTGGGAGCGACCCAGACGCAAGGTCCGCCGCGACACCGACGGCATGTTCTGACCGGCGATGCGCCGCCTCGCCGTTTTCGCGGCGCTTGAACTATAGTCGCAAGCCAGGCGAACCACCGGGGGCGGGCCATGACCGAAACGAGCGTCGCGACGCGTCTTCCCACCTGGCCGGCCTGGGTCGTCTGCCTGCTGGCGGCGATGATCGAGGGGTTCGACATCCAGTCGATGGGGGTGGCGGCGCCGCGCATGCTGCCAGCCCTGGGGCTGACGCCGGGCCAGGCGGGATGGGCGTTCAGCGCCAGCCTGATCGGGCTGATGTTCGGGGCCAGCCTGGGCGGAGCGATCGCCGACCGCATCGGGCGGCGGCCGGTGCTGGTGACCTCGGTGGCGGCGTTCGGCCTGTTCTCCCTGGCCACGGCCGCGACCGGTGACCTCAACCTGCTGCTGGCCGTACGGTTCCTGACCGGCCTGGGCCTGGGCGGGGCCATGCCGATGCTGATCGCCCTGGCCTCCGAGCGCGCCAGCCCGGCCCGCAAGGCGACCATGGTGGCGCTGATCGCCTGTGGCATGCCGCTGGGCGGGGCCCTGGCCGGACTGGTGGCGCGCACGCCCATGGCCCTGGCCGACTGGCGGACGATCTTCCTGGTCGGCGGCCTGGCGCCGCTGGTTGTCGCGCCGCTGCTGCGCCTGACGCTGCCGGTCGGACGGCCGGACCGCAGCCAGGCGAAGGCCGGCGACGCGGCCCGGGCCCTGTTCGGGCCGGGACGCTGGGCCGCCACCGCGTGCCTGTGGGTCAGCTACGCCCTGGTGGCCCTGACCCTGCACCTGCTGCTCAACTGGCTGCCGACCCTGCTGGTGGCGCGCGGCCTGCCGCCGTCCTCGGCCTCGGGCGTGGCGGCGCTGTTCAACCTGGGCGGCGCGGCCGGCGGCCTGGCCTTCGGGCTGGTGGTCGACCGGCTGGGCGCGCGCTGGCCGCTGCTGGCCGGGTTCGCCGGGCTGGCGGCGGTGCTGGTGGCCCTGGCGGGCGCGGCCGACGGCGGGGCGATCGCCGCCCTGGCCTTCCTGGGCGGTTTCCTGCTGATGGGCGGACAGTTCACCCTCTACGGCCTGGGGCCGCTGTACTACCCGGCCGCCGTGCGCGGCGCCGGGGTTGGCGCGGCCATCGCCGCCAGCCGCGTGGGCTCGATCCTGGGACCGCTGGCGGCGGCCAGCCTGATCGGCGGCGGGGCGGCGGGAAGCGCGGTGGTGGGGGCCCTGGTGCCGGTGGTGGTCGCGGCGGGCGTGGCGGCGGGGTTGCTCAGCTTGCGCCCTCTCCCCTCCGGGAGAGGGGTCAGAAAGCGCGGCGCTTCAGAGCCCCTCGCCGACCTCGACCACTTCCTCGAACGTCCGCAGCCCCGGCCGCTGCGCGCAGACCAGCACCGCCATGTTCCCCGGCAGGTGCTGGTTGGCCAGCATCTTCTCGTGGGCGGCGGGGATGTCGTCCCAGGGGAAGACTTCCGACAGGCAGGGGTCCACCCGGCGGTCGATGACCAGCTGGTTGGCGGCGCTGGCCTGCATCAGGTTGGCGAAGTGGCTACCCTGGACGCGCTTCTGGCGCATCCACAGGAAGCGGGCGTCCATGGTCAGGTTGAAGCCGCTGGTGCCGGCGCAGATGGCCACCATGCCGCCGCGCTTGACGACGAACACCGAGACCGGGAAGGTCGACTCGCCCGGGTGTTCGAACACCAGGTCGACGTCCTTGTTGCCGGTGATCTGCCAGAGCGCCTTACCGAACTTGCGGCTCTCCTTCATGTAGTCGTTGAACTCGGGGCCGTTGACGGTGGGCAGCTGGCCCCAGCAGTTGAACTCGTTGCGGTTCAGCACCGCCTTGGCGCCCATCTGCAGCACGAACTCGCGCTTGTCCTCGGACGACACCACGCCGATGGCGTTGGCCCCGGCCACGGCGGCCAGTTGCACGGCGAACACCCCCAGGCCGCCCGACGCGCCCCAGACCAGCACGTTCTGGCCGGGCTTCAGCTCGTGCGGCTTGTGGCCGAACAGCATGCGGTAGGCGGTGGCCAGGGTCAGGGTGTAGCAGGCGCTCTCCTCCCAGGTCAGGTGCCTGGGGCGCGGCATCAGCTGGCGCGACTGCACCCGGCAGAACTGGGCGAAGCTGCCGTCCGGGGTCTCGTAGCCCCAGATGCGCTGGCTGGACGAGAACATCGGGTCGCCGCCGTTGCACTCCTCGTCGTCGCCGTCGTCCTGGTTGCAGTGGATCACCACCTCGTCGCCGAGCTTCCAGCGCTTGACCTTGGCGCCGACCTTCCAGACGACGCCGGACGCATCGGATCCGGCCACGTGATAGGCCTGCTTGTGGACGTCCAGGACGCTGACCGGCTCGCCCAGGGCGGCCCAGACGCCGTTGTAGTTGACGCCGGCGGCCATCACGAGCACCAGCACCTCGTCCTCGCCGATCTCCCAGGTGGGCACGACCTCGACCTGCATGGCCGTGCTCGGCTTGCCGTGGCGCTCCTTGCGGATGCTCCAGGCGTACATGGTCTTGGGCACGTGGAAGGCCGGCGGGATCTCGCCGATCTCGTACAGGTCCTTGACGGCGGTCTTGTCCAGCGTGGCGACGGTCATCCTCACTCCCCGATCTTCTTCGGCGCTGCAACACAACGCTCGAACGGCTCTCAGCGCTCCGTGGGTCGTTTCGCGCGGGCAATTCTCGGCGCCGATCCATCGATTTTTAGCTTCCAGGCGAAAGTTTCCACCCAGAATTCACCTAAGCTGTGACAACTGTTTAAATCTGGCAAGTGGAAATCTTGTGCGACGCAGCATGGTTGCGCGTGAAACGAATTCGCCCCTGGGATGCGTTCGGGCGTGGATCCCTTTCCGTCCCCCAACGGTTGTCATCCCGGACGGCGCTACGCTGCGCTTCGCCCGGGATGACAACCGTTGGGGGGACGGGGAGGTGCTTTTCAAATCCGTCCCCATCGGCCAGGGTCGCGGCATGAGTTCGCTTATCCATGTCAGCCGCCCCACGGGCTCGATCCTGCTGGTCGAGCTGGACGCGCCGCCCGCCAACGCCCTGGGCCTGGCGGTCCGCGCCGAGCTGGTCCGGATTCTCGACGAGATCGCCACCGACGACGACACCCGCGCGGTGGTGCTGACCGGCCGGGGCGGGGTGTTCTGCGCCGGCGACGACCTGCGCGAGGCGCATGGGCGCGACACCGCCGACGCCCTGGCGGCGGTGCAGGACTTCAACCGGCTGATGGACTGGGTCGAGGCCCTGCGCGTGCCGGTGGTCGCGGCCATCGACGGCTGGTGCTTCGGCGGCGGGCTGGAACTGGCCCTGGCCTGCGATATCCGCCTGGCCAGCGACCGGGCGATGTTCGCGGCCTCGGGGGTCAATATCGGGCTGATGGCCTCGGTGACCCGGCTGCCGCGGCTGATCGGCGTGGCGCGGGCCAAGGTCCACCTGCTGACCGGCGCCCAGTTCGGGCCCGAGCGGGCCCTGGCCGACGGGGTGGTCACCGCCGTCCATCCCCCGGCCGACCTGCTGCCGGAGGCCTTCCGCCTGGCCGAATGGATCGCCTCGCGCGCGCCCCTGGCGGTGGAGGCCGCCAAGCGGGTGATCGACGGGCGCTCCTATGTCGAGGAAGAACTGCCGGCCCTGGCGGCCAGCGCCGACCATCGCGAGGCGGTGGCGGCGTTCATGGCCAAGCGCTCGGCGATGTTCCGGCGGGAGTAGCTGGCAGACTGGGGACAAGCGCATGCGCCTGTCCCCGTCCGGAACTCACCCCATCTTGGCCAGCAGCCCCAGTTCGCCCGCCTTCATCACCGCTTCCTGGCGCTTGACCACGCCCAGCCGCTTCTTGGCGGCCTCGATGTGGTGGTGGACGGTGCGGGGCGACAGGGTGAGGATCGCGCCGATCTCCCAGTCGGTCTTGCCGCGGCTGGCCCAGAACAGGCACTGGGCCTGGCGCTCGGAGATCACCCCGTAGTCGGGATTGTCGTCCTGCAGTTCCCAGTGCTTGAGCATGATGGTGCCGAACACCGTGGCCAGGCTCTCGATCACGGCCCGGGCCGTCGGGTCGGTCTGGAGGGCCGCCGTGGCCATGCGGATCAGCACCTCGTGGCCGGCCGGGCCGAACACCCGCACCACATAGCCGTCGTTCATGCCGAACTCGGCGGCCTCGCCCCACATGGCCCGGGCGCGGTTGTCGCCCAGCGGCTTGGCGTCGCTCCAGGCGAATGGTCGGTTCGACTTCTGCAGCAGCTTGATACACGGGTCATGGACCACGTGGCGGGCCCCCCAGTAGCGGGCGTCCCAGTCGTCGAAGTCGCGGCGGCTGAGGGTGGGCGGCTCGCGGCCCAGCTGTTCGGCGTTGATCAGGGTGGCGCAGAAGCGGTCATAGCCGAACGCCGCCAGGGCGCGCCCGAAGTGCGCCTCGACCTGTTCGGGTTCGACGTAGTGCGGCGCCTTGCTGAGAAAATCCCAGGCTTCCTGTTCGGCGGTGTTGAGCACGCGCGCAGTCTTCCCCGTTCGGGGTCAAGTCTAGGTCAGGCAAGGGGCGGAGGCCATACCGAGCAACGATAGCGCGTCGCGATGGTGCGACGCCGAGTCATTCAGGCGGGCCGGGAGACTCTTGAGGCTGCGCGAGGCCGTATCGGCGCGCCATGGTTGCGTTCCCGGCGGGAATGGTGAAGCTGTGGACGGCGGGCCCGGCGGCCGCTCGCCCACCCGCTCCGCTCACGCCGCGCCGTCCGGAGGCGACATGGCCAATTTCGATCCGACCACGCTGGAGGCCCTCCGGGACGCGGCGACAGCGCCCCCCAGCCCCGCCAACTGGATGGCCTCGCTCTGGCTCCATTTCGACAGCAAGGCCGGCAATCCCTTCGGCGACATTCCGCTGAACCAGCTGCCCATCCCGGGATCCCACGACTCGGGCACCTCCGGCATGACCCGGACGGCCAAGACCCAGGGCAAGTCCGTCGCCGAGCAACTGAACCTCGGAATCCGCTTCTTCGACCTGCGGCCCAAGGTCGACAACGGCGTCTTCAAGATCCACCACGGGATCGGGAAGACGTCGGAAGAGGGCGACCGCATCCTGGCCCGGTGCGACGCGAACGGAGAGCCGGTCGCCGATCCGACCGTCGAGTGCATCTTCAACGACGTCCGCAAGTTCCTGATCGCCAATCCGCGCGAAATCATCATCCTGAAGTTCCAGACCTTCGGGGCCCAGGTCGGCCAGACGTTCACACCGCAGGACCACCGTGATTTTCGCGCGCTGATGGCCGGCTACATGCCGCTGATCGCGCCGGCCCCGGTCAGCGCCCTGACCCTGAACAACCTCTATTCCCAGTCCCAGCCGGGGCGGGTGATCGTGTTCTACGGCGACGACCTGGAGGCCGAGGACGCGACCTGGGACCCGATCTGGCCCTTCGCGTCGGGCAGCGCCCAGCGCGAGGGCGGCTATCGCCTGGAGTGCTTCGATCCGTGGTGGCGCGACGACATCGGCGCGTTCGGCGGCGACGACAAGGATGACGAGTTCGCGGGGCGCTGGCTGCCCTACCACATCCAGAACCTCAAGGACTGGCAGGCCGACGGGCTGGCGGGGTTCTTCGTCACCCAGGCCCAGATGGAGATCCAGCCGGGCGCCACCCTGGATTCCTGCGAGAACTCGGCCATCAAGAACAACCCGCGCAACATCGAGGCCTTCGTGGGCTGGATGAAGACCGGCGTGCCGGGGGCGGCGGCCACGCTGCGGCCCAATATCCTGACGCTGGACTACATCGAGTACGGCGACCTGTGCGGCCAGATCATGGACTTCTTCATGTCGCTGACCTCCGAGACGCTCGGCGCGGCCTATCCCTATCATCCCTTCGACCTGGCCGTGGTCCGCGCCGCCCTGCACCGGGCCAGGCCCGAGGACCCGACCACCGCGCTGGACGTCGCCAGGCCGGGCCAGGGCTATCAGCTGCTGATCGGGCATGAGACGCAGTGGGTCTCCAAGCATGCGGTGTGCCAGGTCCACCGGACCCAGGTCGGCGCCAGCGTTCCCGTCTACCGGGAAAGCCCGATCGGCGCGCCGAACACCAAGTTCTTCTATTCCACCCGAAGCGAGGCCGAGGCGAACAAGAGCGGGTGGACGCGCGGGCCCGTGGCCTTCTACGCCTATGACCATCCGGCGCCGGGCACGGTCCCGATCTATGCCGACACCCCGAGCAGCAACCCCTATGCCAGCTTCGACTATACCCCCCAGCCCACTCCGGCCAAAGACTGGAAGCGCTGCGAGGTGGCGTTCCACGCCTATCCCGCCGCCTCCGACCGCGCGGTGATCTATGTCTACGAGAACAAGGCGCGGGGCTATTTCCGGTTTTCGCCCAACGCCAACCTCGCCTACGGAACCGATTGGACCCTGCGCGGGGCGGAGTTCCGGGCGCTGCATGCGTCCATGCCCGGCATCCTGGCCGTGTTCGAGGAGCAGCCCACCGATACCAGCGCGCCCAACCCGCTGCGCTACAACTACTCGACCGAGACCGCGGACAAGGCCAAGGGCAGGGACTGGACGCAGCATGGCGTCGTGTTCCACGCCCCCGGCCGCGCCGATCCGGGCGCGGTGGGCGTGCATCTGGAGGTCATCACGCCACCCTACGCCCAGCTCTATTTCTCGCCGCGCGACGCCAGCGAGATTCCGGCCGGCTGGAAGCGGGGGGACGTAGTGTTCTATGGTTATCCGTATCGATACAGCTAGCTAGGACCGGGCGGCCCTCAGGCCGCCGCTTCGGCGTCCGCTTCGTCCTCGTCGCCGCCGAGCAGGGCCGAGAGCACCACGGCCAGGCGTTCGGGCTTGATCGGCTTTTCGACCACGTCCTGCATGCCGGCGGCGATGTAGGTCTGGACGTCGGCCGGGTCGGCGTTGGCGGTCAGGGCGACGATCGGCGCCGAGCCGGCGCGGCCGGGCAGTTCGCGGATGGCGCGGGTGGCGGTGATCCCGTCCATGCGCGGCATCTTGATGTCCATCAGGATCAGGTCGAACCGCCCCGAACGGGCCGCCTCGACCGCCTCGACGCCGTCGACCACCTGTTCGGAGGTGCAGTCGAACATCTCGCACAGAGCCTCGGCGACCATGCGGTTGGTGGCGTTGTCGTCGACGATCAGGATGTGGGCCGAGCGGGCGTCCAGGGTCGGCTCTTCGTGGTGGTCGTCGGCCAGGCTGGCGGTCGGGGCCACCAGCGAGAATTGCAGGGTCAGGCCGGCGCCCAGATTGGCCTCGGCCTTCAGCGGGCCGCCCATGGCGCGGGTCAGGCTGTGGGCCAGGGCCATGCCCACGCCCAGGGCCAGTTCGCTGCGGTCCTCGATGCGTTCCGCGCCCAGCGGGTCGAACACCCGGGCCAGGCGGTCCCGCGGCGAGCCGCCGGTGTTGTCGCGCACGCGGCCTTCCAGCCGCAGCCCGCCCTCGACGCCGCGGGCCTTGAGGCTGGCCTCGATGACGCCGCGGCCGCTGGACAGGGCGCTGTCGATCAGGGCGTCGAACACCTGCAGCACCCGGTCGGCGTCGATCAGGGCCGTGGCTTCCGGGTCGCCGTCATAGGAGAACAGCAGGGTGGAGCCGCCCTCGGCGGCGCGGGCGCTCCAGCGCGCCTCGACGGCGTCGCTGAGGTCGCGCAGCAGGGACGGGGCCAGGTTGAGCGCCAGGTCGCCCACCGCGGCGCGGCGCAGGTCCATGGCGCGGCCGAGCACGGCGCTCATGTCGCGGCTGGTTTCGCCGATGGCGCGGACATAGGCGCTGGCGTCGGGCGTCAGGCGCGACTGCTCCAGCCGTTCGGTGAAGGCCAGCACGCCTTCCAGGTGATGGCCGATGTCGGTGGCCATGCGCTCGACCAGGGCCATGGCCTCGCCGGCTTCGCGCTGCTTGCGGCGGTGCGAGCTCAGCAGCGAGGCCAGGCCGCCGATTCCGGCATAGTCCCCGGCCTCGTCGACGACGATGAAGGCGCTGCGGAACACCGGGACCGCGCTCTGCGACATGTGTTCGACGATGGCGCCGGGCTCGAGGTCCAGGCCGAGGATGCGCGGCTCCAGGTCCATCACCTCGACGATCGAGCGCGGGCCCAGGGTGTCGGCGGCGACGGCCATCTGGCCCAGCATGACGTCGCGATAGACCAGGCCCACGGGCTTGCCCTGCTCGACCACGGCCAGGGCGGCGACGTGCGGTTCGGCGAGGAAGATCGCCCGGACGTCGGCGCACGGCGTCGTCGGGTCGATCGGGGCTCGGCGGTCGATAAGGCGGGCGAGCGTGTCCATGCGGCCGTTCGGGCAGGCGTCCATTGGGATCCCACCTTGGCCCGATTGGCGTTGCGGAGTCGTAAATGGCCGGGGGGCGCGGGATTTTGACGCACGAAAAAGGGCGGCGGATCGCTCCGCCGCCCTCCCTGGTGGTGTCTCGGCCCGAATTCCGGGCCGCGTTGGCCTAGAACGACTTGGTCAGGCTGACGCCGTAGAGGCGCGGTTCCAGCGTGATCAGGTTGGTGAACAGGCCCGAGCTGTCGTCGGTGGTGTAGGCGTCGGTGATCGGCGTCTTGTTGCTCAGGTTCTTGACGTAGGCGTCGATCTGCAGACCCCAGTCGGGCTTCTCGACCTTCAGGGTGATGTTGGCGTTGTTCCACGACTTCAGCTGGTCGTAGGCGGTGTTGTAGACCCGGGTGTACTGCTTGCTCTGGCGGTAGTAGTCGCCGCGCAGGGTGGCCGACCAGCCGTCGGCGAAGTCCCAGGTGTATTGGGCGCCGACCGAGGTGGTCCAGTGCGGCGAGTTGGGCAGCTCGTTGCCGCCCAGGTTCGCCGCCGTGCCTTCGATCGAATAGCCCGGGCCGTAGTTGAACAGGCCCGTGGCGTTGGCCAGGAAGGCCGCCGTGCCGGCCGGCAGGCCCGCGCCGCCCGCCGCGGCGGGGGTTTGCAGGAAGGCCTGGTAGACCGCCGCGCCGCCGCAGGCGAACGGGATGGTGGCCCCCGCGCCGGCCCCGATGATCGTCGCCACCCCGGCGGTGGTCAGCACGCAGTTGGAGCCGACCGCGACGTTGGGCAGGCTGGGGCCCGCCTTGACCACGGTGTAGAGCGGGTTGCTCTGCGTGCGGTTCATGGTGTCGATGGACGAGACGCCGCTGGCGATCTTGGTGTGCAGATAGCCGACATTGGCGTTGAGCTTCAGGTTGTGGACCGGCGACCAGACCGATTCCAGTTCCAGGCCGTAGACCGTGGCGTTGACGTTCTCGTTGACCGAGGTGCGGTTGACGATCTTGGAGATCTGGTAGCCCTGATAGTCATAGTAGAAGCCGGTGGCGTTCAGCATCACGCTGCCGCCCATCAGGGTGTTCTTCGATCCCAGCTCGAAGGCGTTGACGAATTCCGGGTCGAACTGCGGCTTGACGCTGGCCGAGCCGGCCGCCGCGGGCGGGTTGGAGCCGCCGCCCTTGTAGCCCTTGGAATAGAAGGCATAGAGCAGGTTGTCGTCGGTCAGCTTGTAGTCGAAGCCGAAGCGGCCGGTCAGCTCGTTGAAGACCGACTTTTCTTCCGGCGTCGTCGTGCTCTGCTTCAGGCCGATGCCCGGCGACAGCAGGACGGTGTCGTAGACCTGCAGGCGCTTGTCGTCGTGGGTGCGGCGCAGGCCCAGGGTGAACTTCAGCTTCTCGTTGGCCTGCCAGTACAGCTCGCCGAAGATGGCGTTCGACTTCAGGTGATAGGGCGAGCGGTTGTCATAATAGTTGTGGCCGCTGCCGTCCGGGGTGGCGTTCGGGTCAATGCCGATACAGCTGGTCGGCAGGGTCACCGGGTTGCAGTTGGGATTGCCGGTTCGCTGGAAGTTCAGGGCCAGGGCCGACAGGGTCAGCGAGTTGCCGATCACGTAGTAGTCGGTGGTGGTCTTGTAGTCGAAATAGATGCCGCCGATGTTGAAGTTCAGCGGACCGTCGAAGGCCGACTGCAGGCGGAATTCCTGGCTGAACTGCTTGGAATCGCCCGCCGACACGTCGATCGTCGTGAACTTGTTGGTGGCGCCGACCTGCGGGTCGGTGAAGAAGCCGCCCGGGGTCAGCGGCGTGCTGTTGAACGGCACGGTCGAGACGTTCCGGTTGTAGTCCAGCTTGGTATAGACCTTGCCCTTGCTGTACGAGCTCATGGCCGTGAAGGTCAGGTTCTCGGTCAGGTCATAGGCCAGGTTGAACTGGTAGATGTCCGACTTCGACTGGTAGATCGGATCGAACAGCGACTCGATTTCGCGCAGGTTGCGGCTGGTGGTGTCGCCGGCGTTGGCGTCGCCGCTGGTGAAGCCGAAGATGTTGCCCAGTTCGCCGGTCAGGGTGCCCGAGGTGTTGACCGTGCCGTAGGCGCCGTCGCCGTACAGCGAGGCGGACAGACAGCCCTGGGACAGGAAGCGCCGCGCCACGCCGCTGGGCACGCCGCCGACCGTGGCCGGGCCGAGGTCCTTGGTGCAGAGCTGCTTGCCGACGCGGGAGCGGCTGTCGTCTTCCTTGAAGTGCTCCCACATGAAGTTGGTGCGCAGCGCCTCGATCGGGTTGAACATCACCGACACGCGGGTCGAGTAGAGTTCGCGGTCGTCGACCTTGTGGCTGTTGAAGGTGTTGGTGACGAAGCCGTCGCGCTTCAGGTAGTTGCCCGCCACCCGGACGGCCAGCTTGTCGCCCATGATCGGCATGTTGATCATGCCGCGCAGCTTCTGGGTGCCGTAGTTGCCGACCTCGGCCCGGATGTTGGCCTCGAACTCGTCGGTCGGCTTGGCGGTGATGATGTTGACCACGCCGCCGGTGGCGTTGCGGCCGTACAGCGTGCCCTGCGGGCCGCGCAGCACTTCGACGCGCTCCACGTCGAAGAACTCGGCGTCGAACAGATTGCCCGACTGCAGGGGCGCGTTGTTCTCGTGGACGCCGACGCCGCCATCGGTCGAGACGCCGACGGCCTTGTTGCCGATGCCGCGGATCGCGAAGTTGAAGCTGTTGGTGAAGTTGCCCTTGGCGAAGCTGACGTTCGGGATGGCCTGCATCAGGTTGGGGCCGCCGTCGATCTTCTGCGCTTCCAGGGTGTCCTGGCTGAAGGCGGAAACCGCGATCGGCACGTCCTGAAGGGCTTCCTCCTTCTTCTGGGCGGTGACGACCAGTTCCTCGAGCACGTTGCCCCCGCCCTGTGGGGCGGTCTGGGCGAAGGCTGGGGCGGCGACGGCTGCGAGCACGGCCGCCGAAGCGCCCATGGCCAGCAGGCTCCGCATACGCAGAGATTGCGACATTCTATTCCCTCCCTGGACGTCGCGGCTCCTTATGACGGATCCTGCGGACGTCGCGTTGTTTCCTCGGCGCCATACTTTTGTGCACCACGCGGGGTGTACGGCAAACCCTTCGCAGCATAAACGGATTGCATACTTGGTAACTTGGCCTGTCAACCGGCCTTGGCGTAAGTAATCACCGATAGGTTACGCCTTTTCACTTTACCTAAGGTCACATTCACCTGAGGCGGGTAAGTTTTCGGAGAAATTAGAAAAAAGGGTTCGGCGCCTGACGTTGCGTCAAGCGTGGATCCAGGCCCCGATCCCGTGCGTGGACTAGGCTCACGCGCTATCCATACTGTCCTATTCGCGCTGAAGGTACAGTCCAAATATCGGCGTTCGAAACGATTGTTTCATACGTGATGAGCCGGGGACACACACTCATGGCGGGACCTGTGAAAGGTCGGGGACGCACACTCACGGCAACGCCCAGGCCAGGTTCGCGCCGGCCCTGCCATGAGTGTGTGTCCCCATGCTGTCCCCCACGTGCCAATCCCGGCGGCCTCGTGTAGAGAGGGGCCATGTCCACCTCCCAAGTTTCCGCGGCTTCCGGCGCTTCGTCTGGAGCGCGCGCCGACGCCGCCCTGGTGCTGTTCTCCGGCGGCCAGGACAGCAGCGTCTGCCTGGCCTGGGCCCTGGAGCGCTACGCCCGGGTCGAGACCGTCGGCTTCGACTACGGCCAGCGCCATGTCATCGAGATGCAGGCCCGGGTCGCCGTGCGCCGCCAGGTGGCCGAGCGCTTCCCGCACTGGGCCGACCGCCTGGGCGAAGACCACGTGCTGGACCTCAAGGGCTTCGGCGCGGTGGCCCAGTCGGCCCTGACCGCCGACGTCGCCATCGAGATGACCGAGCGCGGCCTGCCCTCGACCTTCGTGCCCGGTCGCAACCTGGTGTTCCTGATCTACGCCGCCGCCCTGGCCGACCGCCGGGGCCTGGGGGCCCTGGTCGGCGGCATGTGCGAGACCGACTTCTCGGGCTATCCCGACTGCCGGCGCGACACCCTGGACGCCATGCAGAGCGCCCTGAACCTGGGCATGGACCGCGACTTCGTCATCGAGACTCCGCTGATGAAGCTGACGAAGGCGCAGACCTGGGCCCTGGCCAAACAGCTGGGCGGCGAGGACCTGGTCGACCTGATCGTGGTCGAGAGCCACACCTGTTACCAGGGCGAACGCGGCGAACTGCACGCCTGGGGCCACGGCTGCGGCGAATGCCCGGCCTGCGAGCTGCGCCAGCGGGGGTATGAGGAATGGGACGCGGCGGGGCGGGAGGGGCTGGCGCCGTGACCTACTCTGTCAAGGAAATCTTCCTCACCCTGCAGGGCGAGGGCGGCCAGGCCGGCAAGGCGGCGGTGTTCTGCCGGTTCGCCGGATGCAACCTGTGGACCGGCCGCGAGCAGGACCGCGCCAAGGCGGTCTGCACCTTCTGCGACACCGACTTCGTCGGCGTGGACGGCGAGGGCGGCGGCAAGTTCGCCACGGCCGACCTGCTGGCCGAGGCGGTGGAAGCCGCCTGGACCGGCGGCCCCGACGACCGCCTGGTGGTCTGCACCGGCGGCGAACCGCTGCTGCAGCTGGACGCCGCGGCGATCGCCGCCCTGCACGCCCGCGGCTTCATGATCGCGGTCGAGAGCAACGGCACGCTCGCGGCGCCGGACGGCATCGACTGGGTCTGCGTCAGCCCCAAGGCCGACGCCCCGGTGGTGCAGACGCGCGGCCAGGAACTGAAGCTGGTCTACCCCCAGGACAAGGCGCTCCCCGAGCGCTTCGCGGCCCTGGATTTCGAGCGTTTCTATCTGCAGCCGATGGACGGGCCGGACCGCGAACGGAACACGCAATTGGCTGTCGCCTATTGCCTTTCGCACCCACAATGGCGTTTAAGCGTCCAGACGCACAAATATCTCGGCCTGCCCTGACGGATAAGGCGCTCGACCTGGTGACAGGGTCGAGCCGCTAGAGCCTCCCAGGCCTTGTCAAAAGAAGTACCTGATGAAGCCCGTCTTCGAGATCACGAAGGCCGCGCATTTCGACGCGGCGCATTACATCGAGCAAGGTCCCGCCGACCATCGCTACCGCAAGCTGCACGGCCACTCGTTCAAGGTCGAGGCCAGCGTGCGCGGGACCATGCAGGCCGCCGGCTGGGTCGCCGACCTGGACGGTCTGGACGCGGCGCTGAAGGCGGTGGCCGCCGAGCTGGACCACGGCCTGCTCAACGACCGCCCCGGCCTGGAGAGCCCGACCCTGGAGCGCCTCTGCCTCTATTTCGCCGACCGCCTGACGCCGCAGTTCCCCGGCCTGTCGCGCGTGGTGATCTCGCGCCCGACGATCGGCGAGAGCTGCGCGCTCCAGCTCTGACCGCTTCAAATTTCGTCATCCCCCGACCTGTTCGGGGGACCCAAGCGGCGCCAACCAGATAATTCTGGATCAGCTCGGCTTGGGTCCCCCGCATAGAGCGGGGGATGACGACCGCGGGCGCGTGATTGGAAAAACGCCGGTCTTCCTTCTTGCCGCGTGCTGCCCTATCTCATGCCGTCCGTGACGCCAGGGGAAGCCGCGAATGCTCTTTATGATGATCTGCTACAACAACGAAGCCCAGGTCATGGGCTGGACCCAGGAAGAGGACGACGCCGTCATGGCGCGGCTCTCGGTTGTCCATGACAAGCTGATCGCCGAGGGCAAGCTGGGCCCGTCGGGCCGGCTGCAGGCCACCGGCAGCGCCAAGACCCTGGTCAAGTCCGATCCGCCCTTCGTGCACGACGGCCCCTATGCCGAGACCAAGGAGCAGTTCCTGGGCTTCTACGTGATCGACGTCGCCGACATGGACGACGCCCTCGACGTCGCCCGCCAACTGGGCAAGGCCAATCCCGGCGGCGCCTACGAGGTGCGGCCGATGCGGCTGTACGCGGCGGGCGAGGCGGTGGGTTAAGGCGCCGTCGGCAGGAGGAAGGTTTCGACCTTCTCGGCCTGGATCGAGATGTGTCCGTCAACGAGATGGATATGCGTGCATCCGGACGGACCGCCGCAACGCCAGTAGTTCACATTGCCCGGCGCCGCATTGCGTTGCATTTCGGCGACGTCGCCCGTCGCGGTGAAATGGCGGACGCCTGAAAAGACGATCCGGCCGGGAGTTCGCTCGGAGACCCCTGGCGTCGCATAGAGCTTCAGGTCGATCGTCGCCGTTCCGCCGAGCGGGTCGAACAGGACGCCGGTAAGCACCGCGTCGTGCAGCTCCGTCTCGCGATTGAACGTCATCCGCTGGCTCCGATCCGCGTCCGTGAAACTGGACTAACGTGAGCGGGTCATCCAGGCCAGAGGCTACCTCACGCCGCCCGCCGCGCCAGCCAGGCCCGGTAGCGCTTGGTCCGGCCCTTGGTCCACAGCTGCTGGCCGATCAGGCTCAGCAGCGGCGACACGCTGGCCTTGGGGGCCTTGCCCGCGCCCAGGCGGCTCAGCTGGACCTTGGTCACGGCCATGTCGGCCAGGCTGGCCATGACCTTGTTCTTCCAGGCCACGATCGGCAGCACGACATCGTGGGCCTGGCCGCGCCGCCAGCGGGCGGGCAGGTCGGGGGCGAAGGCCATGGCGCGGGCCAGGCCGACCAGGTCGACCCCGTCGCGGCCGTCCTTCGGCTCCAGCGCCTGCTGCGCCACCGCCAGCCGCCGCACGCCGCCGGTCACCATCACCGGCATCCTGGCCGCCCCGCCGATCTCGCGGGCGAAGTCGATGAAGTAGGCCTCGCGGGCCAGGGTGCTCGATTTCGCCTCGCCCTGCATGGCCGGGCTCTCGTAGCTGCCGCCCGACAGCTCGACCAGGTCGACGCCCAGGTCGTTCAGCCAGCCGACCACCACCGTGGCGTCGGCCGCCTCGAAGCCGCCCTTCTGGAAGTCGGCCGAGTTCAGCTTCACCCCGACGCAGAATCCCGGCGACACTCGGGCCCGCACGGCGCGGACCACGTCCAGCAGCAGCCGCGCCCGGTTCTCCAGCGACCCGCCCCAGGCGTCGGTCCGATGGTTGCTGAGCGGCGAGAGAAACTGGCTGAGCAGGTAGCCGTGCGCCGCGTGGACCTGCACGCCGGTGAAGCCCGCCTGCTCGGCCCGTTCGGCGGCGACGGCGAAGCGCTCGACCACGGCGGCGATCTCGGCCGGCTCCAGGGCGCGGGGCGTGGCGAACAGCTTGGAATACTTGGCCAGGTCCAGGGCCACGGCGGACGGGCCCACCGCCTCCTGGCCCATGGCGGCCTGGACCTGGCGGCCGGGGTGGTTGATCTGCATCCACACCTGCGCGCCGCCGGCCCGGGCCGTCTTCGCCCAGGCGCGGAACGGCTCCAGCGGCTGATGGGCGTCCAGCACCACCCCGCCGGGGCCGGTCAGCGCCGTGGGGTCGACCATGACGTTGCCGGTCAGGATCAAGCCGACCCCGCCCTTGGCCCAGGCCGCGTAGAGGGCTAGCAGGGCGGCGCCGGGCAGGTGGTCGTCGTCGGCCATGTTCTCCTCCATCGCCGCCTTGGCCAGGCGGTTGGGCACGACCGCGCCGTTGGGCAGGGTCAGCGGCGTGAACAGGGGCGAAAGGGGCTGCATCTGCGACATGGCTCGACCTGGGTTGAAGTCCGATCGAAAGGGCGTACACCTTCAACCTAGGTTGAAGGTCAAGCGGCAAGTGGGAGACGCGCCATGAAGATCGGCGAGGTGGCCAGGGCGGCGGGCGTGTCCACGTCGCGCATCCGGTTCTACGAGGCCGAGGGGGTGATCGAGCCGGCGGGGCGGACCGCGAACGGCTATCGCGACTATCCGCCGGCCACCGTCGACCTGATCGTCTTCATCGAACGGGCCCAGAAGCTGGGCTTCTCGCTGCGGGAGATCCAGGCCGGCGGCGTGGCGTCCGCGCCCCATCCGGGAGCCTGCGACGCCCTGCTCCCGCCCCTGCGCGCCAAGTTGGCCGACGTCGAGGCCCACATCGCCGCCTCGACCGCCCTGCGCGACGAGATCGCCGCCATGATCGTCACCCTGGAGGCGGGGGAGGGGGAAACGCTCCGTGCGCGCGTCGCCCTGGCGGGCTAGTTCGGAAAGCGTCGAGAATCTTCGCCCCCCTTGTCGGATCGGCGCGCCCTCCCACGTCCTCTGGCCGAAACCCGAAAAGGACAGCGCCATGGGCAAGACCGTCGACGACTACATCTCCGGCCTTCCGGCCTGGCAGGCCAGCGCCGCCCAGGCCCTGCGCGCCGACATCCTGGCGACCGGCGAGGTGGTCGAGGCCATGAAGTGGGGCCACCCGGTGTTCGAGGCCGGCGGGCCGGTGTGCCTGATCAAGGCCTTCCCCAAGTGGATGACCTTCGGCTTCTGGCGCGGCGTCGAGCTCAAGGACCTCGACGCCCGCCTGGGCGGCGACAATCCCAAGATGGCGTTTATCAAGCTGTCCGAGGGCGAGGCGATCAGCGCCGCCGACGTCGCCAGGCTGGTCCGCGCGGGCGTCGCCCTGAACCGCGAGAAGGGCGATCCGCTGAAGGCCAAGTGAGGCCCTATCGCCAGCCTTGGGGCGGGGCGAACAGGTTCTCCGCAAGGAAGTCCACGAACACCCGCAGCTTGGGCGACAGCTGGCGGCTCGACGGCCACAGGACACGGAAGGTCCCGAGGTTGCGCACGTGGTCGTCGAGGATCGCCGCCAGGGTTCCGTCCTCCAGCTGGCGCGCGATGGCGAAGGTTGGCAGACAGGCGACGCCCAGCCCCTGTTCGGCCAGGTAGATCAGCGGCTCCAGCAGGCTGGCCGTCGCGGCGGCCGGCGGGTCCAGGTCGAGCGCCTGGCCGTCGCGGTGCAGCGGCCAGGGCTCCAGCTTGCCCGTCGAGGGATACCGGTGGCGCAGGCAGGCGTGGGCCAGCAGGTCCTCGGGCGCGCGTGGCGTTCCGTGGCGGGCCAGATAGTCCGGTGAGGCCACCACCCGATGGCGGAAGGTCCCCAGCGTCCGGGTCATCAGCCGCGAGTCGCCAGGCTCGCCGGTGCGGACCACGGCGTCGAAGCCTTCCTCGATCACATCGACCAGCCGGTCGGTGAAGTCGAGTTCCAGCGCGATGTCCGGATAGGCGCGCATGAAGGCGGCTAGCGGCGGCATCAGCAGCATGCCGACCAGGGGCAGGCTGACCTTCAGCCGGCCGCGCGGGGCCCGCGCCGCCTGCGACAGCTCCTGGGTCGCCGCCTCGAGCTCGCCGAAGATCCGCCGGCAGCGCTCCAGCAGCAGCAGGCCCTCGGCCGTCGGGGTGATGCTGCGGGTGCTGCGATGGAACAGCCGCACGCCGAGGCTGTCCTCGAGACGCGCCACCGCCTTGCCGACCGCCGACGACGATATGCCCAAGGTCCGCCCGGCCACGACGAAGCTGCGCAGTTCGGCGGCCTGGACGAAGACGTTCAGGGCTCCAAGGCTATCCATGATGGGCTCCAATTGCGGACTTTCATGTCCGAATTGAGAGGACCTCTAGCCTGTTTTTCCGTCGCGGACCGAGCCGTATCTGACGAGTCCGGCGTCATCGCGCCGGGCAACCCATACGGAGAACTCCCTTGGATTCCTTGAAGGCCAGCTTCAGCCCCCAGCCCGACGCCACTGTCTTTGTCGTCAACGTCATCCATGCCCATCCGGGCAAGCAGGACGAGGCCTTCGCGATCATTCAGGACGTCGTCCATTACGTGGCCGAACGCAAACCCGGCTTCCTGTGGAGCAACCTGGCCAAGAGCACCGACGGCCAGACCGTGGTCAACATCGAGGCCATCGCCGACGAGGGCAATGTCGGCGAGTTCTTCTCCGACCCGGTGTTCGTCGAGAAGTTCCGCCAGCTCGACGCGGTCTCCACCAGCGAATTCCACGTCTACCGGGTCGGCGACCTCGTCCTGCCGAAGCTGCCCGGCTGATCGGCGGCGAAGGGCCAGCGCGTCACGATCGTCCAAAAGACGACGCGAACGGGAAATCCCCGTTCTGAACCCGGGTGTAGGAACATACGGGAACGGGTTCAGGAGCGCTGGCCATGCCGGACGTCATCTACGAGAGGGGCCGCACGGCCCTGCTGTTCGTCGATCCCTACAACGACTTCCTGGCGGACGGCGGCAAGCTGTGGCCGCGCATTGCCGCGACCCAGGCCGCGGCCGGCCTGCACGACCGGTTGAAGGCGGTGACGGCGGCGGCCCGGGCGGCGGGGGTGGCGGTGTTCATCGTGCCCCACCACCGCTTCGCCCCCGGCGACCTCGACGGCTTCAACCACCCGACGCCCTATCTGCAGGGCAGCGCCAAGGCCCTGGTGTTCGAGCAGGGCGCCTGGGGCGGCGAGTGGCATCCCGACTTCGCACCGCAGGCCGGCGACGTGGTGGTCAAGGAGCACTGGGGCAGCAGCGGCTTCGCCAACACCGACCTCGACTACCGGCTCAAGCAGAAGGACGTCACCCACGTGATCCTGATCGGGCTGGTGGCCAACACCTGCATCGAGGGCACCGGCCGCTTCGCCTCGGAGCTGGGCTACCACGTCACCCTGGTCCGCGACGCCACGGCGGCGTTCAGCGACGAGGGCATGCACGCCGCCCATGACCTCAATGGCCCGACCTTCGCCCACGCGATCCTGACCAGCGAGGCGGTGGTCGCGGCGTTGGGGGCGGTGGCTTGAGGGAACGCGTGGCGGGGCGGCCCTGAAGCCTCAGCGGTCCAGTTCGGCCGCCGCCAGTTCCGCCACCCGCAGGTCGACCTCGGCCGGGTCGTCGTCGCCCAGGTACCAGGCCGCCGACAGGCCGGTCCAGGCCAGGATCCACAGCAGCAGGCGCCGGCGCTCGAGCCCGGCGGCCGCGATCACCACCTCCAGCCGCCGCGCGAAACGGCCCGGCTGGGTCGAGACCGGGCGGGTCGGGTCGGCCAGGTCGGGGTTGGTGAAGATGTTGGCGTAGTCGAAGCCGCGCTCGCCGACCAGGCGCTTGGGGTCGATGGCCAGCCAGCCCCGCTCCCCGAAGTCCAGCACGTTGTCGTGGTGCAGGTCGCCGTGCAGCGGGACCACCTCGCGCGGATCGGCCAGCAGCGCCCGGGCGGCCTCGAGGCTGCGGACCAGGATGCCGCCATGGGCCGCGGCGGCCGGCTCCAGGTCGCGGAACCAGCGGTCGAGCGAAACCAGTTCCGGCAGCGGCGCGGGCCGGGGCGCGTGCAGCCGCGCCGCCACCGTGCACAGGATGCGGCTGGCCTCGTCGTCTCGCCCGGTGCGGGCCATGTCGGCCAGGGAGGCGTCGCCCTGCGCGCGCTCCAGCAGGATGGCCTCGCCGTCGCGGGCCAGGACCCGGGCGGCGCCATCACCGCCCCACCATTCCATCAGCAGGCTGCCGAAGCGCTCGTCCTCGTCCTTGGCCAGCTTCAGCATCGCCGGCTCGCCGCCGCGCCGCACGGGCAGCAGACGGCCGTTGGGGGTGAGGATGGGGTCACCGTCGGGGACCAGGTCCCAGCGGCTCAGATAGGGTGCGAACATCCCGCCGAGATAGGGCGTCCGGAGGGCGTCGATAAGGGGGCGGGCGTCCTCAATCCCCCTGCTGCTTCTTCCATTCCTTGAACTCGCGCTTCTCGCGGTCCTTCTTGCTCTCGCCGGGGATCACCGCCTTGCCGGTGGCGACCACCACCTTGGCGCCCGTGCCGACCACGGCCCCGGTCGCCCCGACCACGGCGCCGCCCGCCGCGACGGCCAGGCAGCCCTGAACGCTCAGGGCGACGGCCAGCAGGGACAGGGCGAGGGTGGCGCGGCGAACGGTCATGGCGGGGGACTCGCTGGAACGGGAGGCGGCTTGTAGTCTGGCGGACCGGCAGGGTCGCCGCGTCCGATGGCCGCGATGTGTCCATCTCCTGATCCGCGGAAATCAAAAAACGAAACTTCAGTGTCGGCGTTGATCCCTCCCGCACGTCCTTCGACCAGAACCAACCAAAGGAGGGCTATCCCATGAAGACCAAGGCGATGTTGTGGATCGGGCGCGTGCTGAGCGGCCTGTTGATCCTGTTCATGTTGTTCGACAGCGTCATCAAGCTGGTCAAGATCCAGCCGGTGACCGACGCCCTGACCCAGTTGGGCTATTCCGACCGACTGGCGCGGCCGATCGGCGTGATCGAACTGGTGATCCTGGCGCTCTACGTCATTCCGCGCACCGCCGTGCTGGGCGCCGTGCTGCTGATGGGCGTGCTGGGCGGGGCGATCGCCAGCCACCTGCGGGTCGGCGACCCGCTGGCCAGCCACGTGCTGTTCGGGGTCTATCTGGGCCTGCTGGCCTGGGGCGGCCTCTATCTGCGCGACCCGGCCCTGCGGGCGGTGTTCCCGGTGCGGCTCAGTACGGCGGCTCGGTGACCCCCGGATCGCCGCCGCGCCGCCAGGGACCGGTGAAGCCGGGGTCCTGCCGCCGGCGGCGGTCGGGGCCGAAATAGGTCTCGCAGCGGATGTAGGGGCGGGGGTGCTCGATGATCAGGTTGATGCGGTGGATCACGCCGCGCGCCGTCACCGGCTTGGCCAGGAACTCGTTGACTCCGACGTCGCGGGCCTCGGCCACCCGGCGCTGGGTGGAATGGCCGGTGATCATGATCACCGGGGCGAACGGGTCGGGGCTGTCGGGCGAATTGCGCAGCAGGTTGACGAAGTCGATGCCGTCCAGCGGCCCCATGGTCAGGTCGGTCATGACGATGTCGATCGGCGTCCCGCGCAGCAGTTGCAGGGCCTCGGCCCCGTCGAGGGCTTCGAAGACGTGGCGCACGCCCAGCGCCCGCAGGATCTCGGTCAACAGCATGCGCATGTGCTGATTGTCGTCGACCAGCAGGATCTTCAGCAGATCGAAGCGCACGCGCCCTCGGTTCGTCGGTCAGGATCACGCGGGGCGCAACCGGGACGGGAAGGCGCTCCGCGAGGCCGCCCGACCAGCGAGACATTACGGGGGTGTAATGATCGGTCAATCGGAAATCGGCCGGAAAACCGAGTGTTTTCAGGCGTCAGGCCGAGCGGTGGCGAGGTCGGGAGGGCGCGCGCGGGGACGCGGCTCCCATCGTGCGCCGGCCCGAGGGGCTCGGCGGGCCTCGAAGCGATCTGGCCGCTGGATCCAAGACTATAGTTAACGACAGCGGCGGTTGATTTTCGTTTGTCAACGAAAAACTCAGGAACGAGTCAGGCGGCGAAGAGTTGAGGGCGGGAAGGAGTTTCAATTCGCATGGCGTCACGCGACGATCTCATCAAACGAGAGGCCCTGGAGCTCTGGGGCCAGATGCACGACGAGCCGGCCCCGGAAGTCAGTGGCGGCGAATTGCTTCAGCTCATCTGCCGTGATCTCGATCTCTTCGCCTATGACCGCGTCCAGTCGCCGTTCCTGCGCCCGACCCTGATCATGCGCCCCGAGGAATGGCCGGAGACGCGCAAGGGGTAGGGCGCGAGAAGCGCTTGCTTGCGGGTGGGCGAACCTATTGGCGGACGTCGACCGACATCACCTTCTGAACAATCTTCCAGGCGCCCTGCACCTTCAGGCATGACAGCAGGTCGGTGAAGTAACGCGGCGGCATCTGAAGCCTCAGCTTCACCAGGGCGAGATTGTCCGAAACATCGATGGCGACAACCTCGTCCTTGCGCTCGAGTTCGAGTTTTCGCGGCGCGGTCGCATTGCGCACGCCGGCCAGCCAGGTCTCGATCGGCATCACGCTGACCCCGCCGTCATCGCCAATTCTGGTTACGGCGCTGAGGGGGTGAAATATCGTCTGGAACTGCTCCGCGTCCATGTCGTACGCGGCGTCGAAATAGACTTTCGCCAAGGCTCTCAAAGTATCTTCAGCGTCTTCCATAGATTTACTCCACTGCCTGGTGTCGGGGATTGCTTCGAGAGCGAGGGTGACGGACCCATTCTTCCGTTCTGGGGCGTTCTCCCCCAGTCGCCATGGAGATTATTCTAGATCGCGCTTATATATGAGAAAAGTGCGCCTAACCGCATAGGACTCATGAGTTGATTTCATGAAGAGCGAACTGAATGACCTCGCGGCGTTCGCCGTCGTCGCCACCGAGCGAAGCTTTACGCGGGCCGCGGCGCGGCTTGGGGTCACGCAGTCGGCGCTGAGCCACACGATCCGCGGCCTGGAGCGTCGGCTGGAGCTGCAGCTCCTCGCCCGGACGACCAAGAGCGTGGCGCCGACCTCCGCGGGCGCCGAGCTCTTGAAGAGCCTGTCGCCAGCGCTCGAGCAGATCGATCGCGCGCTCAACGAAGTCCGCACCGCGCGAGATCGGCCGGCCGGCCGGCTTCGTCTTGCCGTCTCGAAATCCGCCGCGCTCTCGGTGCTGATGCCCAAGCTTCCCGCGTTCGCCGCCGCCTATCCCGAGGTGGTGCTCGATGTGTCCACCTGCACGGGTCAGGTCGATCTGGTCGGGGGCGGGTTCGACGCCGGCATCCAACTCGAGGAATTCATTCAGAAGGACATGGTCGCCGCGCGCGTGACCCAGGAACTGCGGCTGGCCGCCGTCGCTTCACCGGAGTATTTCGCGACGCGGAGCCGCCCCCTGAACCCGCGGGACCTGAGCGCCCACAACTGCATTGGGCTCCGCCTGCCGGGCGGCCCGTACCGATGGGAATTCGAGAAGGGCGGCGCCCCCGTGACAACCACCGTCACCGGGCCGCTCGTCGTCGATGACACGAGCCTCGTCATCCAGGGCGCCTTGGCCGGCCTGGGCATCGGGCTGGCCTATGAAGATCAGGTGGCCGGCTACATCGACCAGGGCAAGCTCATCAGGGTGTTGGAGGACTGGTCGCCATCCTTTCCCGGCTTCTTCATCTACTATCCGGGCCGTCGCCATCAATCGGCGGCGCTTTCCGCCCTCATCCGCGCCCTCCGCGTAACCTAGAGCGGCGTCCGGGTCAGGCTCGTCCCTCGCCGCCTGGCGTGAACGCCCCGCCGCCGGTCTGCGCCCGGTGCCGCAGGAAGGCGTCGGCCAGCACACAGGCGGTCATCGCCTCGACCACCGGCACGCCGCGGATGCCGACGCACGGGTCGTGGCGGCCCTTGGTGCGCAGGTCGACCTCCTCGCCGGCCTCGTTGAGGCTCTGGCGCAAGGTCAGGATCGACGAGGTCGGCTTGAACGCCACGCGGGCCACCACCGGCTGGCCGGTCGACAGGCCGCCCAGCACGCCCCCCGCATGGTTGGACAGGAACATCGGTCCGTCATTGCCCATCCGCATCTCGTCGGCGTTCTCCTCGCCCGACAGCGCCGCCGAGGCGAAGCCCTCGCCGATCTCGACGCCCTTGGCGGCGTTGATCGACATCAGGGCGGCGGCCAGTTCGGCGTCGAGCTTGCCGTACAGCGGCGCGCCCCAGCCGGCCGGCACGCCCGTGGCTTCCACCTCAACCACGGCGCCGGTCGAGGAGCCGGCCTTGCGCACGGTCTCCAGGTGCTCTTCCCACACCGGGATGATGTCGGCGTCGGGCGACCAGTAGGGGTTCTGTTCGATCTGGTTCCAGTCCCAGCGCGCGCGGTCGATCCTGTGCGGCCCGATCTGCACCAGGGCGGCGCGCACCGTGACGCCGGGGATCACCAGGCGGGCGATGGCCCCGGCCGCCACCCGCGCGGCGGTCTCGCGGGCCGAGCTGCGGCCGCCGCCGCGATAGTCACGGACGCCGTACTTGGCGAAATAGGGATAGTCGGCGTGGCCCGGCCGGAAGGCCTGGGCGATCTCGCCATAGTCCTTGGAGCGCTGGTCGGTGTTGTCGATCATCAGCGAGATCGGCGTGCCCGTGGTGCGCTGGCCGTCGCTGCGCGCGTCCTCGAACACCCCCGACAGGATCTTCACCGCGTCGGCCTCCTGGCGCTGGGTGACGAACTTGCCGCTCCCCGGCCGGCGCTTGTCGAGGAAGGCCTGGATCTGATCGGCGGTCAGGGCGATGCCGGGCGGGACGCCGTCGACCACGCAGCCCAGGGCCGGGCCGTGGCTTTCGCCCCAGGTGGTGACGCGGAACAGGTGGCCGAAGGTGTTGTGCGACATGCGGGGGCTTGTAGAGGAAAGCGGGGCGGCTCGCAAAAGGGGACGGTGCGGTGAACACTTGCCCCCTCCGCGCCTACGGCGCTCCTCCCCCATAGGGGGAAGAGTTTCGAGCGCGGGGCTCCGCCCCCTATGGGGGCGGACAGGCGGCGAAGCCGCCAGGTGGGGGCAAGCGAGCCGCCATCCGCGAACCTCTGACCGCGGTCGCCACAATCCTGGTTAACTATAAGGCGACGACGGGCAAGGTTTGCCGCCAATTTATGCAATCTTGGGTGATATCGGCGGCCGTCCCACCAAATCGCGCGACCGAGTGTCCTACCCCCATGCCGCGAACCTGACACTGGTGTCATTCTCGCCCGTCTGGCGAGTGATTCGGGTTTTCCGCGTCCCGCCGCCCGGTTTCGGGGGAAACCACCCATGGCCAACGAAGACGCCAGCCTCCGTCCAGAACGCATCCTGGAGCTGTCCGAACGGCTCAGCGCCGTGGCCGGCGAGAAGATCGGCGAGATCGCCTACGTCAACCGCTCGGCCAAGATGCTGGCCATCAACGCCCTGATCGTCGCCGCCCGGGCCGGCGAGGCGGGGCGCGGCTTCGCGATCGTCGCCGAGGAGTTCAAGACCATCTCCACCCAGATCGACGTGGTGGCCGCCGCCCTGGAGAGCCAGGTGCGCGCCGACCTCGACGAACTGACCAAGATCGGCGGGGCGATCCTGGGCCACCTGCGCGGCCAGCGCCTGGCCGACCTGGCGCTCAACGCCATCGAGATCATCGACCGCAATCTCTATGAGCGCACCTGCGACGTACGCTGGTGGGCCACCGACAGCGCCGTGGTCGACTGCGTCGCCGCCCCCAGCCGCGAGGCGGTGGCCTATGCCAGCCAGCGGCTGAAGGTGATCCTCGACGCCTACACGGTCTATCTGGACCTGTGGATCTGCGACCCGTCCGGGCGGGTGGTCGCCAGCGGCCGGCCGGACAGGTACCCCGCCGCCAAGACCGCCTCGGTGGCCGAGGCCGACTGGTTCAAGAACGCCCTGCGCACCCGGTCGGGCGACGAGTTCACCGTCTGCGACATCGAGCGGGCGCCGGCCCTGAACAACGCCCCGGTCGCCACCTACGCCACGGCGATCCGGGCCGGCGGCCAGGCCAATGGCAAGGTGCTGGGCGTGCTGGGCGTGCATTTCGACTGGAAGCCCCAGGCTCAGGCGGTGGTCGACGGCGTGCGCCTGACGCAGGAGGAGAAGGCCCGCTCGCGGGTGCTGCTGCTCGACCAGAACCACCGGGTGCTGGCCGCTTCCGATGGCCAGGGCGTGCTGGAGGAGACCTTCAAGCTCGACACCACCGGCGGGACCCTGGGCAGCTACGCCGACGGCGCCCGCACGGTCGGCTACGCCCTGACGCCCGGCTACGAGACCTATGCCGGCATGGGCTGGTACGGCTGCCTGGTGCAGACGGCGGAGGACGGGGCGGCATCCTCGACCCCTCTCC
>NZ_AKKF01000163.1 GCF_000281955.1 Caulobacter sp. AP07 | reverse complement strand
GGGCGGCGGCGGCCTGGCCCCGGCGGCGGGGCCCAGGATCGAGACGTTGGGGTCCTCGGTGGTCACCGGCGGCAGGCTGCGGGTCAGCAGCGCCTTCTGGTCGGCCAGTTGCGAGAAGTCCTTGAACAGCAGGATGCGGACGTAGTCGATGGCGGTGTCGTCGGCGAACAGCACCACCCGCCAGCGGCCGTCCAGGCCCTTCACGGCCGCGCCCACGGGCAGGCCGCGCGGCACCACGCCGCCGTCGCCCGAGGTGACGACCCGGTCGCCCTCCTTGATGGGATCGGCGCCGCGCAGATATTCCAGCTTGGGATTGGGGCCGCCGTCGCCGGTCAGGATGGCGCGGGCGTTGGTGCGGTCGATCATCACCGGCGTGCGCGAGGCGATGTCGGTCAGCAGCAGCACCCGGCTGGCCCCGTGGGCGACGCCGACCACGCGGCCGACCAGACCGCGCTCGTTCATCACCGGATTGCCGACCAGCACGCCCTTTTCCGAGCCGGAATCGGCCAGGCGGGTGTTGGCGAACGGGCCCCGGCTGTCGCTGACCACGCGGGCGGCGACCATCGGGATCGGCGGATCGGTGCGCAGGCCCAGCAGCGAGCGGTAGCGGTCGTTCTTGTCGACCTCGGCCAGGTACTGGTCGCGATAGCCGCGCATCTCCTTGAGCTCGGCCTTCAGCCGGCGGTTCTCGGAGGCGGTGAAGAAGTAGCTGCTGACGAAATCGACGCCCAGGCCCGTCCAGCGGCCCGGGGCGGCGATCACGCCGCTGACCGGCTTGGACACCGTGTCGACCGTCTGGCGGGTGACGCCGTAGGCCTGTTGCTGAAGGGTCTCACGCCGGTCGGCCAGCAGGAACGCCACCGCGATCACGACCGCGACGATCAACGCCACGGCCGCGGTCCAGGTGAGCGGCACTTTCAGGTCGCCGAGCGGACCTTCGCGAAAGGGCACGGACTAGTTTCTCCCGACGCCCCCCGCGGCGTCCTCTACGATTGTGCCGCCTAGGCGAGAGTCGATTCAAGCACGCCCTTCATCCACTTGGGATGTTCGAGCACCTTGCCGCAGCCCAGGGCCACGCACGACAACGGGTCGTCGGCCACCGTCACCGGCAGGCCGGTGTGGTCGCGGATCTCGGCGTCCAGGCCGCGCAGCAGGGCGCCGCCGCCGGTCAGCATGATGCCCTTGTCGGCAATGTCGCTGGCCAGTTCGGGCGGGGTGGCTTCCAGGGCCACCTTCACCGCCTCGACGATCTGCCCGACCGGTTCGGCCAGGGCGTCGGCGGCCTGCTTTTCCGAGATGCGGACTTCGCGCGGCACGCCCTGCATCAGGTCGCGGCCCTTGACGTCGATCGACAGGCCTTCGCCGTCGGCCGGGGCGCGGGCGGTGCCGATTTCCTTCTTGATGCGCTCGGCGGTGGTCTCGCCGATCAGCAGGTTATGGTGGCGACGCATATAGCTGATGATCGCCTCGTCCATCTTGTCGCCGCCGACCCGCACCGAGCGCGAATAGACGATGCCCGACAGCGACAGCACGGCCACCTCGGTGGTGCCGCCGCCGATGTCGACGACCATCGAGCCGGTCGGCTCGTGGATCGGCAGGCCGGCGCCGATCGCGGCGGCCATCGGCTCGTCGATCAGGCCTACGCGGCGGGCCGAGGCGTTGAGGCAGGAGTCGTTGATGGCGCGGCGCTCGACGGCGGTGGCGCCCGACGGCACGCAGACGATGACCTTGGGGTTCACGAAGCCCTTGCGGTTGTGAACCTTGCGGATGAAGTACTTGATCATCTCCTCGGCGACTTCGAAGTCGGCGATGACCCCGTCGCGCATCGGACGGATGGCTTCCATGTGGCCCGGCGTCCGGCCCAGCATCTGCTTGGCCTCGATCCCGACGGCGTGAACGATCTTGCGGCCGCCGACATTGCGCAGCGCCACCACCGACGGTTCGTTCAGCACGATGCCCTTGCCCTTCATGTAGATGAGGGTGTTGGCGGTGCCCAGGTCGATGGCGATGTCGTTGGAGATGACGCCGAAGAGGGAAGAAAACATTGAAAGCCCTGACTGACGGGATAGGGGGGCGAAGGCGGCTGGGTCGTCAAAAGAAAGAAGGCGGCGGATAGGCGAAAGCAGAGCCATTTGCGGCGCGTTCGCGCCGAAGACGAAGGGAAAAGATGGCTCCTACTTCAATTCCGAACGAGGACAACATGATTCCCGCGGTTACGGGCTTTGTCCCATTGACGAGCGCCTGCCGCACGACGGGAGCGCGAGCCCCTGCCGCGCCGTCGTCTGACTGCCACAAAGCACGCCGACGTCGCCCGTTTGCCCTGCGAAAGCGTTGATTTCAAGGTCTATTAGCAGGCCTTGCTCAGCTGTTTTCACAGAACGGCGGCGCGGGAGGTTTCATCCCAGAAACATGGCGATTTCTAGCCGAGCGCGGCCATGACCACGCCGACCGCCGTGACCAGGCCAAAGACCAGTTGCGCGGCGGTCAGGCGCTCGGCGAACAGTCGCCGTCCGGCCAGGGCGGCCATCGGCATCTCGACCACCCCCACCGCCCGCACCGGCCCCACCGGGCTCAGCGCCATGGCGGTGAACCACAGGCCCGAGGCCGCCGCGCCGCAGAAGCCGGCGCCCAGCGACCGCCGCCAGGCCTTGACCACCGCGACCAGGGCGGCGGGATTACGCGCCGCCAGGAAGGCCGTCAGGGCCACGGTCTGGATGGCCTGGACCACCATCACCGTGACCAGGGCCGAGACCGCCGGATGGACCGGGTCGAAGGCCAGGGACGCCTGCCGGAAGCAGTTGGCGCACAGGGCGAAGGCCGCGCCCGAGCCCAGCCCGGCCAGCACCGCGCCCCGCCGCATCGGCGTCTCGCCGCGCGGCCAGGTCAGGGCCGCCAGGCCGACCGTGGCGATCAGGCCGCCGATCCAGGTCACGGCCGAGACCGTGTCGCCGAACAGCAGCACGCCCCAGACCAGGGCGAACGGCAGGCCGCTCTGCTGCAGGGCGGTGCCCAGGGCGAAGGACGAGCGGTGCATGGCCGTCAGCAGGGCGGCGGTGGCGCCGATCTGCAAGGCCGCGCCCGCCACGCAGGCCAGCCAGAACCCGGCCGTCGCATGCGCCGCGGCGCCGGGCGTCACCGCCCAGGCCACGGCCGCGAACAGGGTGGCGAACGGCAGGCCGAACAGGAACCGCACCAGGGTCGCCCCCCACGGCCCCGCCCCGCCCATCACCGAGCGCTGGGCGGCGTTGCGCGCCACCTGGAAGGCGGCGGCGGCGATGGTGATGGGAATCCAGATCATGACCGTCTCGCCGCGATGACCAGTCCCGACGCCCAGTCCAGGGCCACGGTCGCCAGGTCGGGATGGGATTGCAGCCGCGCCGTCAGGGCGTCGACGCGGGGTTGGTGGCCTTCCGGCCAGTTGGGCTGTCGCGACATGTCGTCGACCACATAGAGCCCGCCCGGGCGCAGCAGCGCCAGGGTCGCGTCCAGCCCCTCGTACTTGCCCGGCCACGCGTCGGCGAAGATCAGGTCGAAGGACGCCGGCGGCTGGGCGCGGACATGGTCGAGGCCGTCGCCGATCACGAAGGTCACGCGCGGGTCATCGCCGAGCACCGCGCGGGCCACGGCCTGGACGCCCGCGTCGTTGTCCAGGCTGACCAGGGTCGCCCCCTGCCCCATGCCACCCAGCAGCCAGGCGGTGGCCAGGCCCGTGCCCGTTCCGAGCTCCAGCAGGCGGCCGGAAGGCTTGGAGGCGGCCAGCAGCCGCAGCATGGCCCCGGTCCCCGCTTCCGACGGCATGTCGAAGCCGAGGGCCCGCGAACGGGCGTCGATCTCGCGCCAGGCCGGCGGCGTCGCTGTGGTGTCGTGCTCCAACATCGGCTGATCCTTATGCCGCCCTTATGCGGACGGCCTGTTTCCGAATGGTGGCCTTAGGCCCCGAAGGCGCACACCCTGGCCGTCGGCTCGTCCGGTGACGGGCTCGACCAGTCAGAGGCATCATCATGTCGTCCCATCCGTTCCGTCAGGCCGCGCAGTTCCTGCTCGGCGTTCCGACCGACGGGATTTCCCGCACCCTCGAGCGCATGCTCACCCTCGCCGAGGCCACGCCGCTGTGTTTCGTGGCGGTGACCGGGCCCGACGCGGGCGAGGCGATGAGCGTGCTGTGGCGCAAGGGCTATGACCGGGTGGAAGCCGCCCGCCGGGCCACCTGCCGGGCCGCCGACGAACAGAGCGACGTGCTGCTGATCGTCGGCTGCTCGACCGTCCCCGACGCCCGCGCCGCCGCGGCCTCGACGATGGCCATGCTGCGCCCGGGCGGCGTGCTGGTCATCGACGCTGGGGCGTTCCTCGACCAGGAGCCGCGCCGCACGCTGTGCGAGGACCTGCGGGCGCTGGGCCTGGAGGTGGAGACCCAGGCGCACCTGTCGGCGGAACTGCTGGCGACGCGGCCGTTTTCGACGCGGGCGGCGGCTTAGGGTTGGGTTGGGTTGGGGACAGGCACATGTGCCTGTCCCCGTCCGTTGTAACCCTAGAACCCGCTGGCGATCGCCGCTTCCGGCCGGCTCTTTTCCTTGCGCGCCATGAGGTTGTTCAGGGCGTTGACATAGGCCTTGGCCGAGGCGGTCAGGGTGTCGGTGTCGGCGGCCTGGCCGGTGGCGATGCGGCCGTCCTCCTCGAGACGGACCGAGACCTGGGCCTGGGCGTCGGTGCCTTCGGTGACCGCGTGCACCTGGAACAGGCGCAGGGCGGCGTCGTGCGGCACGATCTGCTGGATGGCGTTGAACACCGCGTCGACCGGACCGTCCCCGGAGGCTTCCGAGGTCTTGATCTCGCCGTCGACTTCCAGGGTCAGTTCGGCCGACTGGCCGTCGGTGCCGGCCACCACCCGCAGGCGCTGGACGCGGATGCGCTCCGAACCGCGCGCCAGGGCGTCGTCGACCAGGGCGATGATGTCGTCGTCGTAGACGTGCTTCTTGCGGTCGGCCAGGTCCTTGAAGCGGCCAAAGGCCTCCTTCAGGGCGTTCTGGCCCAGCTCGTAGCCCAGGTCCTTCAGCTTGGCGCGGAAGGCGTGGCTGCCCGAGTGCTTGCCCATGACCAGGCTGGACGGCGCCTGGCCGACCGATTCCGGGGTCATGATCTCGTAGGTCTCGCGGTTCTTCAGCATCCCGTCCTGGTGGATGCCGCTTTCATGCGCGAAGGCGTTCTTGCCGACGATGGCCTTGTTGTACTGCACCGGGAAGCCGGTGATGGCCGAGACGTAGCGGCTGGCGCGGGTGATGTGGGTGGTGTCGATGTGGGTCTCGAAGGGCAGCTTGTCGCCGCGCACCTTCAGGGCCATCACCACCTCTTCCAGCGCCGCGTTGCCGGCCCGCTCGCCCAGGCCGTTGATCGCGCACTCGATCTGCCGCGCCCCGCCCTGCACGCCGGCCAGGCTGTTGGCCACGGCCAGGCCCAGGTCGTTGTGGCAGTGGGTCGAGAAGATCACCTTGTCGGCGCCCTCGACGTTCTGGGTCATCCAGCTGAACAGGTCGGCATATTCCGACGGATAGGTGTAGCCGACGGTGTCGGGCAGGTTGATCGTCGTGGCCCCGGCCTTGATCGCCGTCTCGATGGCGCGGCGCAGGAACTGGCGGTCGCTGCGGGTGGCGTCCTCGGCCGACCACTCGACGTCATCGCGCAGGTTGCGGGCGTGGGTCACCGAGCGGGCGATCACGTCGATCACCGCGTCGGGCTCCATCTGCAGCTTGTGCTTCATGTGCAGGTCGCTGGTGGCGATCACCACGTGGATGCGGCCGCGCTGCGTGCCCTTCAGGGCTTCGGCGCAACGGTCGATATCCACCTGGTGGGCGCGGCACAGGCCGGCGATGGTCGAGTTCTTGACGATCTTGGCGATCTCGCGGACCGCCTCGAAGTCGCCGTTCGAGGCGATCGGGAAGCCGGCCTCGATGACGTCGACCCCCATCTCCTCGAGGATCTTGGCCAGTTCCAGCTTCTCGTCGTGCGACATCGAGGCGCCGGGCGACTGTTCGCCGTCGCGCATGGTGGTGTCGAAAATGACGACGTTGTCGCGCTTGTCGAAAGCGCCGGGCGATACGCCAGAAATCGGGGGGGTCATGGAGCTACTCGTCGGAATGTGTCTGCGTGCGGGGCGGCTGCGGGTCGGTTATCCCCTGCGCGCCCGGCCACGACGAAGCGCGGCCCCTAGAGCGCCCAGGGGGTGATAAGCCGAAGCGAAAGCAGTTGGCGCGCGACGTTCATGGTCGCTTTCTACACAGCAGCCCGAAATCCAGCAAGCATTTTGCTCTTTTCGCGCGATTGGCCGCACACAGAGCAAGTTCCTTCCAGAACCCACCCTATTTGGGGCGGGTCACGATCGGGAAATCGCTGGTGAAGGCGTCAAACCACCCCGCCAGGCGGCCCATGGCGGCGCGATCGCCCTCCGCCCGCCCTTCGTCCGGTGCGACTCCCGGCGACCGATCCCTGGGTGACCCTCGGGTCTATCCGCGACGAACGTCGCTTGGCGAAAGGCCCACGCCGCTTTAACCATAAGTTGTGCTTCTGGAATTTTCGCGCTTTAATATCACCCGCCGGCTTGTGTCCTCGGCGCCCTTTCCATCAACCCTCGCAGTCAACCCTGGGGACCCCGCCGATGGGCAAGCCTGTTGTACGCATCCTCGCCGTCGCCGACGATTCCGACGGCGGCTTTCTGGAATGGACCGACAAGGCCCAGCAGAACGCCTTCCACATGGGCGAATTCCTCAAGGTGTTGGGACAGACCGTCTGGCTGGGCTTCAACATCGAGATCATCCGCGCGCACCAGGACCCGCCGCTGAACGGCGAGACGCCGGCCGCCGCCCTGGCCAGAACCGGCGCCGACGCGATCGGCTTCCGGTTCGACCAGCCGTTCCAGGCCAAGGGCAAGACCCAGAAACTGGCCGAGTTCGACATCGTGCTGTTCCTGCCGGCCGCGCGCCCTCCGTTTGAGCCCGACATCGCCAAGCGGAACGCGGAAGTCGCCGCGATCATCGACTTCATGGAGAGCGGCGGCGGTTTCTTCGCGACCGGCGACCATGATGAGCTGGGCTCGAGCCTTCCGCCCTTCATTCCCCGGGTGCGCAGCATGCGGCGCTGGCTGAGCAACGCCAATCCCCCCGCGCCCGATGGCTACGGCTCCGGCCGCATCGACACCACCCACCGAGGCCACAACGCGACCTACGAGTTCGAGGACCAGTCCGACGACATCGCCCAGGAAATCGCCCTGACCTGGTTCGGCGGCATCCAACGCTACCCGCACCCCCTGCTCTGCTCGCCCGCCGGGGCGATCCACTACCTGCCCGACCACATGCACGAGGGCATCTGCGACGAGCCCGCCGACCTCACCGCCACCTTCCAGTACAAGGGCGCGGCGACGGCCGACTATCCCGACCTGAATGGCCAGCCGCTGGGCCCCAGGGTGATCGCCACGGGGCAGGTCTATGGCGGCCGCACCATGACGTCCTTCGACGGCCAGCATAACGAGACCGAGGCGACCCAATCCCTCGAGTTCGGCTCGATCGGCGCCTGGGACGGCCACCGGGTCAATCGGGGGCGCGTGGTGGTGGACTCCACCTGGCACCACTTTTTCAACATCAACCTGACCGGCGACAAGCGGCTGGTGGGCAATCCCGCCGTGTCGCCCAACGACCAGCGGATCTTCGGCTTCTACCTCCCGGACGGCCAGGGCGGCTTCACGACGGCGCCGCACTACGAGATGATCCAGTGGTACTACCGCAACATCATCTACTGGCTGATCCCCGCGCACAGGACCAAGACGCTGTGGTGGAGCGCCCTGGGCGAGCTGGTCGCCCACACGCCCCGCCTGAAGGAGGAACTGTCCTTCGCCGTGGACAAGCGGTTCGTCGGCAAGCTGGCCCTCGACAAGCTGGGCCTGAACGACCTGAAAAACTTCGATCGCTGGCGCTATTTCGGCCAACTCGCCGAGGACTATCTGAAACAGGCCCGCGGCGCGTGCTCGATCCTGATCATCCGGGACATCCTCTACAAGCCCAAGATCCCCTGGTGGGAATGGATCCAGGAGGAGGTCGACCCTTGGGGGCCGATCCAGAAGCGCCGACCGGAATTGGATCGCTACCGCCAGCTTCGGTCCCTGGGCCTGGCGCCCCGGCTGGACGTCTTCCTGACGGCGGGTCTGGGCTTGGCGGCAGTCCTGGCCGCCTCGATGCGGGCGACCCTGGGCGAAAAGCCGTTCAGCGAACAGTCGGTTCGCATCCTCGACAAGGCTTGGGACGAAACCGTGGTCGCGCTGGACCGAAGCTTCCAGGCCCATCTCGCGGCGGGGCTGGAGTCGAGTACGCTCCTGGCCAAGAAGCTGGCGCCGACGGGCCGAAAGGCGACCTGACGAAGGTCCCCGGTGGAGGCGGCCCTAGAGCAAGCCGTGCGGTATGGGAATCGCACGGCTTGCTCTATGATTTTGTTTTCCCATCGTTCTTTCGGAAAACCGGCCTCCACTTTTCCGCACGATGCTCTAGTCCGCCGCCTCTTCGCGCTTCTTGAGCCAGGCGCGGGCGATCAGGCCGGCGACGATCCACACGACCACGGCGATGACCAGCATGACGATGTGCTGCTTGCCACCGCCCTTCATCGCCTGGACGATGGAATTGCCGGCGAAGGCGGTCAGGGCGATCTTCGGGATGATGCCGACCGCCGTGCCGGCCGCGAAGTCGCGAAGCTTCATCGGCGTGACCCCGGCCGCCATGTTGACGACGATGAACGGCGCCGAGGGCACCAGCCGGACGATCAGGCTGGCCAGGAAGCCGTTCTTGCCGATCAGCTTCATGAACTTGGCCACGCCGTCGCCGGCCAGGTCCTGCAGCAGCCGACCGCCGAACGTCCGTCCCAGCCAGAAACCGACCAGGGACGACACCAGGGTGCCGATCCAGCTGTAGGCGAAACCGGTCCAGGGCCCGAAGGCGACCACCGCCGCGGCGATCAGCACGAACTGCGGCACTCCGACGAAGGCCAGGACCGCGAAGGCCCCCACCGCCACCGGCAGGGCCCAGGGCCCATGCGCCGCGCCCAGCCAGTGCTCGACCGCCACCTCGCCGTTGAGGCCCAGCATCTGCGCGCCGAACAGGAAGACCACGCCCACCCCGCCGAACAGCACGAAGGACACCGCCACCGTGCGCCAGGCGCGGCGGTCCATGTTGGTGAAGAATTCGATCAGGCGGGCTATCACACCCCTGCCTCGCCCATGCCCCCGGTCGGGTCAAGCCCGACGCGAGCGTGGCGCGGGCCCAAATCGCCCGTCGATCGTTCATTTCCAGTCAAGCTTTCGGCTTCGGCGCGTTGCCGTATGGTTAAGATTCCCGCAACACGACATTTCCGTTGCGAAGCTGTCGTAACGGGCGGCTAAGTTATCCACAGGCTTCCGGCCGCGATCGGGGCCGTTAGGGAGTGTCGGACGTGAAGACCCTGGCTGTGATTTCCCGCAAGGGCGGGGCCGGCAAGACCACCTTGTCGATCAACCTGGCCCTGGCCTCCCACCTGGCCGGCTGGCGCACCATGCTCGCCGACATCGACCCGCAGCGCTCGGCCTCCGACTCCCTGCGGGCCCGCACCGCGCCCGGCCCGACCCTGGCCGAGATCAACGCCGGCAAGCTGTTCCAGACCCGCGCCCACGCCGAGCACGACGCCTATGACGTGATGCTGATCGACACGCCCGCAGCGCCCGATTCCGACGTGGCCGTGGCGGCCAACCACGCCGACCTCTGCCTGCTGGTCTGCCGGCCGACCTTCCTCGACATCGCCTCGGTGGCGCGTTCGGCCGAGATGATCCGCCGCCTGGGCAAGACCGGCCTGATAGTCCTCAGCCAGGCGCCGCCCAAGCGTGGCGGACTGGAGCCGGTGGGCGTGCAGAAGGCCATCGAGGCCCTGCGGTTCTGCGGCCTGCCCGTCGCCCCGGTCGGCCTGCGCGCCCGGGCCATCTACCAGCAATCGGTCGCGCACGGCCGCTCGGTCGGCGAGTGGGACCCGACCAACCCCGCCGGCCAGGAGATCGCGCGCCTGTGGACCCACGTCGCCGCGCTGCTGGCCCTCGACGGCCAAGGCCGCGACGTCCGCGCGGTCTAGAACGCCTCCGCCGCCCCTACTTGCCCTCGACCACGTCGCCGCTGTCGATCGCCCCGTTGGCGATTGGCGTGCGCATCACCCCGCGCACCCGGGTCAGGCCGGTAAAGCCGCTGGGCGCGCCCTCGTCGCGCATCGTCGGACCGGTCATCAGCTGGTAGTGCAGGTGCGGGAACAGCGAACTGCCCGAGGCGCCGATCGCCGCCACGGTCTGGCCGGCCTTGACCGTGTCGCCGACCTTCACCTTCAGGCTGGTCTGGTGGAGGTGGCCGAGCACGCTGTGCAGGCCGTCCGTGTGGCGGATCACCAGATAGTTGCCGAACAGGGCGTTGGGCGCGGTCTTCAGCTCGCCGGGATCGAAACCGTGGTCGTCTGGCCGGGTGTCCAGCGCCGCCACCACCACGCCGTCGGCCGGGGCTCGCACCGGCTTGCCGAAGCCGAGATAGCTCTCGTTCCGGGCCTCGTCGCCGACCGCCATTCGCCCCTCGGCGTCGACGGGGACCAGGTCGTAGGAATAGCGCATGGCGTTGGCGCCGATGCCCACGCTCTTGAGGAACGGGTGCTGGTAGTCGAAGCGCCGGTGGTGCGACAGCAGGTCATGGCCGTCCCAGACCGCGACCTTGCCGGCCACCGGCAAGACCAGCTTGCGGGTCCAGGGCGGAGCGGCGGCGAAGACGGCGCGGGCCTCGACCGTGGCGGCCGTCTCGCCTTCCGGCGGTTTTTCGCCGTCCTTGAGGACGCGCTCCAGAGTCACCTTCACCCGCACGCCCGAGGCGGCGAAGTCGGCCGGAATCTCCGGGAACGGGTTGAAATAGAGCCGGGTCTCGCCGGGCGCCAGCACCCGGTTGGCGACCGTCTCGATGGCGGGCGCGAAACCGTTGCCGTCGATCCGCCGCTCCAGCACCGCCGCGCCGAGGGCGTCCAGGGTGACGACCGTGATCTCGGAGACCTCGACCGGCCAGGCCTTGTCGTTGGTGACCAGCACGTCGAAATTGGCGCTGGAGCCGGCCGAGGTCGGCTCCAGATAGGGCGTCGCGGGCAGGATCCGGGCCTGGGCCAGGGCGGCGCCCGACGCGCCTGCGGAGAGGCTCAAGGCCAAGGCCAAGGCGGTCATGTTCATGCGGTGTCCCCCGATTGGTGGCGGACACCCTGGCATGGGTCGCGGGGATCGCGGCCTTAAAGCTCTGTAATGGCTGTTAAACCCCGGTAATGGGCGCGGCCTCGAAGGCCTCGGCCGCCAGGGTCCGCAGATGCTCGGCGATGTCGGCGGGCCAATCGGTGATCCGGGCGGCGAAGCCGGCGGCGTCGCCGGCGAACAGGGCCCGCGTGGCGTCCTCGAAGCCCGCGCGGTCGCCGGCCATCACCTGGGCGAAGCGGTAGGTCGCGTCGCGGGCCGCGCGGCGGCGACTGGGCCCCTCGGTCTCGCGGCGCGCGGCCTCGACCAGCTTGCGCAGCGCCACCGAGGCCCCGCCGGGCTGGGCGGCCAGCCATTCCCAGTGGCGCGGCAGCAGGGTGACCTCCCGAGCCGTGACGCCCAGCTTGGGCCGACCCCGGCCGCGCGGCGGCTCTACCGCCGCCTCCCCCAGACGCCGGGCGATGTCCCAGGGACCGCCGCGCAGGTCGAAATCCACCTGCCGGCCGTCGGGGTCGAAGATCAGCACCGAGGCCTCCGGCGCGGCGGCCAGCCGGGCCTGGGCGGCGACCGCCGCCTCCAGCCGCGAACCGGCCGCGATCCGCCGCGCGCCGTCGAACACTACATAACCGCTCATCGCCGCAGCCCCTCGGCGCTCAGGCTGGCGCGCCAGTGCTCGCGGCGCTCGACCAGCAGCGAGGCGCGGCCCAGCCGCTCCAGCCCCTTGTCGTCGATCACCTCCAGCACCTCGAAGCCGAACGCCGCCTCGCCATGGGTCTTCCAGGCCGCCTGCAGGCTGGGACTGGAATGGCCGCCCATCCGCAGCGAGAACCAGACGCCGTTCTGGCGGGTGGACAGGTCGGGCGTGCCGCCGATCCACACCTCGCCGGTCAGAACGCAGCGGATGGCGTAGACGCCCGCCTCGACCTCACGGTCCTTGTAGTCGCGCACCAGGTTTCGTCGGTCGGTCATGGTCATCTCCAATGCGCCGCTTTTTACCCGGATGAATTATGGAGTCAATATTACCCGGATTTTATTTTACACCCCACTTCTCAGCCGTCATTCCCGCCCTTGTGGCGGGACCCCCTGGTTCAGCCGACGGTGAGGCGCCTTGGCGCGCTGGCGCGCCACCCATCTGCGCCTGCGACGGACAAAGGGTTTCCCGCCACAAGGGCGGGAATGACGGGCGTTGAGGTGGATGGATCACGCACATGGAAGACGGCGGACGGATGGCAAGGCCCCGCCAAGCTGCTAGAGAGCCCCGCTGCAAGCAGGGAGGCCCGTCATGGTCCGCAATCTGAAGGGCAAGCTGGCCACGCCGGGGCCCGACCCGATCGCCCAGGCCGACCTGGCCTGGTTCGACGCGCACGAGGGCCGACAGTTCCGCCTGCGCGATCCCGCCCCGCTGGAGTTCAAGGACCCGCTGGGCGAACCCGGCGAAGGATTCAGCTGGCGGGTGCTGGTGGCCAGGCTGGCCGACGGCAATCGCCTGCGCCTGCCGGTGTCGCTGGCCTGGGACCTGCACAACGACCATGCCAAGGACACCCACCTGGCCCTGCTGTTCGATCAGGTGGCGCCCGAGAAGGCCAAGGCGATGCGGGCTAAGCCGTAGGTCTACAGGCCCCGCCGCAGCCACGCCGCCACCGCCCAGGCGTGGCCGTCGTGGCGCAGGGCCACCACGGCGTCACGGGGATCCAGCCACACCAGGGCGTGGTCGTCCTCGACCTTCAGTTCGGGCCGCTCGCCCTTCACCGTCACCGCATAGACGCCGCCGAAGTTGCGTAGCGGCTGGCCGTTGGACCGCACGAAGGGCTGGCTGATCTCGACGATGTGATGGCCGACCTCGACCACCAGGCCGGTCTCCTCGCCGAACTCGCGGACGATCGCGGCCTGCTCGTCCTCGCCGCCGTCGACCGCGCCGCCGGGCAGGTCGAAATAGGGCGGCCGGCCGGGCTTGCGCACCTCGACCAGGGCGATCCTGCCGTCCCGCCCCTCGGCGATGCCGAAGGCGGCCCAACGGTTCTTGTATTCCAGGCCGGGCGTCGGCGCGTCAAACGCCAGCACGCGGTCAGTCCTTGCCGTAGAGGTCGATCCACGGATCGGCCTTGCCCGACACCACGTCGGCGACGGAGGTCTCGGGGCGATAGCCGATCTTGCCGTCGGCGCTGGCGCGCCAGGCGTCGACGACCATGTCGCGCAGCGCGGTCGCGCCGGCCGCCAGGCGCTCGTCCACGAAGGCCTTGGCGCGCGGGTCGGCGGCGACCAGGCCACCCTCCTTCTCCAGCTTGTACAGCGGCTCCACGAAGGTCCCGGTGGTGGTCAGGTAGCTCACCGTCCGCGTCTCGATCGAGCACTTGCAGTCGACATAGGCCGGAACCAGCGTCTTGACGTCGGCGTTGACGGCCACCGCCTTGACCAGCGGCCCCTCGAAATTGCCGTGGGTGGCCCGGCTCTGGGTGTAGCCGTTCGGATTGGGGTAATCACCCCAGCCGTTGTAGTGCACGCTGACGTGCAGCGGCTGGCTGGCGTCGCCGACATAGTGGGCCCAGACACCCAGGTCGCGCACCAGCAACTCCTCGCGACGCTTCAGGTCGGCGACGTAGTAGGCCTTTCGGGTCTTGTCCTTCTCGGTCCTGGAGACCGCCTGGAGGATGCGCCAGTAGGTGAAGTCCTTCACCAGCTGCTGATAGCCGTCGATGATCGAATAGGGCAGGTAGCCGGCCTTCCAGCTGTCCTGGCCGACGGCGCGCAGGGCCGTCTCATAGTCGGCGCGGGTGGGCGGCAGGGTCTCGACCGTGAACTTCGGCCCGCCGTACATCAGGCCCTGGTCGTCGAGATCCAGGAAGTGGGCGGCGTCGCGGTCGGTGTCGTGGATCTTGCCCGAGCCTTTCCAGCGGTCGGGCTCGCGGGCGTACTCGCCGATCGCGGCGACGGCCTGCGGGGTGCGCAGGAAGGCCGGCACGTCGCTGGGCAGGCTCTCGGCGGCGACCACCCCGACCAGGCGGTGCCCCCAGGCGCCCCAGGCCAGGGCCGAGCTCGACGGCGCGACGATGGCGGCGACCACCGCCAGGGAGACGGACAGACGGACGGACGGCTTCATGGGCGCTCCACGGCAATGATCGCCCGCGACTCGCGATCGGCGATTCCGACGTCTCGACCCGACCGAAGGCCGGAAAAAGGCGCCGCATTCGCGGGCAATCCGGGTTTAGGACACCTCGACAGTCTTCGCCAGGGTCGGGCGCGAACAGGCGCCAAGCGTCAGCACACGAGACCTTGCCAGAGGCGGCTTTGCGGGCGCCGGGGAACCCGGATGCCCGCCGCGCGATGGCGGCGAGCGCTGTCGCGATGCGCGTGTCGCGACATCAGGTCGCCTCTGAATAGGTTGTCACGGGGCCGTGATCTTAGTAATCAGGCCGCCGACCGACACTCTACGCCGATAAGAGGTACCCCTCGATGCGACGCACGTTTGCGGGATTTCTGGCCGTCGCGGCCATGTCCATCGCCCTCCCCGCCCTGGCCGCCGACACCGATTCCGCCCGTAGCGATCCGCTGGGCGACCTGATCACCGGCGCCCTGACGGGCACCATGCCCGGCTCGGTCGAGTACAAGATGAAGGCCACGCTCTACCACGCCGGCGCCAAGGGCATCCGCGCCCTGGACAGCCTGGGCTGCAAGGTGGTGGCGATGCGCACCCTGGCGGTCGACAAGACCGTGATCCCGCGCCGCACCGTGGTGTTCATCAAGGAAACCGTCGGCCTGCCGATGCCCAACGGCGAGAAGCACGACGGCTATTGGTACGCCTCCGACATCGGCGGGGCGATCAAGGGCAACAAGCTGGACCTGTTCAGCGGCCAGGGCGCGTCTTCGATGAAGCCGCTGATGAACCTGAACCTGGCGACGCTCTCGGTGACCAAGGTCGGCGAGTTCAAGGGCTGCCCGCCGGAGTAGCGGGTTCGCGGCCGACAAGGTCGGCTCACCGCACTTGCCCCCTCCGCGCCTATGGCGCTCCTCCCCCATAGGGGGGAAGAGCCGCGAACTCCGCCCCCTATGGGGGCGGACAGACGGCGAAGCCGTCAGGTGGGGGCAAGTCGGACGCCCCCTAGATCCCCTCGCCCACGTTCGGCGCCGCGCCCGGGGCCCGGGCGACGTGGATGCCGCATTCCGTCTTGTCCTGTCCCGCCCAGCGCCCGGCCCGCACGTCGGCGTTCGGGTCGTCGACCGGCTTGGTGCAGGGCCAGCAGCCCACCGACGGGAAGCCTTGGCTGACCAGCGGATGGGCCGGCAGGTCGTGCTCGGCGACATAGGCGTCGAGCTCGGCCTTGCCCCAGTTGGCCAGGGGGTTGAACTTGATCTTGCCGTCCGACGCCTCGACCACCGCCAGGCGCAGGCGGTCGCCGCCGTGGAAGCGCTTGCGGCCGGTGATCCAGCCGTCGAACTCGCCCAGGGCGCGGTCCAGCGGCAGCACCTTGCGGATGTGGCAGCAGGCGTCGGTGTCGGTGCGCCAGAGGTCGGATTTCGGGTCGGTGACCGCGAGGTCGGCGAAGGCCGGGCGCAGGTCGCGCACCTGGGTCAGGCCCAAGGTCGCGGCCAGGCCCTTGCGGTAGTCCAGGGTCTGGCCAAACAGCATGCCGGTGTCGAGGAACAGCACCGGGATGTCCTTCGACACCTGGGCGGCCAGGTGCAGCAGCACCGCCGACTCCGCCCCGAACGACGAGACCAGGGCCAGCTTGTCGCTAAAGGTTTCGTAGGCCTTGCGCAGGATGGTCAGCGGATGGGCGTCGCGCAGTTCGGCGTCCAGCCGCGCGACCAGGCTGGCGGCCAGGTCAGGGACTGTCGGCTTCAGCTGGGTCGCGGTCTGGTCGTAGGCCATCAGAGGGCCCTTTCCTCGAACGCCACCAGTCGGTCGTCGGCGGCGCGCTGATAGACGTGGCGGAAGCGATGGGCGGCCTTGGTCCAGGCCTCGGGCGACGCGCCGTCATTGGGCTCGAAGGCGTCGAAGCCGCAGCGGACCATGAAACCGGCCTGCTCCTGCAGCACGTCGCCGACCGCCCTCACCTCGCCGGTGAAGCCCAGGCGCTCGCGCAGCAGGCGGGCCGAGGTGTAGGCGCGGCCATCGCGGTATTTCGGGAAGGCCAGGGCCACCACCGCCAGGCGCGGCAGGTCATAGGCCAGGGCCTCGACCTCCTGGTCGGACTCGATGCGCACGCCGACCCGGCGGCTGTTCGACAGCAGGATCTCGCCCTCGGCCTGGAAGCGGGCCAGGGACAGGATCACGTCGCCCTCGGGCAGCGCGTCGTCGTCGGCCACGTGGGTGAAACCGTCCTCGGCCCATTCGGCCGTGGCTCCGGCAAGCTTAATCAGCCTGGGCATAGACCGCCTCCTTGAAGGGTTCGAGACCGACGCGGCGATAGGTGTCGAGGAAGCGCTCCTCGCCGGTGCGGATCGAAAGATAGGCCTCGACCAGGGAGTCGATGGCCGGGGCGACCTTGTCGGCCGACAGGCCCGGGCCGAGGATCCGGCCGATGCTGGCGTCCTCCGCCCCCGAGCCGCCCAGCGACAGCTGGTAGAACTCCTCGCCCTTCTTATCGACGCCCAGGATGCCGATGTGGGCCACGTGGTGGTGGCCGCAGGCGTTGATGCAGCCGCTGATCTTGATCTTCAGCTCGCCGATCTTCTCAGCCCGGTCCGGGTCGGCGAACTTGGCGGCGATGTCCTGGGCGATCGGGATGGCGCGGGCGTTGGCCAGGGCGCAGTAGTCCAGGCCCGGGCAGGCGATGATGTCGCTGGCCAGGTCGATATTGGCCGTCGCCAGGTTGGCCTGCGCCAGGGCCGCGTGCACGGCCGGCAGGTCGTCCAGCTTGACGTGCGGCAGGACCAGGTTCTGGGCGTGGGTGACGCGCAGGTCGTCCAGGCTGTAGCGTTCGGCCAGGTCGGCGACCACGTCCAGTTGCTCGGCGGTGGCGTCGCCCGGGGTCTGGCCGATGGCCTTCAGCGACACCTCGACGATGGCGTAGCCCGGCTGCTTGTGCGGCTTGACGTTGTTGCGGACGAAGCGTTGCAGGGCCGGGCTGGCGGCGCGGGCCGCCTCGAAGGCTTCCGACACGTCCGGCAGGGTCTCGAAGTTCGTTTGGGCGAAGGACGCGCGGATGCGGGCCAGCTCGGCGGCCGGCAGGTCGGCGCGGGCGGCGTCGATCTTGCCCCACTCCTCCTCGACCTGGCGGCCGAACTCCTCGGCGCCCAGGGCGGCGACCAGGATCTTGATGCGGGCCTTGTAGATGTTGTCGCGGCGGCCGTGGCGGTTGTAGACGCGCAGGATCGCCTCGACATAGCTCAGCAGGCGCTCGGCCGGCAGGAACTGTTTGATGGTCGGGCCGACATAGGGCGTGCGCCCCTGGCCGCCGCCGACGATCACTTCGAAGCCGATCGCGCCGTCTCGGCCGTGACGCAGGATCAGGCCGATGTCGTGGACCTTCACGGCGGCGCGGTCGGTCAGGGCCCCGGTGATGGCGATCTTGAACTTGCGCGGCAGGAAGCTGAATTCCGGGTGCAGGGTCGACCACTGGCGCAGCACCTCCGACCAGACGCGCGGGTCGTCGATCTCCTCGGCCGTGGCGCCGGCATAGGGGTCGGCGGTGACGTTGCGGATGCAGTTGCCGCTGGTCTGGATGGCGTGCAGGTCGACCTCGGCCAGGGCGTCGAGGATGTCGGGCGTGTCCTTCAGCTTCACCCAGTTGAACTGGACGTTCTGGCGGGTGGTCATGTGCCCGTAGTTCTTGTCGTAGGTGCGGGCGATCCAGGCCAGGCGGCGGGCCTGGCGCGAATTGAGCGAGCCGTAGGGGATGGCCACCCGCAGCATGTAGGCGTGGAGCTGCAGGTAGAGGCCGTTCATCAGCCGCAGCGGCTTGAACTGGTCCTCGGTCAGCTCGCCGGCCAGGCGGCGGGCCACCTGGTGCCGGAACTCGTTGGAGCGGTCGGTCAGGAACTCGCGGTCGATGACGTCGTACTGATACATGCGGCTTACTTCCTGCGGATCAGGTCGACGCGGCCGGTCGAGCGGGCCGCGCCGTGGGCATGGCGCAGCGCCTCGATCACCTCGCCGCCGACGGCCTGCTTGCCGTGGGTGGGTTCGTTGGTGGGGCCCAGGGCCCGGATGCGTTCGCGGTAGCTGACGGGCGCGAGGCCGCCGTCGACCGGAGCCAGGTCGATCGGATAGGGATCGACGATGACGGTCGATTGGGCCTTGGCGGTCGCGACGGCGGCCTCGACGTCGGCGTCCTGCGTCTCGTCGAACAGTTGGGCGTCGCCGAAGCCGTCGACCCAGGCGCCGGCCTTCCAGAACACGACCTCACCGTCGGTCAGGCGATTGGCGGTGATGGCTTTCATTGGGGGCTCACGCGGTGGACTGGGGAAAAGGAGACCTCATCCTTGGTAAGGTTGCGGTCTTCCGGCACGTCGATGGCGGCCATCGCCATGGCCTCGCCGACCATCAGCAGCGCCGGACCCTTCAGGCCCTCGGCGGCGACGGCCAGCTCGGCCAGCGTGGTGAGGATACGGCGTTCGTCGGAACGGCTGGCGTTCTCGACGATCAGGGCCGGGGTCGAGCCCGCGCGGCCGGCGGCGCTCAGACGCTCGGAGATCAGAGCGGCGGTGCTGACGCCCATATAGACCACGACGGTCTGGTTCGGGCGCGCCAGGGCGGCCCAGTCCAAATCGGGCTCACCCATCTCTCCGTTTTGGGGGGCGGCGTGGCCGGTGACGAAGGTCACGGCCTGGGCGCTGCCGCGATGGGTCAGGGGCGCGCCGGCCCCGGCCGAGGCGGCCAGGGCGGCGGTGACGCCGGGAATTACCGAGCAGTCGACGCCGGCCTCGCGGCAGGCGGCCAGTTCCTCGCCGCCGCGGCCGAACAGGAACGGGTCGCCGCCCTTCAGCCGCACGACGGTCAGGCCGTCCAGGGCCAGGGCCACCAGCAGCTGGTTGATGTCGTCCTGCGGCAGGGTGTGGCGCGACTTGCGCTTGGCGACGTTGATCCGCCGCGCCGCCTCGGGCGCCAGGTCGAGAATCTCGTCGGAGACCAGGCCGTCATGAACGATGACGTCGGCGGCCCGCAGCGCCTTCAGGGCCTTGATGGTCAGCAGTTCGGGATCGCCGGGGCCGGCCCCGACCAGGGTGACACGGCCAGGCGCGCGGACGCTCTCGCCGCCGCCGAGCACGACGAGGCCAGGGGCGGAGCGGGCGGAGGCGGATCGGACCGGGGGCCGAGCCATGATTCAGGTCCTCTATAAGCCAGACGCCATCGACAAAACGCCGGTCCGACCCCTCGGCCAAACCGGTTGAACCCAATGCATTGCGGGGCGAACCCTAGGGTCCGCCCCGCTCGCGTTCGCCGATGAAAAGGGCCGATCCATCAGCGAACGCTTGCAAATTGGTCGCGACCGGGCCACTTCGCAAACAAGGTCTTCTGCCGGGGCGTTCAGTAAAACTCATGGAAAGACAGTCGGAACGGCGGCGCCTGCCTCCCCTCAACGCCCTGCGTGCGTTCGAGGCCGCCGCGCGCCATCTGAACTTCAGCCGCGCCGCCGACGAGCTGTCGGTGACGCCGGGCGCGGTGAGCCAGCAGATCCAGAACCTCGAGGACTATGTCGGCGCGGCCCTGTTCAAGCGCACGCCCAAGGGCCTGCTGCTGACCGACGCCGCCCAGACCGCCCTGCCCGCCCTGCGCGAGGCCTTCGACCGCCTGGCCGAGGCCGCCTCCCTGCTGACCGCCGCCGTCGACGGCCGCCGCCTGACCCTGACCGCCGCCCCGTCGTTCGCCGCCAAATGGCTGGTGCCGCGCCTGGGCAAGTTCGAACAGGCCCAGCCCCAGGTCGACGTCTGGCTGTCGGCCGGCATGGAGGTGGTGGATTTCGCGGCCGGCGAGGTCGATCTGGCCATCCGCTACGGCTCGGGCCGCTATCCGGGCCTGGAGGTCATCCGCCTGCTCAGCGAGACGGTCATTCCTGTGGCCTCGCCTGAACTTCTGGCCACCAACCCCTTGGAATCGCCGGAAGACCTCAACCGCCACATCCTGCTGCACGACGGCTCGCCCGACGCCGACGACAGCTGCCCCGACTGGGCCATGTGGCTGGCGGCGCGCGGCATCAAGTCGGTGGACGGGGCCCGGGGCCCGCGCTTCAACCAGTCCAGCCTGGTGATCGAGGCGGCCGCCAACGGCCGGGGCATCGCGCTCGCCAAGCAGACCCTGGCCCAGGCCGATCTGGACGCCGGCCGCCTGGTCATCCCATTCGAGATTCCCACGGCCGTGGACTTCGCCTATTACGTCGTCCACCCCAAGGCCAAGGGGCGGCTGCCGCAGGTGAAGGCGTTCGTTTCCTGGCTGCAGGCCGAGGCCGCCGCGCACGAAGCGGCGCTCCTCACCATGGACAACGGCGCGGGCATCTAGGGCTAAATGGTCAAGACGAATATCGAGGTCGGCGAACGACTGGTTCCCGGCGACTGCCAGTCCATGGCCGACGTGCGCCAAGGCGTGGACGCCCTGGACCGGGCCCTGGTGGCCCTGCTGACCGAGCGCCAGGGCTACATGGACGCCGCCGCCCGGATCAAGGCCGACCGCTCCAAGGTGTTCGACCGCGCGCGGATCGAGGACGTGGTCGACAAGGTCAAGGCCGCCGCCCGCGAATCGGGGCTGTCCGAAGCCATCGCCGAGCCGGTGTGGCGCACGCTGATCGACCGCTGCATCGCCTATGAGTACGACAGCTGGGACCGCACGAAGGGGTAGGCTCCGACGCCCCTCTACCCCTTCAGCGACCGCAACGCCCGCTCGTGGGCGTAGGCGGCGATGTCCATCAGGGCCAGGTCCAGCGCGTTGCGCACCGCGTCCAGGCTCTGGGTGCCCGCCTCGGCGCCCTCGCAGACGTCGCCCAGGGCGAAGGCCCCGACGCCCCGCGCCGCGCCCTTGACGGTGTGGACGGCGTCGCCCCACCCGGGGTGGCTCTTGCTCAGCATCGGCGACCACAGGGCGGCCTGTTCGCGGAACAGGGCCAGCACCTCGTCGATGACCGTCGAATCGCCGGCCGCGAACCCTTCCAGATAGGCGAAATCGACCGCGCCGCTGATGTCTCGTCTGGCCAAAAAATAGTCCCTTGCGTTCCAAGATTCTTTGCGTATGTTCCGCGCCTCGCCGCCGAGGCAAACCACTGCTTCGGGCCGCGCGGGCGCATAGCTCAGTTGGTAGAGCAGCTGACTCTTAATCAGCGGGTCGTAGGTTCGAATCCTACTGCGCCCACCATTCCCTCCCAAGATTTCAAAGACTTTCCCCTCTGGGGACCCCGCCTTTCGACGAGTCGCGTTCGACGGCGATGAGTCCGTGCCTCCCCTATCTATCCCCATGGCGTGACGGACGTAAGGGCACGATGGCTTCGCGCGGCGTTCCGTCGGATGCTGCCCGCAACGAAGGCGGAAAGCCCCACGGGAGGCGGTCGATGATCACGCTCTATCACTGCGTCGGCGCGCGCTCGTTCCGGGCCCTGTGGGCCCTGGAGGAGCTGGGCCTGCCCTACGCGCTCAAGCTGACGCCCTTCCCGCCCCGGTTTCGCGAGCCGGGCTATCTGGACATCAACCCGCTGGGCACGACGCCGACCCTGCTCGACGGCGAGACGCTGATGAGCGAGTCGTCGGCGATCTGCGAATACCTGGCCCGCCGCTACGGCCCCAGCGACCTGACCGTGGGCCCCGACGAGCCGGGGTTCGGGGCGTACCTCAATTTCCTGCTCATGGGCGAGGCCACCCTCACCTTCCCGCAGACCATCCACCTGCGCTACGCGGTGTTCGAGCCCGAGGAGCGCCGCCTGCCGCAGGCCGCCGCCGACTATGTGCAGTGGTTCCTGTCGCGGCTGAAGGGCGCGGCCAGACTGCTCGACGGCTCCGGCTACGTCGCCGCCGGCCGCTTCACCATGGCCGACATCTCGGTTGGCTACGCCCTGAAGCTGGCCGAAAGCCTGGGCTTCGCCGACAAGTTCCCCGCCCCGTTCACCGCCCACCTGGCGCGCTTGAAGGCCCGGGACGGCTACCAGCGGGCCCTGGCCGCCGAAAGCGCCGGAGAGCCCGTCCTGTGAGCGTTCCCGCCGACAGCATCCCCGTCATCGTCGGCGTCGGCGAGGTCGTCGACCGGCCCAGCGACCTTGGCCAGGCCCTGGAGCCCCTGGCCCTGATGGCCCAGGCCCTGCGCGAGGCCGACGCCGACGCGGGCGGCGGCTTCCTGGCCAGGATCGGCTCGCTGGACGTCGTCAACCAGCTGAGCTGGCGCTACGCCGACGCGGCGGGCGAACTGTGCGCCCGGCTCGACATCGCCCCGGCCCGCGCCGTCTACGGTCCGGTCGGCGGCGAGAGCCCGATCCGCTTCCTGCACGAAGCCGCCCGGCGCATCGCCCGGGGCGAGGCGCGGGTCGCCGCCGTGGTCGGGGCCGAGGCGCAGTGGAGCGTCAACAAGGCCCGCGCCGCCGGGTTCGGCCTGCCCTGGACGCCCAAGCCGCCAGCCACCGGCGGCGGACCGCGCATCGAGGTCCATCCGCTGGCCCTGAAGCTGGGCGTCTTCCTGCCGGTCAGCGTCTATCCGTTCTACGAGAACGCCGCCGCCCACCGCTGGGGCCAGACGCCGCGCCAGGCCCTGGCCGAGTCCGGAGCCCTGTGGTCGGCCTATTCGGCGGTGGCGGCGGCGAACCCGAACGCCTGGCTCAAGTGCGCCCTCACCGCGGACGAGATCACCACGCCGCGCCCCGACAACCGGCCGATCGCCTGGCCCTACACCAAGCTGATGGTCGCCAACATGGCGGTCAACCAGGGCGCGGCGGTGATCCTGACCAGCCTGGCCGAGGCCCGGGCCGCCGGGATCGCCGAGGATCGCCTGGTGTTCGTCTGGGGCGGAGCCGCGGCCCGGGAGCCCGGCGACTACCTGCGACGCGACCACTATCACGCCTCCCCCGCCCAGGACGCGGTGCTGGAGGCCGTGGGCGGCATGGCCCGGGGCCTGGAGGGCTTCGACGCCCTGGAGCTCTACAGCTGCTTCCCCTGCGTGCCGAAGATGGCCCGCCGGACCCTGGGCCTGGCCGAAGGCGTCACGCCGACCGTGACCGGCGGCCTGACCTTCTTCGGGGCGCCGATGAACGACTACATGACCCACGCCGCCGCCGCGATGACCCGGCGGCTGCGGGGCGGCGGAGGCGTAGGCTTGCTCTACGGCCAGGGCGAGTTCGTCACCAAGCATCACGGCCTGGTGCTGGCCGACCGCCCGGCCCCGGACGGCGCGCGGTCGCTGGAGGACGCCAGCGTCCAGGCCCGGGCCGACGCCCGGCGCGGACCGGTCCCGGCCTTCGTCGAGACCGCGACCGGCCGGGCGACGCTGGAGACCCACACGGTGCTCTACGACCGCGAGGGCGCTCCGACCCACGGCGTGGCGATCGTCCGCGTCAGTGACGGTTCCAGGGCCTTGGCGCGGGTCCCGGCAAGCGACGCCGCCACCCTGGCGCGGCTGACCGACCCCGACGCCTTCCCGATCGGGCTGGAGGGCGACCTGGCCACGGCCAGCGACGACGTCCTGGAGTGGCGCCTGGGCTGAGGTGAACCCCGGGCGCGTGGAGGCGTTGTTTCTCCATGCCCCACCGTCTCGCCCTTTCCGTCCTGCTGGCCCTCGGCCTGGCCGGCTGCGCCAGCCAGCAGGCCACCGTGCCCGGCTATGTCTGGGCGTACATGCAGGATCCCGGCGAAGGCCCGAAGCTGGCCTATGGCCGCCCCGACAGCGACGAGGTGCTGCTGATGATGACCTGCGCCGCCCCGCCCGGCCGCGTCACCCTGACCGCCACCGGCCTCGACGGTCCGCTCCTGACCGTCAGTTCCGGCGGACAGGTCACGCGCCTGCCGGCCACGACAGCGCCGGGCCTAGGCGAAGATGCGTTGCTGCAGGCGGTCACCGACCGCGACACGCCCGTGCTGAGCAACTTCCGCCGCACCGGCGACCTGGCGTTGATGAACGGCGACACCCGCCACGGGATCGCCGCCGCCCCAGCCGACCGCGGCCAGGTGAAGGCGTTCTTCAAGGCCTGCGGGGCATAGCGCGCCCTATTGCGCCTGATGTTCTTCGACGCCCGAGGTTTCCAGCCAACCGTGGCGGCTGGACGTCCAGTAGAAGCCCATCGGCGCCGGGAAGGCCGCGTCGCCGAAGCCGCCGACCGAGACGCCGGTCATCTCCGGCCAGTATTCCAGCCGCACGAAAACCGTCGAACCGCAGACTGGACAGAACGAGCGTTCATGCCAGCGGCCGTCGCCGCCCTCGCGCGGCTCGCGCCAGGACCGATGGTCGCCGTGGATCGCGACGGCGTCGTTGGAATAGAAGGCCGTGTAGCTGAAGGCTGAACCGACCATCCTCTGGCAGGCCAGGCAGCTACAGGCGTTCACCTGCACCGGTTCGCCCCGCGCCGTGACGGTCAGGCCGCCGCAGGAGCAGCGGGCGGTGCGGCGGGCGGTCTGATCCTCGGCGGCGCTCATGCGATCCTCCGAGATCGGAGCGTCAGGCCCTACGCCCCGCCGCGCTGACGTTGTCCACGCCCAGCGCCGACAGCGCCCCGCGCAGGATGCCCTCGGCGTCGAGGCCGGCCTGGGCGTACATGACGTCGGGCTTGTCCTGGTCCTGGAAGATGTCGGGCAGCACCAGGGTGCGGATCTTCAGGCCGCGGTCCAGGGCGCCGTGCTGGGCCAGGGCCTGCAGCACGAAGGCCCCGAAGCCGCCCATGGCGCCTTCCTCGACCGTGATGATCGCCTCGTGCTCGCGGGCCAGCCGCAGCAGCATGTCGACGTCCAGCGGCTTGGCGAAGCGGGCGTCGGCGACCGTTGCCGACAGGCCGCGCGCCGCCAGCAGGTCGGCGGCCTTCAGGCACTCGGCCAGGCGGGTGCCCAGCGAGACGATGGCGACGCTGGTCCCCTCGCGGACGATGCGGCCCTTGCCGATCTCCAGGGGGGCGGCCAGGTCGGGCAGGGTCAGGCCCAGGCCCTCGCCGCGCGGATAGCGGAAAGCGCTGGGGCGGTCGTCGATCTCGACGGCCGTGGCGACCATGTGGGCCAGCTCCAGCTCGTCGGCGGCGGCCATCAGCACCATGCCGGGCAGCGCGCCCATGAAGCCGAGGTCGAAGGTGCCGGCGTGGGTGGGACCGTCGGCCCCGACCAGGCCGGCGCGGTCCATGGCGAAGCGCACGGGCAGGCGCTGGATGGCCACGTCGTGGACCACCTGGTCGTAGCCGCGCTGCAGGAAGGTCGAATAGATGGCCGCGAACGGCTTCATGCCGTCGGCGGCCAGGCCGGCGGCGAAGGTCACCGCGTGCTGCTCGGCGATGCCGACGTCGAAGGTGCGGTGCGGATAGGCCTTGCCGAACAGGTCCAGCCCGGTGCCCGAGGGCATGGCGGCGGTGATGGCGACGATCTTGTCGTCGACCGCCGCGTGCTTGATCAGCTCCTGGGCGAAGACCTTGGTGTAGCTGGGCGGGCCGGCGGCCGCCTTGTGCTGCTGGCCGGTGACCACGTCGAACTTGACCACAGCGTGCAGCTTGTCGTCGGCGCCTTCGGCCGGGGCGTAGCCCTTGCCCTTCTGGGTGACGACGTGGACCAGCACGGGCTTCTCGTCGAAGTGCTTGGCGTTGTTCAGCACCGAGACCAGGGCGTCCATGTCGTGGCCGTCGATCGGGCCGACATAGTGGAAGCCCAGCTCCTCGAAGAACGTGCCGCCGGTGACCATGCCGCGGGCGTATTCCTCGGCCTTGCGGGCCGCGTCGCGGATCGGCGACGGCAGCTTCTCGACCACCGTCTTGCCCAGCTTGCGCACCTTGCGGTAGGCGCCGCCGGAGACGAGGTTGGCCAGATAGGCGCTCATGCCGCCCACCGGCGGGGCGATCGACATGTCGTTGTCGTTGAGGATGACGATCAGGCGCTTGGTGGTGTCGACCGCCGCGTTCATCGCCTCATAGGCCATGCCGGCGCTCATCGAGCCGTCGCCGATCACCGCGATGACGCTGTTGCTTTCGCCCTTGGCGTCGCGGGCGGCGCAGAAGCCGAGCGCCGCCGAGATCGAGGTGGCCGCGTGGGCCGCGCCGAACGGGTCGTATTCGCTCTCGGCTCGCTTGGTGAAGCCCGACAGGCCGCCGCCCTGGCGCAGGGTGCGGATGCGGTCGCGGCGACCGGTGAGGATCTTGTGCGGATAGGCCTGGTGGCCGACGTCCCAGATGACGATGTCCTTGGGCGTCTCGAACACATGGTGCAGGGCGACGGTCAGCTCGACCACGCCGAGGCCGGCGCCCAGATGGCCGCCGGTCACCGAGACGGCGTCGATGGTCTCGGCCCGCACCTCGCTCGCCAGCTGCTTGAGCTCGGCGATGGAAAAGCCGCGCGTGTCGGCCGGCGAGGAGACGGTGTCGAGGAGAGGGGTCACGAGAGACATGTCCGAAGAAAGCGCGGTCAGTTGCGTCGGTCCAGCACGAAATCGACGCTGCGGCGCAGATGGTCGGCCCGCTCACCGAATATATCGAGATGTGACTTGGTTTGCACGGCCAGCAGATTGACCCGTTCCTTGGCCGCGCCGAGGCCCAGCAGGGTGACGTAGTTGGCCTTGCCCTTGGCGGCGTCCTTGCCGCCGGCCGCCTTGCCCAGCACCGCCGCGTCGCCCTCGGCGTCGAGGATGTCGTCGACGATCTGGTAGGCCAGGCCCAGGTCCTGGGCGAACCCCATCAGGGCGGCGCGCTCTTCCGGCTTGGCCCGGGCGATGATCAGCGGAATCTCGAAGGCGAAGGCGATCAGCGCCCCGGTCTTCAGGCGCTGCATGCGGGCCACGGCCCCCAGGTCGTCGCGGACGCCCAGCAGGTCGATCATCTGGCCGCCGCACATGCCCTTGGCGCCCGAGGCGATGGCCAGCTTGCGCACCAGTTCCGAACGGACATGGCCGTCGTCGTGGGTGTCGGGGTGGGCCATGATCTCGAAGGCGGCGGTCTGCAGGGCGTCGCCGGCCAGGATCGCGGTGGCCTCGTCATATTGTACGTGCACGGTGGGACGGCCGCGACGCATGTCGTCGTCGTCCATGGCCGGCAGGTCGTCATGCACCAGGCTGTAGGCGTGGATGCACTCCAGGGCGCAGGCGGCCCGCAGCACCGGCCGCTCGGGCAGGTCGAACATCTTGCCGGTTTCCAGCGCGAAGAACGGCCGCAACCGCTTGCCGGGCCCCAGCGCCGCGTAGCGCATGGCCTCGGTCAGCCGGCTCTCGGGCCCCTCGGCCCGCGGCAGCAGCTCGTCCAGCGCCACGGTGACGATGTCGGCCGCCTGGACGATGCGCTTCTCGAGGTCGATCAAAACAGCTTCCCCCCGTTGGGAACGTCACGGTCCACGTCGACCAGCACCACGCCGCCCTCGGCGTCCGGAAAGCCCAGGCAGAGGACCTCCGACATCACCGGACCGATCTGGCGCGGCGGAAAATTGACCACGGCCGCCACGCGGCGACCGATCAGCTCGTCCAGGGCGTAGTGCTTGGTGACCTGGGCCGAGGACTTCTTGACGCCGATCTCGGGGCCGAAATCGATGGTCAGCCTGTAGGCGGGCTTGCGCGCCTCCGGGAACGGCGCGGCTTCGATGACGGTGCCGATACGGATATCGACCCGTTCGAAGTCCTCGTAGCCGATCTGGGAGGAGGCCTGGCCCATCAGTTGAACTCGGCCGCCTCGGCGCTCACGGCGCCGCCTTGGCCCAGCACGATCTTCTCGACCTTCAGGCGGGCGGCTTCGAGCTTCTTCTCGCAGTGCGCCTTGAGGGCCGCGCCGTCCTCGTAGATCTCGATCGAGCGCTCGAGCTCGGCCTTGCCGGACTCCAGCTCGCCGACGATCTGCTCGAGCCGGGCCAGGGCCTGCTCGAAGCTCATGCCTTCAAGATCCTGTGGACTGATCATTTCTACTCCGGAGCGAACCGGCGCACCCTAGTGGCGGGCTGCGGCGCGGGCAACTTCGTTGGTTCGGCTTTTGATGAACTGGGTTCGGGTCCCGGATCCGCCCACGCCCTTCGATAGGCTCAGGACGGGGGCGACTTGAGGGCTTTTCCGTAGCCTCCGGTCTGCCTTTGGGTTCGGCAGCGTGCTAAGCTAAATGCATGAAGCCAGAACCGGCCATTTTTGACGACGTGGACGAAGCCGACGACGCGGCGGCGATCGCCGAGGCCCGCGCCGAAATCGCGGCGGGTCAGTTCGTCAGCC
>NZ_AKKF01000162.1 GCF_000281955.1 Caulobacter sp. AP07 | reverse complement strand
GCAGCCCGCCGCCATGGCGCGCGACCAGCAGGTCCCACCCGGCGCGATTGAACGGCAGGCCGTGGGCGGTCAGCAGGTCCTCCGCCTCGTCGACATGCGCGGTCGTCACGGGGGTCAGGAACTCGGACTTCAGGATCGCCTGCAGGCCGAAGAACAGCGTGGCGTCATGGGCCCCGCCCCGGCTCTCGACGTAGGAGAACACCCGCGTCGCGCCCGGCGGGTACTGCAGGTGATGGCTGGTCTTGTAGCTGTCGGTGTTGAGGATCGGGTTGATCATGACGGAAGCTCCTTCACGTCGCTAAAGGGCGCTACGGGGTCTGTCCCCTTGGCCCGGGAAAAGGTTGGTCGCGGTCAGGCCGCGCCGAGGAAGTGCTCGAGGATGTGGAAGTGGTCCTCGAACAGGGCGCCGCGCATCCGGCGGGCCTCGGCCACCGGCGTCCAGCGGGCGCGGGCCGCGTCGTCGCCGCCACGCACCGCCGGCAGCGGTCCGGCCGGGAACTCGAAGTGGAAGGCGTGGGTGATGGTGCGGCCGCGCAGCGAACGGTCGGGGTGGTCGAACACCCCCTGGGCCTTCAGCCCGCCGCGCAGCACCGGCGCGGGCAGCTTCAGCCGGGTCTCCTCGCGCAGCTCGCGCAGGGCGGCGTCCAGCACCGTCTCGCGCGGATTGACGAAGCCGCCGGGCAGCGCCCACAGCCCCTTGCCCGGCTGGGCCTTGCGCTTGACCAGCAGCACGTGGCCGGAGTGGACGACCACGGCGTCGGCGGTGACGAAGGTCGGCGCGTAGGGCGCGACGGCCCAGGCGGCCTTGTAGGCCTCGACATGGGCGAACTCGTCGGCCACCCGGCCATAGGCCTCGGTGGTGCGGAAGGCCTGGATCATGCCCAGCACCGGCCCGGGCACATTGGCCTCCAGCAGGCGCAGCGCGCCGGGGTCGTCGGCGAACAGGTGGCGGCGCAGGTCGGTGGCCGACAGCATGGCGGTCTGGTCGACATCGATCAGCGCCCATTGCGGAAAGGCGCGCAGATAGTAGCTGGAGGCGTCCTTCTCGTGGCCGATCAGCGCGACGCTGGCGCTCGCGGCCCCGCCGTCCTGGGCGATGGCGGCGGCGACGCTGTCCTGGACGTCGGCGATCCAGGCGGTCTCGTTATAGAGGTGATCGACCAGCGGGCGGATGATCAGCCGGCCGGCGTCGGGGCCCAGCGCGGCGCGGATCATCACGGCGCGTTCTTCGAAGGTCCAGGGATTGCGGGCGCTGCGGGGGGCCTCGGCCGAGCCGATCAGCACGATCACGCGGGGCGCCTCGTCGAGCGCGCGGCGGATCACCGACAGATGCCCCAGGTGAAAGGGCTCGAACCGCCCGACATAGGCGACATAGGCGTAGCGCGTCATGAGGCTCCCTCATGCTATGAGCGTCCGGTCTCCCCGGACGTGGTCAAGCTAGAGGGACGACGTGGGGAATGCAACCCTGCCGGTCTCGAAAAGCAAAGCCATGATCGCCGTCATCCCGGACAAGCGCGCAGCGCGCCGATCCGGGACCGACGCGTGAACGCCTGCGCTTCCGGCGGTCCCGGATAACGGCTTCGCCGTTTCCGGGATGACAGACTTTCGCGGGCGACCCTGGCGTGATCAGCCCGCCAGCGCCGCCTTGATGGCGTCCAGGCCTTCCTGGGCCTTGGAGCCGTCGGGCGCGCCGCCCTGGGCGAAGTCGGCCTTGCCGCCGGCCCCCTGCCCGCCCATGGCCAGCACGGCGGCCTTGGCCAGGTCGGCGGCGCTGAACTTGCCGGTCAGGTCGGCGGTCACGGCGACGGTGACGGCGGCCTTGCCGTCGGTGGTCCCGACCAGGGCGACGACGCCGCTGGTCAGCTGCTTCTTGAACTCCTCGGCCACGCCGCGCAGCTCCTTGCCGCCGACGCCGTCGAGGACGCGGGCGATCAGGGCCGTGCCGGCCACGTCTTCCGGACCCGAAGCCGCGCCGCCGCCGCCGCCCAGGGCCAGCTGCTTCTTGGCGTCGGCCAGTTCCTTCTCGAGGCGCTTGCGGTCGGCGATCAGGGCGTCGACGCGGGCCCCAACCTCGGCCACCGGGGTCTTGAACTGGTCGGCCAGGGCCTTGGCGACGCCGGCCTGGTCGAGCAGGAAGCGGCGGGCCGCCTCGCCGGTCAGGGCCTCGATGCGGCGGATGCCGGCGGCCACGCCCTGCTCGGAGACGATCTTGAACAAGGCGATATCGCCGGTGCGGGCCACGTGGGTGCCGCCGCACAGCTCGACCGAATAGGCCTTGGCCTCATCGGTCAGCGACTTGCCCAGGGTCAGCACCCGGACGCTGTCGCCGTACTTTTCGCCGAACAGCGCCACGGCGCCGGCCTCGATGGCTTCCTGGGGAGCCATTTCCTGGGTTTCGGCCGGCACGTTCTGGCGGATCACTTCATTGACCTCGGCCTCGATGCGCTCGATTTCGTCGGCGGTCAGCGGGCCGCCGTGGCTGAAGTCGAAGCGCATGCGCTCGCCGTCGACCATCTGGCCCTTCTGGGCGACGTGCGGGCCCAGCACATGGTGCAGGGCGGCGTGCACCAGGTGGGCGGCCGAGTGGTTGGCGCGGGTGGTGGTGCGCTTGGCGGCGTCGACGCTGGCCACGACCTGGTCGCCGACCTTCAGCGGCCCGGCCAGCTCGACGCGGTGGACGTAGAGTTCGCCGGCCTGTTTCTGGGTGTCGAGCACGCGGCTTTCGGCGCCGTTGGCCTCGATCACGCCGGTGTCGCCGGCCTGGCCGCCGCTCTCGGCGTAGAAGCTGGTGCGGTCGAGCAGGACCTCGGCGCTCGCGCCGGCGGCGGCGGAGTCGACTTCCGCGCCGTCGACCAGGATGGCCTTCACCACGCCGGTGGTCTCGGTGTTGTCGTAGCCGACGAAGTTGGTCGGGCCGGTGCGTTCCTTGATCCCGAACCAGGCGGCGGCCGCGCCGGTCTGGCCGGAGCCGGCCCAGTTGGCGCGGGCCATCGTGCGCTGGCGGTCCATGGCCACGTCGAAGCCGTCGGTATCGACGGTGATGCCCCGGGCGCGCACGGCGTCCTGGGTCAGGTCCAGCGGGAAGCCGTAGGTGTCGTAGAGCTTGAAGGCGGTCTCGCCGTCCAGCACGCCGCCGGCCGACAGGTTGGCGGTGGCGTCGTCGAGCAGGCCCATGCCGCGGCCGAGGGTGACGCGGAAGCGTTCCTCCTCCTGGCGCAGGGTCTCGACGATCGAGGCCTCGGCCCGGCGCAGTTCGGGATAGGCCTGGCCCATCTCGGCCACCAGGGTCGGGGCCAGGCGGTGCATCAGGGGCTCGTTGGCGCCCAGCAGATAGGCGTGGCGCATGGCCCGGCGCATGATCCGGCGCAACACATAGCCGCGGCCTTCGTTCGAGGGGGTGACACCGTCGGCCAGCAGGAACGAGGACGAGCGCAGGTGGTCGGCGATCACCCGGTGCGACGGGGCCTGGTCGCCCTCGGCCTTGACCCCGGTCAGTTCGACGCTGGCGGCGATCAGCGCCTTGAACAGGTCGATGTCGTAGTTGTCGTGCACGCCCTGCAGGACGGCGGCGACGCGCTCCAGGCCCATGCCGGTGTCGATCGACGGCTTGGGCAGCGAGACGCGCTCGCCGCCAGCCATCTGTTCGAACTGCATGAACACCAGGTTCCAGATCTCGATGAACCGGTCGCCGTCCTCATCGGGGCTGCCGGGAGGGCCGCCGGGGATGCCTTCGCCGTGGTCGAAGAAGATCTCCGAGCACGGGCCGCAGGGACCGGTGTCGCCCATCGACCAGAAATTGTCGTTGGTCGGGATGCGGATGATGCGGCTGTCGTCCAACCCCGCGATCTTCTTCCACAAGCCGGCCGCCTCGTCGTCGGTGTGGTAGACCGTGACCAGCAGCTTGTCCTTGGGCAGGGCGAAGTCGCGGGTCAGCAGGGTCCAGGCGTGGGTGATCGCCTGTTCCTTGAAATAGTCGCCGAACGAGAAGTTGCCGAGCATCTCGAAGAAGGTGTGGTGGCGGGCGGTGTAGCCGACATTGTCCAGGTCGTTGTGCTTGCCGCCGGCCCGGACGCACTTCTGCGACGAGGTCGCGCGCGGATGCGGCGGGGTCTCGGCGCCCGTGAACACGTTCTTGAACGGCACCATGCCGGCGTTGACGAACAGCAGGGTCGGATCGTTCTGCGGCACCAGCGGCGCCGAGGGCGTGATCGCGTGATCGGCCGCGCCGAAATAATTCAGGAAGGTGCTGCGGATCTCGTTCAGGCTGGGCATCGGCGTCTCGGGTGTTCCGTACTGGGTCCGGGCGGGGTTCCGGTTGAACCGGAAGTCGGCGCTGCATAGCGCGGTTTCAAGCGGAGTGGAAACCAAGTCGGTGTTCGGCGGGGTCTAGGGGCGGCGGTGTTGGGCTGATAAGTCCTCTCCCCGTGGGAGAGGTGTCGCCGCAGGCGACGGAGAGGGGATGGTGGCTGGACGTGGCCGCACCTAGAATCGGCGGCGTGAACTCCCCCCACCGGTCGCTGCGCGACCGCCTCCCCCGGAGGGGGAGGACTTGGGCGGCTGGCTCAGCAGACCCCCTCCGTCACCCCGGACCCTGTCCGGGGTGACACCTCCCCCTGAGGGGGAGGAATAACGAAATCGGACGCCTGGCATGGGGTCCAGGCGTCCGGGGATCGCGGCCGGCCGAGGCGGTGTTACGCGGCGGGCTATGAGGCGGGGTCGCCCGCTGCGGGCGGCGGCCGCGAAACCTGTGTCAGGCGAAGGTCCGGGTGGGACCTGGGCCTATTCCTCGACGTCCTCAGGACCGCCGACCAGCAGTTCTTCCTCGATCTTCTGGGAAGATTTGCGGACGGCCGTCTCGATCTCGGCGGCCAGGTCCTTGTTGGCCTTCAGGAACTCGCGGACATTATCGCGGCCCTGGCCGATGCGCTGGCTGTTGTAGGAGAACCACGAGCCGGCCTTGTCGATCACCCCGGCCTTGACGCCCAGGTCGATGATCTCGCCCAGCTTGGAGATACCCTCGCCGTACATGATGTCGAACTCGACCTCGCGGAACGGCGGGGCGACCTTGTTCTTGACCACCTTGACCCGGACGTTGTTGCCGACGATCTCGTCGCGGTTCTTGATCGAGCCGGTGCGGCGGATGTCGAGGCGAACCGAGGCGTAGAACTTCAGGGCGTTGCCGCCGGTGGTGGTTTCCGGGCTGCCGTACATCACCCCGATCTTGTGGCGGATCTGGTTGATGAAGATGACGATGGTGTTGGTCTTGTTGATCGAGCCGGTCAGCTTGCGCAGCGCCTGGCTCATCAGGCGGGCTTGCAGGCCGGGCAGGCTGTCGCCCATCTCGCCCTCGATTTCGGCCTTGGGCGTCAGGGCCGCCACCGAGTCGACCACCACCACGTCGACAGCGCCCGAGCGCACCAGGGTGTCGGTGATCTCAAGCGCCTGCTCGCCGTTGTCGGGCTGCGACACCAGCAGGTTGTCGAGATTGACCCCCAGCTTGAAGGCGTAGCCCGGATCCAGGGCGTGTTCGGCGTCGACGAAGGCGGCGGTGCCGCCGGCCTTCTGGACCTCGGCCACCACGTGCAGAGCCAGGGTGGTCTTGCCCGAGCTTTCCGGGCCGTAGATCTCGATCACCCGGCCCTTGGGCAGGCCGCCGATGCCCAGGGCGATGTCGAGGCCGAGCGAGCCGGTGGAGACCGACTCCATCTCGACCTTGCCCTTTTCGCCGAGCTTCATCACCGAGCCCTTGCCGAACGCCCGGTCGATCTGCGCCAGCGCCGCTTCGAGAGCCCGCTGCTTGTCGCCGTCTTCTTTGCCCACGAGTTTCAAAGCCGCCTGATTGCTCATTGGAGATCCGCCCTTATCCCATGATTCCGACCGTCAGATCGGAGGTTCGCGACCGGCGCGCCCATCCGTCTGTGGAATGATTAACGAGTACATGTTTTGTTCCAGGTTCACAAGATGTTCTTTTCTTGCCCGCCTGAAGCGTTGAAACGGTTATGACGTCCCGATACGTCAAAACCGGTCGCACCATTTCCCCGGGCCTCGCGGCGCTTTCGCCGCCCGGCTCAACCGGTCCTTAACAACGCCCCGCCATGCTGCCGGCGTCTTGGGGGACTTCCGTCTTGTCGCTAGATCCGCGCCGCCTTCTGGGCCTGGCCTTCGCCAGCGCCGACCTGCTGCTGGAGGTCGAAACCGGCCAGGTGATCCTGGCGCTCGGCGCGGCCCAGCGAATCATGGGCCAGGACGAACGCACCCTGATGGGGCGAGCCTGGCGCGACCTGTTCACGCCCATCGACCGGCCGCTGGTCGATTCGGTGACCACCGCCCTGAGCGACGGCTTCCGGCGCGGCCCCATCACGGTGCGGATGGCCGGCGAGCCGCCGCGCCATGTCAGCCTGACCCTGCGCGCCCTGCCGGAGAACGGCGGCCGGATCTCGGTGTCGGTCACCTCCGCCCCGGCCCCCACGGCCGGGCTGGACGCCGACGGCCTGCGCGGCCGCGAGAACTTCGAGGACATCGCCCGCGGCCTGTTCGAGGCCGCCCGTGTCACCGGCCTGGAGCTGGAACTGGCGATGATCGAGTTCGCCGGCCTGGGATCGGTGCGCGAACAGCTGTCGCCGCGCGAGGTCCAGGCCCTGGACATCCGCCTGGCCGGCGCGGTGCGGGCCGAGTCGCACGCCGGCGGCATGGCCACCCGCCTGTCGCCCGACCGTTTCGCCCTGGTGCGGACCCGCGACGATCACAGCGAGGACATGGCCCAGCGCCTGACCCGGGCCACCGCGATCCAGGCCTCGGCCCACGTGGTGCCGCTGGACGGCGGGACCTCGGCCCGCGGCCTGCGCGCCCTGCGCTACGCCCTGGACGACTTCCTGCGCGAGGGGCTGAAGGACACCCCGCCCCTGACCCTGTCGGAGGCCATGAACCGCTCGGTCAAGCGCACCCTGTCGCGGGCCGGCGCCCTGGGCGTGGCGGTCAGCCAGCGGCGCTTCACCCTGGCCTACCAGCCGGTGGTCGACCTGACGTCGGGCCTGGCCCACCACCACGAGGCCCTGGTGCGCTTCGAGGACGGCGGCAGCCCGTTCCAGCTGATCCGCATGGCCGAGGAGTTCGACCTGATCGAGGAGCTGGACCACGCGATCGCCGAGCAGGCGGTCAAGCGCCTGGCCAGCGACCGCGCGGGGACCCTGAAGCTGGCGGTCAACGTCTCGGGCCGGACGATCGTCAACGAGACCTTCGTCTCGCACATCGCCAGCCTGCTGACCCAGCACGACATGGCCAAGGGCCGGCTGATCTTCGAGATCACCGAGACCAGCGCCATCGACGACCTGCCCCGCGCCAACCGCCATATCCAGGGCCTGCGCGGCCTGGGCTCGCTGGTCTGCCTGGACGATTTCGGGGCTGGGGCCTCGTCCTTCGCCTATCTGCAGGAACTGAGCCTGGACATCGTCAAGATCGACGGCCGCTACGTCCGCGAGCTGGCCGACAACGGCCGCGACGGGGCCATGGTGCGCCGGCTGGTCGAGCTGTGCCGCGACCTGAAGATCCGCACCGTCGCCGAGATGGTCGAGACCGCCGAGGTCGAGGACGTGGTCCGCAGGGCCGGCGTCGACTTCGCCCAGGGCTGGCTGTTCGGCAAGCCGGCGGACCAGCCGCAACCCGCGCTGAAGGTGGCGTCCTCCGTGACGCCGGCCGCGCGGCGGGCGGGGGTTTCGGAGGGCTGGGGGTAGAACCAGAACCCTTCTCCCCTTGCGGGAGAAGGTGTCGGCGTAGCCGACGGATGAGGGGTCTCTCAAACGACAAACGCCGCGACCGGCCTTTCGGCTTGTCGCGGCGTTTTCGTTCTTCAACCCCTCACCCGGCCTCCTTCGGAGGCCACCCTCTCCCGCAAGGGGAGAGGGAAACAGGCTGATTACTTCCCGGCCTTGGTCGCCGCGATGTAGTCGTCGACCACCTTGTCCAGCACGGTCAGCGGGGTCATGCCCGACAGCAGGCCCGCGTCGTGGAACTTGCGGATGTCGAACTTCTTGCCCAGCGCCTTCTTGGCCCGCTCGCGGGCCCGCAGCCAGACGATCTTGCCGATCATGTAGCTGCAGGCCTGGCCCGGCCAGACGACGTAGCGCTCGATCTCCGTGATCGTGCCGCTCTCCTCGTCGCCCATGGTCTCGGCCATGTACTTCACCGCCTGCTCACGGCTCCACTTCTTGTAGTGCATGCCGCTGTCGACCACGAGGCGGACGGCGCGGAACAGGGCGTCATGCAGCATGCCGATGTGGCCCCGCGGATCGGTCTTGTAGATGCCCATCTCGACGGCCAGCTGTTCGGAATAGAGCGCCCAGCCCTCGGTGTAGCCCGAATTGCCGATGGTCTTGCGGATCAGCGGCAGGCCCTGGGCTTCGTTCGACAGCGACAGTTGCAGGTGGTGGCCTGGAACGCCCTCATGCACCGTCAGGGTCGTCAGGGTGTATTTGGCCTGTTCCTTGGTGTCGCGCAGGTTGATCCAGTAGATGCCCGGCCGCTTGCCGTCGAGCGAGGGCGAGTTGTAGTAGCCGCCCGGGGCGCCCGCCTCGATGGCCTTGGGCACGCGACGGATTTCCAGCGGAGCCTTGGGCAGCTGACCGAAATAGGCCGGAAGTTGCTTCTCGATCCACTTGGCCTTCGTGTTGAGGTCGGCGATCAGCTGTTCCTTGGCCGCGTCGGTGTTCTCGTAGATGTCCTTGCCCAGCTCGGCCATTCGCTCGCCGACCGTGCCCTTGGTCATGCCGATGCTCTTGAAGAGCTTGTCGGCCTCGACCGAGATCGACTTCACCAGGTCCAGGCCCAGCTGATGGATCTCGTCGGGCGTGAGGGTGGCGGTCGTGTAGTTCTTCAACGACACGGCGTAGTAGTCGGCCCCGTCCTTCAGACGCCAGACGCCGGCGTCGTGGGTGGCCTTCGGCCGCACGCTTTCCAGCAGGGCGATCTGGCGCTTCAGGGCCGGCAGCACCGAGACCTCGTAGATCTTGGTCGCCTCGCCCGTCCAGTCGCCGGGGATGTTCTTTTCCTTGGTGCGGCGGGCCACCGACAGCACCAGCGGCGCCTCGGCGACGGGCGTGTTGGCGAAGGCCTTCATCTGGACCAGAGCCTTGTCGAGCACGAAGTCCGGCGGGATCACGCCGTCGGCGTAGTCGCGGGCCGCGATCGCCGCTTCCTGGTCCATCAGGCGGGCGAAGGCTTCCATCCGCGCCAGATAGGCGTCGGCGTCGGCCTTGGTCTCGATCGAATGCTGGGTGTCGAGGAAGTCGGGATAGGACTGGTACGAGCCCGTCAGCTGGCTGAGCACGTAGGGCGCGCCCGAACCGCCGCCAGCATAGCTGAACTTTTGATTTCCCTCGTCCTGCACCGCCAGGGTGAACTCGACGGTGTCGTAGTTGACGGCGTCCATGCCGGTCAGTTGCTTGCGGTCGATGGCGCGCAGGTCGGTCAGTTGCTGCTTGGTCTGGACGACGCCGGCGCCGATGGCCGCGAACGAGCGGTCGGCCAGCAGGGCCTTGGTCCAGGCCAGGTCGCCGACGTCGAGGCCCAGGCTGGTGGCCGTCTCGGGCGACTGGCGCAGCTGCTTGGCCATGATGGCGTCGAACAGGGCGGTGAGCTTGGCGACCTCGCCGCCGGCCGGCGCGGCCTGCGCGAGGGCCAGGTTCGGCGCCGCGGCGGCCAGGCCGACGGCGACGGTGGACAGCAGCATCTGACGACGGTTTTGCAAGGTGGGGTCCCCTTCCCTCAATCTGTTGGCGCAAAGGGGTAGAGGCCCTTGCCCGGCGGGGCAACGGCGCTGGGATTAATTTCCCGTCATCTTGCGACGGAGCGCATGTTTCGTGCGGCCGAAAGCCCTAGGCGCTGTGGACAGTTGGCTCAGAGGAGCAATTTCGTGTCTGCGGATATTCTGGCGCCTTGCCCCACCCACAGTCGTCATCCCCCGACTTGTTCGGGGGACCCAAGCAGAGTCTGACGCCATGTCCAGCGCCGCTTGGGTCACCCGCATAAAGCGGGTGATGACGGAATTTTTGAGTTGAAGACGCACTCCCAGGCCTGGGTCAGATAACTGTCCGCAGCGCTCAACGCAGCGTCACGAACAGCTCGTTCTCGATCACCCACTGGCCGGTGACCTTTCGCCAGGTCGCCAGATAGCTCCCGCTCTGGTCGGCGGCGCCGCGCGCCGTCCCGACCCAGGTCCCGTGCTCGGCGGCCCGCGCGCCGTCGGCGTCGAGTTCGATGCGCTGCGGGGTGCGCACATAGGCCACGAAGTCGGGGTCGGCGAACTGACCGGCGAAGGCGGCCAGCACGTCCCGCGCCCCCAGGATCAGCGAACCGTCGCCGGCGATCACCTTGATGTCGGGGCTGAAGAACGGCGCCAGGCGGCGGGCGTCCTTGCCGGCGATCAGCCGGTTGGTCAGCTTGCGGCGGGCGGCGATGGCGTCCTGCGGCGTGGTCATGGATAAACGCTCAGGCTGTATGGCTGTCAGGGCGAAGGCCGGTATAGGCTGACCGCGCCGCCCCTCGCAAACAGGATGCCGATGTCGTCGTTCCCGCCCGTCCTGACCACCCCGCGCCTGAGCCTGTCTCCTCCGGAGCTGTCGGACTTCGAGGACAGCGCCGCGCTGTGGAGCGATCCGCTGGTCACCCGGCACGTCGGCGGCCGCACTTCGACGCCGGAGGAGAGCTGGGCGCGGATGCTGCGGGCTCGGGGCCTGTGGGCGCTGCTGGGCTACGGCTATTGGGCGGTGCGCGAGACCGCCACCGGCCGCTATGTCGGCGAGGTCGGCTTCGCCGACTTCCACCGCGGGCTGGAGCCGTCGATCGACGGAATACCCGAGATGGGCTGGGTGCTGGCGACCTGGTCCCACGGCAAGGGCTTCGCCTCCGAGGCGGTGACCGCCGGCCTGGACTGGGGCGAGGCCCAATGGGGCGCCGATCCGGTGGTCTGCATCATCGACCCCGACAACGCGCCCTCGCTGAAGCTGGCCGGCCGGATGGGATTCCGCGAGGTGACGCGGACCACCTACAAGGACTCGCCGACCGTGCTGCTGCGGCGGGGCTAGCTAGACGGTCCCGGCGGCCGCGCCCTCGGCAAAGCCGCGCAGGCGATTGGCGATGACCTCGCCCACCGCCTCCACCGCCGGACGTCGCGGGAAGTGCGCGCGCCAGGCGATGCGCACCGTCCGCCCGGCTCGCGCGGACAGCGGCCGCAGCACGATCCCCGCGTCCAGCGCCGCCCCGGCCGCCAGCCCGGGAATCAGCGTCGTGCCGTAGCCGGCGGCCACCATGTTGAGCAGCGTCGGCAGGCTGGCCGCGCGCAGCGTGCCGCCCGGCGCCTCGCTCTGCCCGCAGGCCTCCATCGTCTGTTCGCGCAGGCAGTGCCCGTCCGCCAGGACCAGCATGTCCCGCGTCAGGTCCCTCTCCGCCACCACCGCGCACGCGGCGAGCGGGTGATCGGGCGGCAGCGCCGCGAGGAAGGGCTCGGCGAAGAGCGGCTGGCTCACCAGATCCGGCCCGTCCACCTCGGTGGCCAGCAGGGCGGCGTCCAGCTCGTGCGCGCGCAGCCGTCCAAGCAGGGCCGAGGTCTGGTCCTCCCACGGCTCCAGTTCCAGCGCGGGCAGCGCCTCGCGCAGCGGTGCGAAAACCAGCGGCAGCAGGTAGGGCGCCAGCGTCGGAATGATGCCGAGCCGGAACCGCCCCGCCAGCGGGTCGCGCAGGTTCCGCGCCGTGGCCAGGATCGCCTCGGTCGCCATGACCGCGGCGCGGGCGTGGCCAAGCAACTGCTGGCAGGCGAAGGTCGGCGCGACGGTCTTGCTGGTGCGCTCGAACAGCGCCACGCCCATCAGCTCCTCGAGCTTGCGGATCTGCACGGACAGCGTCGGCTGGCTGATGCCGCAGGCCCGCGCGGCGCGGCCGAAATGTTCGTGCTCGGCCACGGCCAGCAGATAGCGAAGGTCCCGGAGGTTCATCTGGTCAGCCGGCTTTCATCATAGGCCAAGCCTATCGCATCTATTGAGTTTTGGCGCTTCTCATTATCGTCGGAATGGGCAAAGACTGAGCGCGGCGATCCAACGGAGAGCGCCGCGAGGGAGAAACGGCAGGACCCAAGCCCCGACCAGAACCTCCAGCGCGCCGGCCACCGGCGACACGAGGGGCTGCGTTGGCTCCGAGCCAGCGCTCCTACCCCACCGCCAGGAAGCGTGCTCTTCTTCCAGAAGTTTCAGGGTCTCCACTCAGGGACCACGTCAATCACGGCAACCACGATCGGAGACGAAGATGGACGGCGATCTTGTCGAACCCACAACCAAGTGCCCGCTGAACCACGGCGTCCGGTTCCACACCAGCTTCGGCGGACGGTCGAACCGCGACTGGTGGCCGAACCAGCTGAACCTGAAGATCCTCCACCAGAACTCGGCGCTCTCCAGCCCGATGTCGCCGGCGTTCAGCTACGCCAAGCAGCTCGAAAAGCTGGATGTTGAGGCCCTGAAGAAGGACCTGCGGGCGCTGCAGACCGATTCCCAGGACTGGTGGCCGGCCGACTATGGCCACTACGGTCCGTTGTTCATCCGCATGGCCTGGCACAGCGCCGGCACCTATCGCATCGGTGACGGTCGCGGCGGGGCGGGCTCGGGCACGCAGCGCTTCGCGCCGCTGAACAGCTGGCCGGACAACGGCAACCTGGACAAGGCGCGCCGCCTGCTGTGGCCGATCAAGCAGAAGTACGGCAACCAGATCTCCTGGGCCGACCTGATGATCCTGGCCGCCGACGTCGGCATGGAGACCATGGGCTTCAAGACCTTCGGCTTCGGCTTCGGCCGCGAGGACGTGTGGGAACCCGAGGAAGATATCCACTGGGGCGCGGAAGACACCTGGCTGGGCGACGCGCGCTACACGGGCGAGCGCCAGCTCGACAAGCCGCTGGGCGCCGTCCAGATGGGCCTGATCTACGTCAATCCCGAAGGGCCGAACGGCAAGCCCGATCCGCTGGCGGCGGCGCACGACATCCGCGAGACCTTCGCGCGCATGGCCATGAACGACGAGGAGACGGTCGCCCTGATCGCCGGCGGCCACACCTTCGGCAAGGCCCACGGCGCGGGCGACGCGGCGCTGGTCGGGGCCGAGCCCGAAGGGGCCGGCATCGTCGAGCAGGGCCTGGGCTGGAAGAACAGCTTCGGCAGCGGCCGGGGCGGCGACGCCATCACCAGCGGCCTGGAAGGCGCCTGGACCCCGAACCCGACCAAATGGGACAATGGCTTCTTCGACACCCTGTTCGGGCACGAATGGGAACTGACCAAGAGCCCGGCCGGCGCCTATCAGTGGACGCCGAAGGATCCCGGGGCCGGCCCCCTGGCGCCCGACGCCCACGACCCGTCCAAGCAGCACGCGCCAATGATGCTGACGACGGACCTCGCCCTGCGGCTCGACCCGATCTACGGGCCGATCTCCAAGCGGTTCCACGAGAATCCGGACCAGCTCAAGGACGCCTTCGCCCGCGCCTGGTTCAAGCTGACCCACCGCGACATGGGCCCGCTGGCCCGCTACCGCGGCCCGCTGGTGCCGAAGGAAGAGCTGATCTGGCAGGATCCGCTGCCGGCCGTCGATCATCCGCTGATCGACGCGGCGGACATCCGCGACCTCAAGGCCAAGGTCCTGGCCTCGGGCCTGACCGTCCCGCAACTGGTCGCGACCGCCTGGGCCTCGGCCTCGACGTTCCGCGGTTCGGACAAGCGTGGCGGGGCGAACGGCGCGCGCATCCGCCTGGCCCCGCAGAAGGACTGGGCGGTCAACCAACCCGCCCAGCTGGCGACCGTGCTGGCCGCCCTCGAAGGCGTCCGGTCGGCGTTCAACGCGGGCCAGACCGGCGGCAAGAAAGTGTCGCTGGCCGACCTGATCGTGCTGGCCGGTTCCGCCGCCGTCGAACAGGCCGCCAAGGCCGGCGGCCATGACGTCGAGGTTGCCTTCACGCCGGGCCGCGCCGACGCCTCGCAGGACCAGACCGACGTGGCGTCCTTCGCGGTGCTCGAACCCACCGCCGACGGGTTCCGCAACTACCTGAACACGGACTCGCCGCTGACGGCCGAGGAGCTGCTGGTCGACCGGGCGCAGTTGCTGACCCTGACCGCGCCGGAGATGACGGTGCTGGTCGGCGGCCTGCGGGTGCTGGGCGCCAACACCGACCAGTCGCCGCACGGGGTCTTCACCCAGCGGCCGGGCGCCCTGACGAACGACTTCTTCGTCAACCTGGTCGACATGCGCACGGCGTGGACGGCGACCTCGGAAGAGGAAGCCGAGTTCGAGGGCCGTGACCGGACGACCGGCCAGTTGAAGTGGACGGCCACGCGCGCCGACCTGATCTTCGGGTCGAACTCCCAGCTGCGCGCCCTGGCGGAGGTCTACGCCCAGTCCGACTCGCAAGGCGCGTTCGTCAACGCCTTCGTGGCGGCCTGGACCAAGGTGATGAACGCGGACCGCTTCGACCTCGCCTGATGGGGATGGAATGACTTTGGGACGCGGCTGAAACCCGGCCGCGTCCCAGCTTCAAGGTCGGGACCAGAACGCGGCGCCGCACGACCGCGATCACTCCGACGCCTTGGGAGGACGCCTGGATGCCCCACGCGGTGGAAGCCGTGTTTCGGGAGGAACTGCGCCGTACCGGCCTGCCTGGCCACGGCGCGCTGCCGCGTCTGCTCGCCCTGTTGCGGGCCGCGCCGGAGACGCATCTCACCCTGGCGGAGGTGGCGGACATGGCCGCCGAGGCGGGGCTGGCGATGACGCAGGCCGAACTGGCCCACCACCTTGAAACCCTCGCCGACCATGGGCTCGTCGGCCGGCTGCCCACGACGACGACCGAGCTGGTCTTCGACACCGTGCCCGAGCCGCATTCCCACCTGATCTATGAAGAGTCGGCGCAGATCGTGGACCTGCACGTCTCAGCCGAAACCCTGCTGGTCATGGTCCGCCAGGCCCTGGACGAGCGGCCGGACAGCGTGGAGATCGTCGTGCGCTTCCGCCGCGATCCGATGGCGGCGGTCGAACCGGCGGCCCGGAGCGCGGTCGGCCGGCGGCGGTCGGATCCGGAGACGTGACCGGCGCGGTGCGCGCCGTGACCCCCACGCCATTGTCGTCGTCCCGCCGGCGTTGCGACCATGGGTCGCGCGTGTCTTTTGCTTCGTCAATTAATTGAGAAGCCGACGAGATCTAGAATAGCAGAGGGCTGGAGATTTTGACGACGAGATGGAAAACGACCGGAGCATCCGCCGTCTGACGGCCCTTGAGCGATCCGCCTCGACGGCCCGGGTCCTCAATCTTCTGGCGGTCCATCGCGGATTCGAGAAGAATGGCGAGGCGCCGGTGACGCCCCTGTTCAGGAACAGGCTGCTCGATCGCAGCATCATCCTGAAGCACCGCCTGAGGCCGGCGGAGTACGTACATTTCTCGACACCTCGCCCCACGGCCACCAAACTCCTGATCCCCATCGACGGAGCGGACCTGCGTGTTGGCGCTCGGACGGTGCTCATCGGCCAGAAGGACTTCGACCAGGTCGTATCGATGGTGTTCGGCGAAGACCTCAAACCGGGCTCCGCCGACCGGCAAGTGCTCGAACTGCTCGACGGCCTGCCCTCGCTGGACCCCTTTCTCCTGCGCGAGCATCTCAAAGCCCACGGCATCGAACCTGATCAGGGTTATTTCGGGATCTCCGCCGCCGACGTGCAGCGGATGTTCGACTTCGTCCGCGACGAGATCATCGCCTTGGTTGAGCTTTCCAGCTCGGAAAACCATGTCGCCCACGCGAATGCGTCTCGCCTGGTGGAAAAGCTGTTGTCCAACACTCCCGACAGCGGCTTCGAACCGCTGAAGACGACCTTGAAACTCAGCGACAAGGAATACAGCGACGGCGTGTTCTCCTGGCGCGGTTTCCTCTACTACAAATGGGTGCTCAGCGATCTGTCCAAGGCCGTGAGCCAGGTCATGGTGGAAATCGCCCAGATTCAGGGGCGCGGCCCCAAGGACATCGAGGCCGCCGCCTACATCCCCGAAGCCAAGAGACGCCTGCAGGCCACCATGAGGCGGACGTGGGCGAACGTTCAGGCGATGCTGGACGTCTATAACCGCGCCTACGCCTCCCTGACCCTGCAGGGCCAACCCGTGGCGTTCCGCGAATTCCTGCTCTCGGCGCCCGGCATGTTCGCCGATCTGGGTGAGCAGCTGGGAGCGATCCAGCACGTCGTCAGCTTCTGGCGCTACCGTTTCCCTTACGGCAAGCCCCGGATAGCTTCACCCGACGAACTCATGGACCTGTTCCTGGACTTCGAAGACAGCATGGCCTTCTCTCAGGAAGAGACGAAGATGGCCTGGGCGGGCTGACGGTCCACGCCCGCCACTCCTAGAGCATCGTGCGGAAAAGCGGACACCGGTTTTCCGCAAAAACGATGCGAAAACAAAAATCTAGAGCTACAGCAAGTCGCGCGATTCCTATATCGCGCGACTTGCTCTAAGCCGCCGCCATCTGCTGCTTGACCCGCTCGGCCAGGGTCTTGATGTCGATCGGCTTGGGCAGGAAGGTGACGCCCGTCTCGCCCTCCAGCAGGTCGCTGAACTCGGCCTCGGCATAGCCGCTGATGAACATCACCGGGGCGTTGCCCAGATAGGGACGGGCCTTCTTGAGCAGGGTCGGGCCGTCGATGCCGGGCATGATCACGTCGCTGATCAGCAGGTCGATGGTCCCGGCGTGCTCCTCGGCGATCAGCAGGGCCTCCTCGCCGTCGCAGGCTTCCAGGACCTCGTAGCCCCGGGCGCGCAGCAAGCGGGCGGCGACGCCGCGCACGGCGTCCTCGTCCTCGACGAACAGGATGCGGCCGGCGCCCGACAGGTCGCGGGGCGGACGCGGCCTGGCCGGTTCGGCGACCGCCAGGGCCGCCGCCGCGGCGGCCTGCTGGGCGGGGGTGGCCTCGTAGACCGGCAGGAAGATGCGGAAGGCCGCGCCCTCGTTCGGACGGCTGTGGACATGGATCCAGCCGTCGCTCTGCTTGACGATGCCGTAGACCGTGGCCAGGCCCAGGCCCGTGCCCTCGCCCACCGGCTTGGTGGTGAAGAACGGGTCGAAAATCTTGCCCATCACCTCGGGCGGGATGCCGGGGCCGTCGTCGCTGACCTCGATGAACGCCTGGTCGCCCAAGGCGCCGGGGAAGCCCAGGCCCTGGGCCTCTTCCTGGGTCAGGCGGGCGACGCGGATGCGCACCACGCCGCCGCCCTTGGCCGCCCGCACCGCGTCGCGGGCGTTGACGGCCAGGTTCATGACGGCGGTCTCGAGCTGGCTCTTGTCCGCCCGCACCTGCGGCAGGTCGCGGCCGTAGTCGGTGACCAGCTTGACGTCCTCGCGCAACAGGCGGCGCAGCAGGACCTCGAATTCGCTGATCAGTTCGCCCAGTTCCAGCACCTCGCGCTGCACGGTCTGCTTGCGGCTGAAAGCCAGCAGCTTGCGCACCAGGTCGGCGGCGCGGACGCCGGTCTGGCGGATCTCGTTGAGGCCCTCATAGGACGGGTCCCCGACCGGGTGGCGGTGCAGCAGTTCGTCCAGGCGCAACTGGATGGCGGTCAGCAGATTGTTGAAGTCGTGGGCCACGCCGCCGGCCAGCTGGCCGATGGCCTGCATCTTTTGAGCCTGGGCGAGCTGCAGCTCCATCTGCTTCTGCTCGGAGACGTCGATCAGATAGGCCACCAGCCGCCCTTCGGCGCGGTAGAGATAGAGGTGGGCGATGCGGGTCGGGTCGCGGGCCAGGCGCACCTCGAACGGCCCCGCCTTGCCCTCGGCCAGGCGGGCGTCGGCGTCAGCCCGCGACGGCGGGTCGATCAGGGCGCCGAACAGCGTGCCGGCCGGCACAGGACCGGCCATGGCGGTCAGGGCCGGATTGGCCTCGAGAACGCGCGAATTGAACGGGTCCAGGCCTTCCAGCAGGGCCGCTCCGAACGGCGAGGCGCCGGAGAAGGCGTCCAGGGTGCGCGGGGCCGGGGCGGCCTCCGCCACGGCCGGGGCCGGGGCGACCGCCGGCGGCGGGGCCGGCGCTTCGATCACCACGGGCAGGCGCACCAGCAGCCGGCCACCGCGCAGGCGGAAGGCCTCGGCGCGATGGGGCTGGCCGGCGAGGATCAGCACCCCGTCGGCGCGCTCGCCGCCACGGGCCTTGACCAGAGCGGCGAACAGGCCGGCCCCGGCCGCGCCCTTGGGCAGGCGGCGGGCGTCGCCCACGGTCTGGGCCCAGGCGTCGTTGGCGGCCAGCACCCGGCCGTCGGCGGCGGTCAGGGCGGCGGGTTCGGACAGGGCGTCGATGAAGGTCTCGGCGCCGTCCAGGTCCTGGTCCTGGGTCGAGGCCGAGGCGCGGATGGCCACCAGGCCCAGGATCGCCACGCCGGCGACGCCGCCCAGCAGCAACAGGCCCGCCAGGGTGGTCGGTCCGGCGCGCAGGGCGGGCGCGGCGGCGAACACGGCGGCCAGCACCAGGAACACCGCCGCGCCCCAGATCAGGAGGTCGGGGCGACGCTTGGCGCCGGGAATATCCTTTACGTCGATGTCTTTCAGGGACGCCTCGGTCATGGGGGACCGATATCCTTCTTCAGCCTTTACGGGACCTTGTCCCCTCGATTCGCGGGACAGGATACTCCTTACGCGCCTTCAGAGCGCGATCCGTGATCGATTGCCGATTCCGTGACGGAATTGAGTCGCGCCGCCTAGGCTTCCCCGCCGCTGACATTGACGCGCAGTTGGGCCAGCAGGTCGCGCAGTTGGTCCACCGCCGCGTCGCCGAGGTCGCCGCGCAGGCGGGCGTCGAAGCGCTCGGCGGTCTGGCGCAACGTCAGGAACCGGGCCCGTCCGGCCGGCGTCAGGGTCACCTGGTGCGAGCGGCGGTCGACCGGGTCGCGAGCCCGGACGATCAGCCCCTGGGCCTCCAGGCCGTTGAGGTGGTGGGTCAGGGTCGGGCCCTGGACGCCGACCGCCTGGGCCAGCTCGGACTGGCTTCGCTCGCCGCCGGGCATCAGCGACAGCAGGACCAGCCAGGTCGGCTGCGACCCGCCGGCCTCGACCATGGCGTCGTCGAACGCACGGGCGACCACCTTCGAGGTCTGGAACAGCACGAAGCCGATCGGGGGTTTGGCAGGTTTCACGACCCGATACATAGACATCGAATGATTCGATGTCTATGTATTTCGCCGCGCCAGAACGGCGCGTCGCCCTTCGCGAAAGGACCCCGCCATGACCATCGGATTGATCCTGCTGCTGTCGCTCCACGTGCTGGCCGCCATCTTCTGGGCGGGCACGACCTTCGTGCTGGCCCGGACGGGCGGAGCCGGGATCGAGGCCTTGCGCCGGCCGCAGACCGGGGCCGCGGTCGTCGCCGTCCTGACCGGCGCGGGCCTGGGCGCCTGGGTGCATGGCGGCGCCTTCGGACGCACCGAGCAGGTGCTGATGATCGCGGTCGTCGCCTCCCTGGCCGCCCTGATCGTCCAACTGCTGGACCGCGCCCATCCCGCCCGCAGCCAGCGCATCGCCGCCGGTCTGCTGATGATCGCCGTCGTCGGGATGGTGGCGGCGCGCTACGTGGCGTGACCGGCCTCAGCCGGCTCAGCCGCGCGCCTTGGCCTTCTTGTTGTTCATCACGAAGCCGATGACCTTGGCCACCGCCTCGAAATGGTCGGCCGGGATCTGCTCGTCCACCTCGACCGAGGCGTAGAGGGCGCGGGCCAGGGGCGGGTCTTCCAGCACGTAGACCCCGGCCTCCTCGGCCACGGCGCGGATCCGCAGGGCCAGGGCGTCGACGCCCTTGGCCACGCAGACCGGCGCGGCGTTCTCGCCCTGCTCGTACTTCAGCGCCACGGCGTAGTGGGTCGGGTTCATGACGACCACGGTCGCCTTGGGTACGGCCTGCATCATCCGCTGGCGCGAGCGCTGCATGCGCATCTGCTTCTGCTTGCCCTTGACGTGAGGGTCGCCCTCGGACTGCTTCATCTCGTCCTTGACGTCCTGCAGGCTCATCCGCATGCGCTTGTTGAAGCGCATGCGCTGCCAGAACCAGTCGAAGCCGGCGGTGCAGATCAGGAAGATCAGCACCGCCCAGAACAGCTTGACGCACAGCTTCATCGCCAGCGGAATGATCGCCCCGACATCCATGCCCACCAGGTTGACGAACTCGAAGGCGTGCGGCTTGACCACGAACCAGGCGATGACGCCGGTGACGATGAACTTCAGGGCCGACTTGGCGAACTGCACGAAGCCGTCGGGACCGAAGATCCGGCCCAGGCCCTTGATGATGTCCAGCTTCTTGAGGTCGGGCTTGATCTTGTCGGCCGACAGGATGAAGCCCGACTGACCGACATTGGCGGCGGCGCCCAGCAGGCCGGACACCACCATGACCATGATCACGGCCGGCAGGGCGGCCATGATCGCGGTCTTGGCGATCGCCCGGATGCCGCCCTCGACGTCCATGGTGCCGGCATGGGCCAGGAAGGGGGTCAGGGCGCCGACCAGATCGCGGGTCAGCCAGCCGCCGGCGATCACCACCACCCCGAAGGCGCCCGACAGCGAGGCCAGTTGCGAGATGTCGGCCGACTTGGGGACGTCGCCCTTGGCGCGGGCGTCCGACAGCTTCTTGGCTGTTGGTTCTTCTGTCTTTGAAGCGTCGTCCTGATCATCAGCCATGCCGACGTCCCCCTAGTTGAACACCGCCAGGAGGTCGCGGTAGCGATCACTCCAGACCATGGCGATGCCGCCGAGCGAGAGGCCCAGCAGGGAGAGGCCCAGGATGACGCTGAGCGGCGAGGTGACGAAGAAGATCTGGAACGACGGCATCACCCGGCCGACCAGGCCGGTGGCCAGGTTGAAGACGATCGAGAACACCAGCACCGGCGCGGCCAGCTGGATGCCCAGCTTGAACGACTCGGCCACCGTGCGCACCGCCAGGGCGGCGGCGTCGTTGACCGGCACGGCGCGGGTGAACGGGAAGATGTCGTAGGACTTGACGATCGCCCCGATGAACAGGTGATGCAGGTCGGTGACCATGACCAGGGTCAGGCCCAGCATCGACAGGAAGGTGGCCACCGCCGTGCTGCTGGGCGCGCCAGCCGGGTTGGCGGTCTGGGCGAAGGACAGGGTGGTCTGGATCGAGATGATTTCGCCGGCCGTGGTCAGCGAGCTCATGAACATCTTCAGCACCGCGCCGATCATCAGGCCGATCAGCACCTCGTGCAGCACCGCGCCGGCGAGGGCGCCGACGCCGACCGGGACGGCGGTGATGCTCTTGGAAACCAGCGGGGCCAGCAGCATGGCCATCAGCACGGCGAAGGACAGGCGGATGCGCGGCGGCACGACGGTCTCGCCGATGCCGGGGATCAACATGACCATCGCCCCGACCCGGGCGAAGACCAGGCCGCCGACATAGACCTGAAGAACCGTGGCGTAGCTGTCCAAGTCCCCTGCCCCTACATCCCGGCGATCTTGGCGGCGATCTCGCGCATGAAGCCCGACATCAGCGCGCCCATCAGCGGCAGGAACAGCAGCAGCGAAATGAAGATCGCCACGATCTTGGGGGCGTAGACCAGCGTGGCTTCCTGGATCTGGGTCAGGGCCTGGAACAGGCCGATGGCCACCCCGACCACCAGGCCGACGATCAGGATCGGCGCGCAGAGCTGCAGGGTGAGCCAGATCGCGTCGCGTCCGACATCCAGGACTTCGGCTCCGGTCATCGGAGAGCCTCTCATGACGCGCGCACGCGGGGTGGGAACTGATGGTCCGCACCATCGCCCGTCATGGTTAACAGCGGGTTAGGGAGAGTTAATGAGAGCTGTGGAGAAGCGTGGCGAATGGTCGCCGCCCCTTCTCCCCTTGCGGGAGAAGGTGGCCTCCGAAGGAGGTCGGATGAGGGGTCGCACAAGCCTATCCGACCAACCTTCGACGCTAACCGGCAATCGCTCGTCGACCCCTCATCCGTCGGCTTCGCCGACACCTTCTCCCGCAAGGGGAGAAGGAACGGTTTCCTTACTTCGGCTTCCGCGCCGCCTGGACCTCGATCTCGACCAGCATGCCCGGCGCCACCAGCGACGACACCTGGCTGGTGATGCGCGACGGCTTGTTGGGCTGGGCCGCGGTGCCGAAGAAGGTCTTGTAGGCCTCCATCATGCCGGCGAAATCCATCTTGCCGCCCTTGGCCGGGTCGCCGACCAGCAGGACTCGCATCATCACCACGTCGCCCATGGTCGCGCCCTGGCTCTTCAGCGCTTCCTCGATGCGGCCCAGCACGCCCATCGTCTGGGTCTTGGTGTCGCCGAAGGTGGCGGTCAGGGCCGGATCGCCCTTGTCGACGATCATCGGCGGGGTCATGCCGCTGACATAGATGGTGTCGTAGCCGGCCGGCACGGTCACCACGCTGGAGATCGCCGCGGTGGGCGCGCCGCCGCGGACGATCTCGGCGGCGTTGGCGGCGCCGGCCCCAAGGGTCAGCAAGCTGGTCAGGGCGGCGGCGGCGAGGATCAGGCGCTTCATGGGTCGTCTCCTTGAGGGCTTTGTTCTAGTGGGCCTGCAGGTTGCGAGGCTTCTTGGCGGCGTTGATCTTGGCGCGGGCGGCGACGACGTCGGCGGTGGTCACCGGCGTGCCCTTGTTGCCCCAGGACGTGCGGACATAGGTCAGCAGCGACGCCAGGTCGGCGTCGTTGAGGTCATCCTTGAACGCCGGCATGCCCGCCCGACCGGCCAGGACGGTGGTCATCATCGGCAGGGGGGCGCCCTGCACGAAGGGGTCGCCGGCCAGGGCCGGGAAGGCCCCCTTCACACCCTTGCCACTGGTCTGGTGGCAGGCGGAGCAATTGTCATTGAACAGCGACTGGGGCGTTGCGGCCTGAACCGACACGGCGAAGGCGGACGCGGCCAACAGGCCGCAAGCGAAGACGATCGAACGGCTCATGGAATCTCCCGAAACACTTCTTTCCCAGGCATAGCCCAGCCTCACGCGGCGCGCACCCGGGCGTGGATCTTGCCGATCTGCTGCCAGGCCGACTCGATGGCCCCGGCCTGCCAGCCGCCCAGATAGCTGAGGTGCTCGCCGGCCAGGTAGACCCGGCCGTCGGGCTCGCACAACACCGGATAGGCTTCCTTGCGCCCCTCCTCGCCCCACTCGGCCCAGCCGCCCAGATTGAACTCGGCCAGGTGCCAGCTGAACGAGAAGGCGGTCTCGAAGTTCTCGGCGTATTCCGGGAACACCTTCTGGCCGGCGGCCACGGCGAAGGCCGCGCGCTCGGCCGGGGGCTTGGCGCTGATCTTGGCCGCCTCGCCGCCGAACGCGTAGTAGCCCAGCAGCACGCCCTTCTGGCTCTGCCAACCGGTGGACGGCAGGGTGATGGTGTTGATGCCCGGCATGTCGTTGTAGATGTGACCGCCGTAGATGTGGTGGTTCTCTTCCCAGAACCGGGTCTTCATCTGCAGGCCGATCTTGTTGACCGGCGCGTAGGCCACGCCCGACATCGCCGCCTTGAACGGCTTGGAGAAGTCGGCGTCGATGCCCTTCAGCACGCTGAGCGGGATGGTGCAGACGCAGTAGTCGGCGGTGATGGTGTCCTGCTCGCCGAACTTGTCGGTGTAGGTGACGGTCACGCCCTTGGGGCTCTGCTTGATCTTCTGGACCACGCAGGAATAGCGGATCAGGCTGCCGACGCGCTTCTCGAAGCCCTTGGCGATCTGGTCCATGCCGCCGATCGGCTGCAGCATGGTGCGCTGCTGCTCGTAGCCGCTGACCGAGGTCAGCACGTGCCAGGCGCCCGAGTGCAGCACGTCGGTCAGGCTGTAGGGGACCGACGGCTTGCCCGGCCCCGGATCGACCCCCGCCCCCGGATGCACCGCGAAGCCGCGGCCTTCCGTGCCAGTGTAGGTCAGGTCGGTGGCCGAAAGCCGGCCCTCGTTGATCATATAGGCCACGAACAGGTCGCGGTCCTCCGCCGTCAGGGGCGCGTCGAGCTGGCCCTTCGAGGCGGCCTTGGCGATCATCTCGGCGGCGTAGCCGCGGGCGTCGGCGGCGATCTCGCCCTTGCGGATCGGCTTGCCCTTCAGCGGGCCCGAGCCCTTCTCGAAATAGACATAGGCCGCGTCGTTGTCGTTGACGAAGCTCTCCAGCAGCACGCCGAACTGCTTGGTGTAGTGCAGGGTCGAACGGTGGTGGTACGGGATCCGCCACGGGCCGTGGTTGATATAGAGGCCCTCGTCGAAGTCGCAGGTCTGGGCGTTGCCGTTGAGGTCGGTGTGCTGGAAGCCCTTGCGGGCCGTCTGGCAGCGGCCGCCGGCGAAGGACCGGGCCTCGATGACCTGCACCTCGTAGCCGGCCTTGGTCAGTTCGTAGGCCGCCGTCATGCCCGCCAGGCCGGCGCCCAGCACCACGACCTTGGTCCCCTTGCCGCCGCCTTCGAGGGTGGGGGGCGCGGCCATCGCCGAGGAGAAGCCGAAGCCCAGGGCGTCCATGCCCGCCATCGCCAAGGACACGCCGCCGAAAGCCGCCAGGCCTTCGAAAAACCGCCGCCGCGTCAGTACGCCACCCGACGCCGCCGCCGATTGATCACTCATACGACCCCCGAATTTTCCGCCGCGATATCCGCCCAGGAACCAAGCGTCCGCGTGCTGATATGTCAGGCCACGGCAGGGGTGGAACAATGCGAAAAACTCGCCAGCCTTATGAGAAGGCCCGGTATGCCGTACCCATGGGCGCCCATGATGCCGCTTGTATGAAGAGCAGGCGAGGTGAAATTTTACGGCGGAAAAGTGCGTTCCCGGCGGCGGAAAATGAAATTGACGAAAACGCAAAAAGAGCCGGGCGCGAGGCCCGGCTCTTTCTCAGGCGAAGTCCTTCCGACAGGGATCAGAAGGCGACGGTCACCCGGCCGTAGTAGTAGCCGCCGTTGATGCCGAACGGCGAGTAGGTGGGGTACTGCCCCACGCAACCACCGCCGGAGGCGATGCAGGCGCTCTGGAACGCGGCCGAGAACTTGTCCGGATACTCGTTGAACAGATTGTTGGCGCCGATCGTCGCGGTGACGCCGGCTGGCAGCTTGTAGGAGACCTCCAGATCGGTGATCGCCGCCGCGCCGATCTTGGTGTTGAGCAGCGGACCGGTGCCGGGATCCGACAGCGACGAGGATTCGCCGTAGAGGGTCTCGGTCAGGTTCACGGTCAGCGGGCCGTAGCTATAGAGCGCGTTCAGGCCGACCTTGTACTTGGGCGAGGCTTTTTCGAGCAGCGAGGCGGCGTTGCCGGCGAACAGCACCTGGCCGTTCGGGAACGGCGTGCTGGGCGTCGACAGCGAGGCCGGCGGCGCCTTCACCTTGGTGATCTTGGTGGTGTTGTAGTTGCCGCTCAGGGTCCAGTCGATGCGGCCGTAGGCGCCCAGGTCGGTCGGGTACGAGACCACGACGTCCACGCCCTGGGTGCGGGTGTCCAGCCCGTTGGAGAAGATGTTGATCCCGGTGCTGGTCACCGTCGGGTCCAGGCTGTTGCCGTTGGCGATGATCGCCGCCGTGACCTGCGGCGAGGTCACCACCCCGTTGCGCAGGCCGTAGACCGAGCTGGAGCCGAAGATCCGGTCGCGCAGTTCGATGCGGTAGGCGTCGATCGTCGCGGTCATCTTCGGAATCGGATGCAGCACGGCGCCGATGCTGTAGTTGCGCGACTTCTCCGGCTTCAGCTTGCCGATGCCCAGAAGGGCGGCGGCGGCTGAGTTCGGCGCCAGTTGGACGAAGGCCGAGGTCGGCGAGACGTTGGTGGCCGAATAGTAGGATTCCGCCAGGGTCGGGGCGCGGAAGCCGGTGCTGGCCGTGCCGCGGATGGCGATCATGTCGTTGAAGTCGTAGCGGCTGGTCAGCTTGAAGACGGTGGTGTCGCCAAAGTCGCTGAAGTGCTCGAAGCGCGCCGCGGCGTCGATCTTCCAGGCGATGACCGGTGAGACCGCCAGGTCGGTATAGGCCGCCCAGTTGGTGCGGCTGTGGCCGCCGGCGTCGGTCTTGGAGAAGCCCGGATAGGATTGCGAGCCTTCCTTGTAGGTCGAGGCCGCGTCGCCCTGGCCGATCGCGTAGGTGTCACGCCGTTGTTCGAAGCCGAAGGCCACGTCCAGCGGGGTGGCCAGGCCGACCTCGAAGTCCTTCCGCAGGTCGAGGTTGTTGGTCCACTGGGTGGTCAGCCAACTGCCGGCGTGGAACGAGGTCGGGGTGAAGCCCTTGGTCGTCAGGGTCGAGGTGTCGGCATAGAGGCTGGCGTTGGCCGAGTCCTCGACGCGGACCTCGATGGAGTCCTTGCCGTAGGTGGCGCTGAGGTCGACGTCCCAGCCCAGCACCGCGCCCGAGACGCCCAGCGTCATGGCGTAGTCGTCCTCGATGATCCGCTCGCGGGGGCTGAAGCCCAGCGGGAAGGGCCGGTCGGCCGCGCCCTGCTTGCCCTGGACGCGGTTGTAGCGGCGGTAGTTCTCGTAGGCCGAGGCGTCCTTGTGGCCGTAGGTGCCGAACGAATAGACCTCGAAGTCGGCCGGCAGGGTGATGGCGGCGTTGTAGCCCAGGTTGCTGAGCCGGTACTCGGCGTCGCCCGAAATCAGGTTGAGGTTCGGGTAGCCCGGGATCTTGCTCTCAACGGCGTTGTTGGCCGCCGAATAGCTGGGGCTGGCCGGATTGTAGAGGCGCTGGTCGGGCAGGCCGCGGTTGCTGAAGCCGTGGTACTTGGTCTCGGCCGTCAGGTTCAGGTAGCTGTTCTCGGTCGGCGCCATGCCGAGATTGACCGACAGCCCGGCGGTCTTGCCGCCGCCGTCGAAATATTCACCGCCGGTGGCCGAGATCGTGCCGCCCGAGGCGCCCTTCTTGAGGATGACGTTGATGACGCCGGCGATGGCGTCGGTGCCGTACTGGGCCGCGGCGCCGTCCGTCAGCACTTCGATCCGACCGATCGAGGCCATGGGGATGAAGTTGAGGTCGGCCGCGGCCGCGCCTTGATAGGACCCCGACAGGACCGCGAGGTTGCCGGTGGTGTGGCGGCGCTTGCCGTTGATCAGCACCAGGGCGTGGTTGGGGCTGAGGCCCCGCAGACGGGCCGAAAGGGTCAGGTTGGCGGCGTCCCCGCCGAAGGCCTGGGCGTTGAACGACGGCACCAGATTCGCCAGGCCCAGACGCAGGTCGGTCTGGCCGGTGCGCTGGAGCGTTGTGGAATCGACCACCTGCACGGGCGCGGGGCTGTCGATGACCTTCAGGCCGGTCTGACGGGTGCCGGTGACGATCACCGCTTCCAGCTCGGCGGCCTCGGTCGGTTCGGGAACATCGGCGGCGAATGCATTCGCGCTGCACGCCAAAGCGATGCTGACGGTTGAAATCCCTGCAAGCAGAACATTCCGTGAGCGATTATTCATTTAGTATCCCCTCGTAGCGCTTCAACGCGCGATTGTTCTCTCCTCCATGGCGTTTCCCGGTAAGCGTGTTCTTGTTTTTACACTAGAATACAGACGCAACTCACGGCGACAGCCGCATACGAACAGTTCGTCAGCCCTGAAATTTCTGCAACAGCTTCGATCGCCGTGAGATCGCAAGGCGGTGATTGGGGCCCCAGGCGCCCCTTTGCACGGCGCCCGCCCGCATTTTTGGGCAGAATGCTGATCACCGAGGCGGCGCCGAAACGCCACAATCCCTCCCCGGTGGGTCCCAAAAATTTGGCCGGCCGTCCCAGGGACGACCGGCCGGATGTCTTCGAGGGTGAAAATCCCGGCTGCGGGATTCGACCTACTTCGCCGGAGCGGCGCCCGCCGGCTGGGTCATGGCCGTGGCCGCCAGCAGCATCCACGAGGTGTGGGGGATCCACTGCTCGATCCATCGCCAGTTCTGCTCGTCGGGGCCGGCGGCGAAGGCGATTCCCCGGCCGGAATCGCTGTCGGGAGCGCCGGTGATCCCGTTGGAAATCCCGCCCGCCACCATGTCGCCGGCGCTGTCGGCGTGCGGCGGGTTCCTGGCCCCGAAGCCGTAGAGCAGGCTCAGGTCGTAGGGGTTGCGCCCCAGGGTCCAGTCGATATTGGCCTGGGCGAAGGTCGCCAGGTCGGGGGCGACGCCGAAGGTCCCGCCGGCTTGCGGATCGGTCGCCCGGCCGCCGACCACCGCCGCGTAGGACAGCGAGGCCAGCCGCGCGCTCTCGCCCTGCCACCAGTAGCCGGTCTCGTTGACGTGCGGCATGAAGAAGCCCTCCTGCCGCCCGCCGACCGGCTTGCCGGCCTTGGACATCCGGAAGGTCTGGCGCGGATAGTCGTAGGGGTTGGCGACCTTGGCGTTGAGGGCCAGTTGCGCGGCCAGGCTCCTGGCGATCACCGCCTTGGCCGCGGCCACGCGGGCGGCGTCGGGCTCGATGTCCAGGTACTCACCCAGGGCCAGCACCGGGAAGCCGGCGTCGGCCCCGTGGTAGAACGGCCGGTCGCCGTCGTCGCTGCGGAACCAACCCTCGGGGGTCAGGCGGCCTTCCAGAGCCTTGGCGCGCCGGCGGGCGGCGTCCAGATAGGCCGGCTTGCCGGTCGAGCGGAAGAGCTCGGTGGCGGCCAGCAGCAGGGCGTAGTCGTCGATGATGTTCTCGCGGCCGTCATCGACATAGCGACGGTTGTTGGCCTGGAGATGGGCGAAGGCCCGTTCGGCGTCGGCTTCGTACTGTTCGGCCGGGAACACGCCGTTCACGCCGCTGGCCTTGGACAGCCGCGCGGCGCGGGCCAGGGCGGCGACCGCCACCGCCCCGCCCTCGCGGGCCGCGGCCTGGTAGTCCTCGGTGTAGACCCCCTCGACCCCGACATAGCCGGTGACCACCCGCTCGGCGCCGGGCGTCGCCCAGCGGTCGAAGACGGTCATGTAGAAGTAGCCCTCGGGCGACAGCAGCCGGTGCAGGTAGTCGGCGCCCCACAGCGCCTCCTCGATCAGCTGCTGTTCCAGCCCGGCCTTGCGGAACCGCTCGGGCGCCATGTCGTGGGCCTTGGCCAGCGACCAGGCGGTGAATGAGGTCTGCTGGGGATTGAAGAAGTTGGCGTAGGACAGGTGCGACAGGTATTTGCCGTTGTCGCCGCCGGCGTCCTTCCAGCCGCCCCAGACGTCGACGACGCGGTCCGTGCCATAGACGCGGATCTTGTGGTCGGCCGGTTTGGTGTGGCGGCTGAGCTTGAAGTAGTTGACCAGGGCCGAGGCGGTGGCGGCGAACAGCGCGTCGTCGGCCACCTTGACTGGGGCCGAGGTCGCCGTGTCGCCGCCGATGGCGACCTTCAGCTGATAGGTCCCGTCGGTCTCCAGGCCAGAGAAATCGGCCTGGTAATATTGCTTGCCCGCGCCCCACTCGCCGAAAGCCGGCAGCGGCGTCAGGGCGCCGGTCAGGCCGGGCGCGCCGTCCTTGAGCACGGTGAAGCCGCCGGGCGAGGCCGGACCTGAGTATTCGACCACCGCGACCTTGGGTCCGTCGCGCTCCAGGGCGACCTGGTTGAGGTGAACCTTGAGATCGGCGCCCCAGGCGCCGCCGGCCAGGGCCGAGCCCGCCATCAAGGCGACCGTCAAGGCCGCGAACCGTTTCTTCTTGGCGAGCATCACGCTTCCCCCAAACCAGAATGACTGACTATTGAACGACGAGGCTTCGGCCGGCCCGCTTGCCGTCGGCGGTGCGGGCCCGCACCTCCACCCGGCCCGAGACGGGCGCGTCCGGGACGTAGAGCCGCCAGGCGCCGCCCTCGACGCGGTACTCGATCGGCAGGCCCGGAAATTCGACGTTGGCGCGCAGCTTGCCGCCCTCGACCACCGCCCCGACGCTCGGCACGCGATAGGCGACGCCCGCCGCGTCCAGCCGGGCCAGCTCCCGTCCGCCCAGCAGGTTGGCGAAGGCGTTCCAGTCGGCGTCGCGCCTGGCGCGCTGCGCCGCGTCGAAGGCGCCGGTGGCGCGGCTGTAGCCGGCGCCGGGCGCGTAGGGCTCTTCCCAGTCGGCGACGTGCCAGGCGCGCTCGGCCAGGGCCAGCATCCGGGGATAGAGCATGTAGTCGACCTGGGCGTCGGAGCGGATGGTCTCGCTCCACAGCTGGCCCTGCAGGCCCGCGAAGCGGACGCCGGGCTTCAGCGGATGCTCGTCCTTGGAGGCCTGGTCCTTGCCGTGCAGGTCGGTCCACAGCTCGGCGTGGGCCGGCAGGTTCTCGGGCATGAAGTCGAAGACCTTGCGTGTGCCGGTGGCGCGCGAGGGCCAGTCGTAACCGCGCTCCTTGGGATCGGCGGCGTAGGGGCTGTCGAAGTACAGGACCTCGGGGGTGGAGATCACCACCTCCCAGCCCTGATTGGCCTGGAGATGGGCGCTGGCCGGCCCCTCCCCGCCCAGCGCGCCCCAGTTGTTGGAGTGCACCTGGCCGGGCATGCGCTCGGCCTTGGCGTGGCTCATGCCGTCGCTCCAGCCGGCCGGGACGACGCCCTTGGCCGCCAGCATGGCCGAGACCCGCTCGATGAAATGACCGCCCAGGTCGGCCGGCGCGACGCCGGCCTTCTTCTCGTAGGCCGCGCAGGCCGGCGAGTCAGTCCAGGCGCCGGGCGTCTCGTCGGCCCCGATATGGTAGCGGGTCAGGGGCTGGCCGGCGGCGGCGTGCAGCCGGGCCATCTCGTCCACCACCTTGCCGAGGAAGGCGTAGCTGCTGTCGAGGCAGACATTGATGGTGTTGTCGCTGTAGTGCTGGATGCTGCTGTAGACGCTTTTGTTGGCCGCCTCGCTGAGCAGGTAGCGGCCGGCCTCGGCCTCCGGGCGGCCGGCGGCGCGCAGACGGGCGGCGCGAGCCTCCATCGCCTTGATCGCCGCCCGCGAATGGCCCGGCATGTCGAAGGACGGGATCACCTGGATGTGGCGGGCCTGGGCCGCCCGGACGATCTCGATGTAGTCGGCCCGCGAATAGAAGCCGTTGACCGGCGTGCTCGGATCGGGACCCGAGCCCAGTTGCGGGATCAGGCAGGTGCGCTCGGCCAGGTCGTGGCAGCGGCGCGAGCCGACCTGCGTCAGCTCCGGCAACCCCATGATCTCGACCCGCCAGCCTTCGTCGTCGGCCAGGTGCAGGTGCAGGCGGTTGAGCTTGTAGGCCGCCATCTGGTCGAGGATGGCCAGGACCTCGGCCTTGGAATGGAAGTTGCGGGCCACGTCGATATGCAGGCCCCGGAAGGCGAAGCGCGGGGCGTCGTCGATGGTCAGCACCGGAACCGAGCGGCGGGCGTCGACCAGGGCGGTCAGCGAGGCCAGGCCGTTGGCCGCGCCCTCGGCGTCGGACGCCGTGACCTGGATCGCCTGGACCGTGGTCGTCAGGCGGTAGGCGCCGGGCGACAGCGCCTCGGCCGCCGCGACCGTGATCTTCAGCGGCGCGCCGCCCTTGGCCTGACCTACCCCGACCTTGGCCAGGCGCGACAGGGCGGCCGCGAGCTCCGCGCGTTTCGCGCCCGCCAGCGACACGGCCACGCCGCGCGACAGGTCCAGGCTCGCGCCGTTCGGATCGAGCCTGGCGTCCAGTGGAGTCGGCAGGATCGCGCCGCGCGGGATCGGCTGCACGCTTGCTCCGGTGGCGGCGTTGACCTGGTAGAGGCGCGGGGCGGTGGCCCACACCGTCGCGTCGGCCGCCGAACCACCGGCCAGGCGGGCCTCGTCGGTGAACGCCGCGACGAAGGCCAGGCTCTCCAGGCCCGTCTCCGGGTCGATCACCGGCCGGGTGCTGGCGATGGTCCGCGCGGCCAGGCCGTCGGCCGCCACATAGTGGTTGGGCATCGGATAGAGCTCGGACAGCTGATGGCCGTCGAGGCGCAGGGCGATGCGGATCGGCTGGCCCGGCGCGAAGCCGGCGAAGGCCGCCGTCGGCGTCAGGCGATAGAGGTCGCCGTTGATGTGGGTGAGCGCGAAGAGATCGCCGCCGGCGTTCTGGATCTTGTCGACGCTGCTGAAATACAGCGACCAGCCGGCCGCCGGGGCCTCGGGCGCCGACAGGGTCAGCTCGGCCAGCATGCAGGATGGGGCGGGCGCGCAGGCCGTGGCGGCGGGCCGGTTGTCGAGCACCGTGTAGCCGACCTTCAGGGTCGCGGCGAACCGGTCGAGTTGCGCCTGGGTCGGCTGGGCCAAGGCCCCGCCCGCGCCCAGCAGCATCGCCAAGGCCGCGCCCGCGCCCAGCCAGGTCCGCGTCTGTCGTTTCCTCACGTCGGGCCCTTTCGTCGGTGGCTCCGGCAGGTTCTGGAAAAGGTGGGAGGACGGCCCACAAGAACGCCGTCCTCCCGGTTCTGACGATTAAGGGAGGAACGTCAGAAGGTGTAGCCCAGGCGCACCCCCCAGGTGCGCGGCGGGTCGTAGGAGCCGCGGATCGCGCCGCGATTGAAGCCGCCGTAGTTCTTGGTGTCCTTGTTGGTCAGGTTCTCGCCGAACAGCTCGACATAGTACCGGTCCTCGGGGGCCTTGATCTTCAGGCTGGCGTTGATCTTGGCGAAGGCGTGCTGCGAGTTGTCGAAGTGCTTCAGGTCCAGGTTCTGGACGTCCATCCACATGCGGTCCTGCCAGTGGACCTGGACATAGGGCAGCAAGTCGTAGCCGTTCTTCAGGCCGATGGTGTGCTCATAGGTCACCGACATCGAGTACTTCGGGGCGAAGGGCAGCTGGTTGCCGACGATGGTGTCTTGGCCAGGCGCGCCGCAGTGGGCCACGCCCAGGATCTCGCGCTCGGCGCAGGCGAAGCCGTCGGAGAAGGTTCCGCCGTTCTTGATCTTGGTGTCCAGCCAGGCGCCGTAGCCCGACAGGCGGCCGTTGGCCCAGGGGATGATGTCGAACTCGACCTCCAGACCCTGGATCCGGGCGCTGTTGAGGTTGTCGGTGGTCCAGGCCAGCACCGGGTCGCCGAAGTGGGGGCTGATCGGGTTGGTGTCGACGCCGACCACCTTCTCGCCGGTGTTCTGCATGTCGGTGTAGTCGCTGTAGAAGCCGGTGATCGACAGGCGGGCGCGGCCTTCCAGCAGGGTGGCCTTGTAGCCCAGCTCGTAGGTCTTCACCGTCTCGGGATCATAGGTGAGAAGGTTCATGCAACCGTTGTTGCAGAAGTCGAACATCTCATACATGCCGCCCATCTTGTAGCCGGTGGCGACCGAGGCGAACCACATGGTGTTGTCGTCGGGATAGTACTGGGCGCCCAGGCGATAGGTGCCTTGCTTCCATTTCATGGCCACGTTGTTGGGCTCGCCGCCCGGCATGACCGTGCCCAGGGGCGCGTCGCCGCCCATGTCGAAGTTCAGGTCCGGCGCCTGATGGCCGCGGATGCTGTCGGGCGTGTGGTGACCGTTGTACCAGGCGCTGGAGCCCTCCCAGAAGGCGTAGGTCATCCCGCCCTGGTCGGTCTTCCTGTCCCAGCTGTAGCGATAGCCGGCCGTCAGGTTCAGCTTTTCGAGCACGCGATAGTCGAACTGGCCGAACAGGGCCTTGGACTCGGTGGTGCGCTTGTTCTGGTCGAACACCCAGGTGTCGGGCAGGCCGTCCGGCTGAAAGCCCAGCGCCGGATCGTACGACGACGCCGTGGCCTGGTCCGACCAGCTCTTGTTGGCCAGCGTCTCGATGTCGTACCGGATCTTCTTGTTTTCCTTGAGGTAGTAAGCCCCGAGGACGTACTGGAACTTGGAAGAACCGGTCGACTTCAGCTGCACCTCGTGGGTGGTGGTGCGATACTTGCTGCCCTTGGTGGCCCAGCTCTCGTCCCAGATCGGGTAATAGCCGGTCAGCACGGCTTCGGGCGAGTGCAGCGAGGGATCGCCGATCGAGGCCCAGGCCGAGGGCGGATGAGCGCCGCCGTCGATGTCGGCGATCTGGTCGCGCCTCTGGTCCTGGTAGGCGGCGCGGTACTCCAGCATCGCCTTGTCGGTCAGCTCGTAGCCGACCTTCAGCTGATAGTCGTCGACCGTCATGTCCCGCTTGCCGGGCACGTTGATCTTGGCGTAGCGCAGCGGATGGTCGCAGGCCGCCGGGGTGCCAGCCGCCTGCTGGCAGTCGACATAGTCGATGTCGCCCGCGCCCTGGTCCGAGAACCGTGAGACCGTGCCGGTCAGCTCCAGCTTCTCGATCGGCCGCCAGCGGCTGATCAGGCGCACGGCCCACTGGTCGGCGTTGTTGTAGTAGTCCTTGGGCTTGACCAGGTGGTTGCGGCGCTGGTCGACGTCCGGGATCCCGTCCTTGTGGATGCCGTAGGCCGGCTCCTCCAGGTCGGTGAAGTCCTGCACCTGGGTGATGTAGCCGTCGTGCTTCTCGACCATGAAGGCCGCGCGCACGGCGAACTTGTCGCTGATCCCCCAGTTGACGCTGCCGCGCAGCTGCTTGGCGTTGTAGTTGCCAAGCTCGCCCTCGACCTTGCCGAAGAAGTCGCCGAACGCCGGCTTGGCGGGGATGATGTTGATCGCGCCGGCCGGCGAGTTCATGCCGAACAGCGTGCCCTGCGGCCCGCGCAGCACCTCGACGCGCTCGACGTCGAACATCAGCGCCAGGGCGCCCTGCGAGCGGGGGGAGTAGAAGCCGTCCTGGTGGATGGCGACCGCGCCCTCGCCCACTTCGGTGAAGTCGGTCGAGGTGACGCCGCGGATGGTGGCGGCCGTGCCGCTGTCCTGGCCGGTGCTCAGCTGCACGTTGGGCATGGTGGCCGACAGGTCGCGGGCCGATTTGATCCCCTGGCGGTCCAGGCTGTCCTGGGTGAAGGCCGAGATCGCCAGCGGCGTCTGCATCAGCTTGGTTTCACGCTTCGAAGCGGTGACCACCAGCTCTTCCAGCACCCCGACCTCGGAGGCGGCGGCGGCGACCTGTTGGGCCATGGCGACGGCCGGCAGGGCCGTGGCGGCCAGGGCCGAGCCCATCAGCAAAGCGGTGCGTCGACCGATGTGGCGACGACGTGCGACTTGAGTCACGAAATTCCCCCTTCTTCTTGTTTTTACAAGCGCTTGAACCTCGACGGATCTTCCGTCCGGCTCACCCTTCAAGCGCTCGCAGCCAATCTTTCGTCCGGGATCGACGCCGTGCGCCGCCCTTCGACACTGGGACGATAGGCGCCGGATTTGGGGGGTGTCAATATATACTTCTATTGGATGTTTTTAATGTAACGTGCTGATCGAGACGGCGGCGCCCGAGGATAAAACGCGATCAGAGGGTGTTAGCGCGACCACTCGGGCGGCCGCCCAGGAAGGTCTCGACCTCCAGCCGGCCCTGGCGCTCCTGCAGCAGCACATCGAAGCTGGGCGACAGCATCTCGTGGATCGGCAGCACCGCCGCCCCAAGGATCGAGCTGTCCTCCTGACGCTCGGACAGGGTGATGCGCGCGCCCCCGTCCCCCGCCCCGCCGCGCACCGAATGGCGCAGCGGCATGGCCAGGGCCACCAGCCTTTCGACCAGGGCCCGCGGAGCCGAACCGCCGATGACGATGGTCGAGGGGTCGAGCATGTTCTCGATGATGCAGATGGCGTTGCGCAGGTGGCCGGCGGCCTGCCGGCACCAGTCCATCAGCCGCTCGTCCTCGGCGTCCAGCAGGGCGAGGATCTGGCCGGCGGTCAGCTCGACGTCGGGGTCGCCGCTGACGGATTCCGACAGCGAGTGCAGCGAGACGTAGCGCTCCAGGCAGCCGTGGTTGCCGCAGTAGCAGGCCTTGCCGTGCGGCACGATCGGGATGTGGCCGATCTCGGTGGCGTTGCCGTTGGCGCCCTTGTAGGCGGCCTTGTCGACGACCAGCGCCCCGCCCAGGCCGACGCCGAAATGCAGGTAGAAGAAGCCCGTCAGGCCTTGCGCCACGCCGAACAGCGACTCGCCCAGCGCCCCGGCGGCGCTGTCGATGTTGTAGAACACGTGCAGGCCGGTGGCCTTTTGCAGGTCCTCCAGGATCGACAGGTCGGTCCAACCCTCGAAGGCGGTGGGCCCGGTGAAGCTGAGGCCGGGCACGTCGAACGGCCCCGGCAGGGCCACGCCCACGCCCCAGATGCGCTTGGCGTCGGCCGAGCAGGCCTGCAGTTCGCGCACCAGCTGGACCATGGTCGCCAGGGTGGCCGCCTGGTCGCGGGCGTCGATCTCGACCTCGCGGCGGTGCAGCACCTCGCCGACCAGGTTGACCAGGGCCGCCGAGGCCCGGCGCGGCTCCAGGCTGACGCCGATCGAATCGCCGCCGCGCGGGTCCAGGGTGAAGGCCATGGGCGGCTGGCCGCGGGCCTTCTCGCCCTTCAGTCGCTTGGAGACGACCAGGCCGATCTCCTCCAGGTCCTGGGTGATGTTGGCCACCGTCTGGGGGCTGAGCGCCACCAGGTCGATGATCTCCTTGCGCGAGACCTCGCCACGACGGCGGATGACGTCCAGCACGATGCGCCGGTTGTAGGGCGCGCTGGACTGCTGGGTGGCGCCGCGGGTGGCCATGCGGGCTTTCAAACTCCAGATTTCGGAGGCGACTCCTGCCACTCGGATGGCGTGTCCACAAGGGCCGCGCCCTCTCGGCCAATTTCTTCCATCCATTGGTTTTATTAATTGACACGCGCCGGACGCCCTCGCATCCTTGCCGTCGAACATGGGGTCCGCCGACACGAAGCGGGCCCGGGCATACGATCTGGGGCGGAGACGTGGCGCGGCGATCCAAGGCGGATCGGCAGGCGCCGACCCGTTCCCGGGCATGGGACGAATGAGCAAACCTCCGATGGATCACCAAAACACCGCCCCGCCCAGCCTGGCGATCATCGGCGACGTCGCCGTCGACCTGGTGCTGGGCCCCGTCGACGGCTGGCCGGCCATCGGCACCGAGACGATCATGCGGCGCAGCGAACTGCGGGCCGGCGGCTCGGGCGGCAACACCGCCCTGGCCATGCGCCACCTGGGCGCGCCGTGCCGCCTGCTGTCGCAGGTCGGCGCCGACACCTTCGGCGGCTGGCTGGCGGGCGAGTTCTCCGGCGTCGACGCCCAGCTGGGCGTGGCCCAGGCGGCGACCACCGTGTCGACCGGCGTCATCCACACCTGCGGCGAGCGGACCTTCTTCACCACCAAGGGCCATCTGGAAGAGCAGAGCTGGGCGCAGATCCGCCCCCTGGTGGGCGCGGCTCCGGCTCCCGGCTCCATCGCCCTGCTGACCGGCGCCTTCCTGCTGCCGAAGATGCGCGAGGCCTATGGCCAGGTGATCGGCGACCTGGCCGATCTGGGCTACCAGATCGCCATCGACACCGGCTGGCCGCCCGAGGGCTGGACCCCGGCGATCCGCGCCGCGACGCTGGGCTGGCTCAGCCGCTGCGATCACATCCTGCTCAACGAGATCGAGGTCACCGGCCTGGCCGAGGCCGACGACCTGGACACCGCCCTGCGCCGCCTGACCCCGCTGCTGCGGCCCGAAGCCGTGCTGGTCGCCAAGACCGGAGCCAAGGGGGCCGTAGCCCACTACGGCGGCGCGCGGTTCGCCGCCGCCGCGCCCCAGGTCGAGGTGTTCGACACCATCGGGGCCGGCGATTCGTTCAACGCCGGCTACCTGGCGGCGCGCCTTTCGGGGCTGGGGATCCAGGACGCCCTGGCCGGCGGCTGCCGTGCCGCCTCGGCGATCATCAACCACTTCCCGCGCCGCGCCATCGCGCCGGGACAACTGGCCGACCTGGTCGCTCCAGCCCACGCCGGGCGGAACTAGAACTAGAACTAGAACTAGAAGAAAAAGGACGGGGGAAACGACGATGAAAAACCGGGCTCTGGTGGTCGGCTACATTCTGGTCGTCTGGTTCGTGATCTCCTTCGTGACCAACATCATCGGCCCGTTGATGCCGCTGATCATCTCCGACTTCCGCCTCAGCCTGACCCTGGCCGGCTTCCTGCCGTTCTCGTTCTTCCTGGCCTATGGCGTGGTGTCGATCCCGGCCGGAATGATGATCGAGACCTTCGGGCCCAAGCCCGTGCTGCTGGCCGCCTTCCTGCTGAACCTGGCCGGAGCCCTGGCCTTCTCGCGCTTCCCGACCTACGGCGTGGCGGTGGGGGCGCTGTTCGTGATCGGCCTGGGCATGGCCATGCTGCAGGTGGTGATCAATCCGCTGATGCGGGTGGCCGGCGGCGAGCAGCATTTCGCCTTCTATTCGGTGATGGGCCAGCTGGTGTTCGGCCTGGCCTCGTTCGTCAGCCCGCTGGTGTTCGCCGGCCTGATGACCGGCCGGGGCGCCAGGGACCTGCTGGCCGCCCTGCCCTTCGCCGCCCAGCCCCAGTGGATCGCGCTCTACTGGCTGTTCGCGGTGATCTTCGGCGCGGTGATCCTGGTCACCCTTTGCATGAAAATCCCGGCGATCGAGCTGAAGGACGAGGAGAAGGCCGGGGCCTTCGACGCCTACGTCACCCTGCTCAAGACCCCGCACGTGATCCTGTTCTTCCTGGGGATCGCCGCCTATGTCGGCACCGAACAGAGCCTGGCCAACTGGATGAGCCAGTTCCTGGCGACCTATCACGGCGTTTCGCCGACCGCCGAGGGCGCCCACAGCGTCGGTAATTTCTGGGGCCTGATGTCGGTGGGCTGCCTGGTCGGCCTGGGGGCGCTGAAGCTGTTCGACGCCAAGGCGGTGCTGGTGGCGATCTGCGCCCTGGCCATGGTCTGCGTCGGCGCGGCGCTGTTCGGCGACCGTCAGGTGTCGCTGATCGCCTTCCCGACCTGCGGCTTCTTCCTGTCGGCGATGTTCTCGATCGTCTTCTCGCTGGCGCTCAACTCCGTGCCGAAGAACCACGGGGCGCTGTCGGGCATCCTGTGCTCGGGCATCCTGGGCGGAGCCGTCGTGCCGCTGATCGTCGGGGCGCTGGGCGAACACATCGGCCTGCGGGCGGCGATGCTGGCGGTGTTCGTGACGCTGGGCTTCCTGATGAGCATCGGGTTCTGGGCGCGGCCGCTGGTGCGCAACGAGACGATCACCTGGCGGAAGAAGGTGGCGGCTTAATCTGGAGACCCTCTCCCCCTGGGAGAGGGTTTCTCGTTCCTAACACCCAGGCCCAGGCCCCAGCGGCAGACACCGCCCATCGACATCCGCCGGCACGGCCACGCCCGTCACCGCGGCGATCGTCGGGGCGATGTCCACGGTCTCGATCGGCAGCACCCGCTCACGCGCCCCCGCGCCCTTCCACCAGAACACGATCGGCACCCGCCGGTCGTAGTTCCACGGGCTGCCGTGGCTGGCCACATAGCTGGCGCCGGCCGAGGCCGGGGTCAGGTAGGGCTGGAAGGCCACCAGGATGTCGCCGATCCGGCCGGGATAGGCGCTGCGACGCATGCGTTCGGCGACGCTGATCTCGTCCGGCGGCGTACCCTTGGGCGGCGGCGCGGCGGTGGCCAGGGCGCCCGCGTCATAGGCCTCGAACACCTCCGGCCGCTTGGCCAGGATCGCCAGCGCCGCGGCGGTGATCCGCGCGTGATCGACTGCCGACGGCGCCTTGCCGTCCGAACCGACCACATAGAGCGACTCGATGCCGCCCGCCTGGACCAGGGGATCGTGGCCCAGCCCCAGTTGCGCGCGGACGGCGGCGTTGAGGTCCTTCAGCCAGGCGATCGGCGACACCCGGCCGGCGTCGTAGCCCTGTTCGCGCAACCGCTCGGGGAAGTCCGAGCCGCCATGGTCGGCGGCCAGCACCACCAGCACCTGACCCTTCACCTTGGACAGGCCGTCGAAAAAGTCGCCCAGTCGGGCGTCGAGCTGGCCCAGTTGGTCGCACATCTCCGGCCCGCGCGTGCCGAACCGGTGGCCGACGAAGTCGGTGCCCGACAGGCTGACGGTCAGCATGTCGACCGCGTCGCCGTCGCCCAGATGGAATTCCTCGCGCAGGGCCTGGGCGGCCTCCAGGGTCACCCGGTCGGTATAGGGGCTGGTCGCCAGGTTTCGGGCCGCGCCGGCCGCGTCGGTCGCCTTGGGTAGCGGCAGGGCCGCGCGCCACTGGCGGTCGCCGGTGACATAGTCGGCCTCCTTGGCCGCGCAGGCCTTGTCGGCGTAGGTCCAGGCGGTCGGCGCTTTCTTGAGGTCCGCCGCCAGCCTGAGGTTCAGCGCCGCCACCGGCGCCAGCCGCGCCTTGGCGTCCTGCCCCGGCTCGACCCAGGTGGTGAAGCCAAAGCCCTGCTGCAGCCAGAACACGCCGTCGCCGTGATGGCCGGCCATGGCGATCGCCCCGCGATCCTTGCCCGACACCGCGTAGACCTTGCTCTTCGGCGAGGCGGCCTTCAGCCAGTCGCCATAGGTCTGGGCCTCCAGCCGCTTGGGGCTCACCCCCTTGGCGGCGGGGTCGTGGGCCAGGGTCACCGACGGGTCGTCCAGGCAATAGGTCTTCTGGCCGGTGGCCAGGTCGTAGAAGTCGTTGGCGACGATGCCGGTCTTGTTGGGATACTTGCCGGTCAGCAGGGTGGAGTGGCCCGGGCAGGTCTCGGTCATGCCGTGCGACTGGTAGCCGCTGGGATAGACCACGCCTTCACGCGCCATTCGCCCCAGCCCGCCCTTGAAGCCGCCCCGGTACTGTTCGAACAGGCTGGCGCTGAACTGGTCGATCGAGATGACGACCACCAGCTTGGGCTCGGGCTTGGCGATGGTCGCGGCTTGGGCGGGACCGGCGAGGGCGAACAGGGCGGCGGTCAGGGCCGGGCCGGCGACGGCTTTGGTGAAGCTAGACATGGCGCGCACCATGCATTGTCACAAAACCGTCGCAAGTCGGAATTGGCCGAACGCCGATGTTTCCGGCCGGATGTCCTGATGGCGCTCAGGCCTCCGTGTGGCTGACGAACTCCACCAGCCGGCCGTCGGGGTCGTGGGCGAAACCGGCGTAGTAGTAGGGATGGATGTGCGGCAGGACGGCGGGCGCCCGCTCCTGCACGCCGCCGTGGCCGCCGGCCATGGCGTAGGCCCGATCGACCGCGGCCCGGTCGTCGGTCACGAAGGCGTAGTGGACGTCGACCGAGGGATCGCCCTCGACGATCCAGAAGTCGAGCCGGCCTCCGGAGCCGAAGCCCTTCTTCGGTCCATCGACCAGCAGGCTGTAGCCGGCCGGCTCCAGGACCTGCCGGTAGAAGCCGACGCAATCGGCCAGACGACGGGTGCGGATTTCCAGATGATCAAGCAAGGGACCTAGACCTTTCAACGGAGAACGCCTCAGCGACGCCGTGAGGTTTAGCCGCGCCGGCGCGTCTGCTGGCCGCGAAGAACGGGCATGGAACGCGGAAATTCCGCGTTCTGGCGCGGCATCCGGAATGCTAGCGTCACGGCATGAAGCTTGATCGTTTCGACCGCCAGCTCCTCAACCTCGTCCAGGACGACGCGGGGCAGACTTCCGAACAGCTGGCCCAGCAGGTCGCCCTGTCCCCGTCGGCCGTGCAGCGCCGGCTGCGCAAGCTGAAGGACGCCGGGGTCATCGTCCGCCACACCGCCATCCTCGAGCCGCGCAAGGTGGGTCGGCCGACCTTCTTCATCGTCTCACTGGAGGTCGAGCGCGACCGCCCCGAACTGCTGGCCCAGCTGCGAACCTGGCTGGCGGCCCAGGAGCATGTGCAGCAGGCCTTCTACGTCACCGGCGAGGCCGACTTCATCCTGGTGGTCACCGCGCCCGACACCGAGACCTACGACGCCCTGATGGCCCGCCTGGCGGTGGAGAACCCCAACGTCCGCAAGTTCACCACCAATGTCGCCCTGGGCGTGGTCAAGCGCGGCCTGACCATCCCGGTGCCGCTGGACGAGATGGACTAGGGCGGAAGGCGGAAGCCGACAACGCCGACCATGGGTGGAAAACAGTCCTGGCGCCCGTGTCGAGACTCCGCCGCCCACATGCGCTCTATTGCTGTTCATAGCGGAGACGTTTGGAGGGCGGCATGATCCACGGTTTGAGGACAGCCATCGCGGCGGTGACGCTTTTGCTCGGCGGTCCGCCACTGGCCGCCGCTGCGCAGCAGTCCCCCGCCATCGTCGCTGAGAGTCGGGATGGTCAGCGGGATTTTGACTGGGAGATCGGTGAATGGACGACACGCCTGTCTCGTCTCCAGCGCCCTCTGAGTGGTTCCAGCACCTGGGTCAAGTACGAGGGCGTGACTGTCGTGCGCCCTGTACTGGACGGCAGCGCCAATCTGGTCGAACTGAAGGTCGAAGGACCGGCCGGACGGATCGAGGGCTTGTCCTTGCGCCTGTACGATCCGGACGCCCGGCAGTGGAGCCTCAACTTCGCCGGCGGCGGGGTGCTGACCCGGCCGGTGTATGGCAAGTTCAGGGACGGTCGCGGCGTATTCTACGGGCAGGACACGCTGGGCGCCCGGGCCATCCTGGTGCGCTTCATTATCTCTGACGTGACCGCCAACTCCGCTCGCTTTGAGCAAGCGTTTTCCGATGACGGCGGGATCACCTGGGAAGTGAATTGGATCGCCGTCGACACCCGCCGCGGAACCTCGGCTTGAACGGCTGAAACCCTCGCACAACGGCCAGGCAAGCGTCATCGCTTCAACCCCGCCGCCAGCGCCTTGGCCGCCTGCGCCGGCGAGACTTTCCCGTCGTCGCGATCGACCGAGAAGTTCGCCGCCCGCATCGCCTCCACCGTGATCGCCCCATCCAGCCCCGCCAGCGCCTTGCGCAGCCGCGCGTCCTCGGCCCGGCCCGGGGCGATCAGCAGCACGGCGTCATAGGGCGGCAGCGCGCCCTTCGGGTCGCCCAGCACCACCAGGCCGTCGGCGGCGATGCGGCCGTCGCTGGAGAAGGCCGAGATCACGTCGGCCTCGCCCGAGCCGAGGGCGCGGTACATGAAGGTCGGCTGGAACTGGCGCCGGGCCTTGAAGCGCAGGCCGTACGTGCGCTCGACGCTGGTCCATTCGGGACGCGAGAAGAACTCCAGGTCGCCGCCCATGGTCAGGTCCGGGGCCTTGGCGGCCAGGTCGGCCAGGGTGGTGATCCCCAGGGCCTGGGCGCGGTCGCGGCGCATGGCCAGGGCGTAGGCGTTCTCGAAGCCCAACGGGGCCAGCAGCACGACGCCGTCGCGGCGCTTCAGCTCGGTCCGCAGCCCGTCCAGCACCGCCGTCCGGCCGGGATTGTCGCTCCGCCCCAGGACGTTGGCCCACAGGGTGCCGGAATAGTCGACATAGGCGTCGATCTCGCCGGCGGCCAGGGCGCGATAGGCGACGGCCGAGCCGAGGTTGATCTTGCGGGTCACCCGCGCCCCCTGCCCTTCCAGCCGGTCGGCCATCAGTTCGGCCAGGATGTACTGCTCGGAAAAGTTCTTGGCCCCGATCACGTAAGACGACGGACGCGGCGCCAGGCTTCCCGCCAACGGCGCGACGGCGATCGCCAGGCCGATGGCGAGACCCGCCAGGCCCGCGCCCCAGACCCGCCGGTCGCGCCGCTCGGCCCCGCGCTCGACCAAGCCCAGCAGCTGGTCGACCACCAGGGCCAGGGCCGCTGAGGCGACGCAGCCGGTCAGCACCATCGCCCAGTTCTCGGTCTGCAGGCCGGAGAAGATGTAGTCGCCCAGCGAGGTCTGGCCGACGGGCGTGGAGAGCGTGGCCGCGCCGATGGTCCACACCGCCGCCGTGCGCACCCCGGCCATGATCACCGGCAGGGCCAGGGGCAGTTCGACCCGCCACAGCCGCTGGCGATCGGTCATGCCGACGCCGCGCGCCGCCTCGACCACCGCCGGCTCGACGCCGGTCAGGCCGGCCACGGTGTTGCGCAGGATCGGCAGCATCGAATAGAGCGTCAGGGCCAGCAGCGACGGCAGGAAGCCCAGGGCCGAGAAGCCATGGCCGAACGCGGCCTTGGCCAGGTTCGAGAGCAGCAGCAGCAGCGGATAGAACAGGGCCAGCAAGGCCAGGCTGGGGATGGTCTGCACCAACCCGGCCAGGGCCAGGGCCGGCCAGCGCAGGCGCGGGCTGCGGGCGGCCAGCACGCCCAGCGGCAGGGCGATCAGCAGACCCAGCGCCAGGGCCGCCGCCGACAGCGCCACATGCCAGGCCAGGCGCTCGGATAGCAGGGACAGCAGGCCGCTATTCACCGGCGACCTCCCGCATGCGGGCGGCCTGGCGACGTGGGGCCTGCATCAGGGCCTCGACCGCCGGATCGGGATGGCCGGCCAGCAGGGCGCGCGGCGTGTCGTCGGCGATCACCTCGCCCGCGGCCATCACCACGATGCGGTCGGCCAGCAGCACGGCCTCGGCGATGTCGTGGGTGACCATCACCGTGGTCAGGGACAGCTGGTCGTGCAGGCGGCGCACGTCGTCGGCCAGGGCGACGCGGGTCACCGAATCCAGCGCCCCGAACGGCTCGTCCATCAGCAGGATCGAAGGTCGCGCCGCCAGGGCCCGGGCCACGCCCACCCGCTGGCGCTGGCCGCCGGACAGGTTGGCCGGCCGTCGCGTGGCCAGGTCGCGGGGCAGCGCCACCAGGTCGAGCAGCTCGGCGGTGCGCGCCGTGATCTCGCCGGCGGCCCAGCCCAGCAGGGTCGGAACCACGCCGATGTTCTCGCCCACCGTCAGGTGCGGAAACAGGCCGATCTCCTGGAACACATAGCCGATGCGGCGGCGCAGGGTCGGGCCGTCCAGGTCGGCGGTCGGCGCGCCGTCGATCCGCACCTGGCCGCCGGTGGGCGTGACCAGGCCGTTGAGGGTCTTGAGCAGGGTGGTCTTGCCGGCTCCCGAGCCGCCGACCAGGGCCACGAACTGGGCCTTGGGAATCGACAGGCTGGTCGGCTGGAGGACCGCCTGGCCGTCATAGGCCTTGCGGACCTGTTCCAGGACGATGGCGTCGGTCATGCGGCTCCAGATCGGCGTGGGCGAGACAAGCGGCGCCCCAGGGACCTGCTGTCGCAGGGGCGTCCTGTCACAGTCAGCCAGAACGCGCGGCGTGGGAAGCCTATTGCGACAGCTGATTCCCCGCGCGCGGTTCGCCGCGACGAGGCCGGCTCCCGGAGACCGATCATGACCACCACCCTCGCCGCTCGCCCGTTCGAAGCCCGCATCACGCCCGCCGACAAGCGCGCCCGCGCCTTGGTCAGCCGCCTGCACTGGGCCGTCTTCGCGATGGTGCTGCTGAACGCCGTGGTCTGGGGCGGCATGATCGCCGCCCTGCGCGGCGTGCTCGACCCGCACGGGCTGGTGGACCAGGTCTGGGCCTGGAGCGCGACCTGGCTGGCGACGCTGCCTCATGTGAGCATCACGATTTCGCACTGAGGCGCCTTTCCTCACGACACGGCTTCGCCGCCTCACGCG
>NZ_AKKF01000161.1 GCF_000281955.1 Caulobacter sp. AP07 | reverse complement strand
GCCCCGCCGCCGAGAAGCTGCCTTCGTCGGCGGCGGCCAGGAAGGTGCGCAGCTGGTCGAGGGAGACGCCGTCGATCATCTATCTATCCTGACGATAGGTTCGATCGAAATATATAGGCTATTTCACTGGATCGCGTAGTTCTAATTGTTCTGTCGCCGCGAGAGAACGCGGTGACGGAGCCTCTAGGGCCATGAAACTTCTGCACATCGATTCCAGCATCCTGGGCGCCGGCTCGGTCAGCCGCACCCTGTCGTCGGCCATCGTCGCCGCCCAGCGGGCCCAGCATCCGGGCCTGCAGGTCAGCTACCGCGACCTGGCCGCCCAGCCGGTCGGCCACCTGTCGGGCGCCCACCTGGCTGCCGGCCAGGGCGCCGTGCCCGAGGACGCCGCGCTCGCCGCCGACTTCGCCGACGGCGTGGCCGTGCTCGAAGCCTTCCTGGCCGCCGACATCGTGGTGGTCGGGGCGCCGATGTACAACTTCTCGATCCCCACCCAGCTCAAGGCCTGGATCGACCGCCTGGCCATCGCCGGCCGCACCTTCCGCTACGGCGCGAACGGCGTCGAAGGCCTGGCCGGCGGCAAGACGGTGATCGTCGCCTCGTCGCGCGGCGGGGTTTATGCCGAAGGCACGCCGATGGCGGCCTTCGACCACCAGGAGACCTATCTGCGCGGCGTCTTCAACTTCTTCGGGATCACCGACGTCCGCTTCATCCGCGCCGAGGGCGTGGCGATGGGCGACGAGCAGCGCGCCAGGTCGGTCGAAGGCGCCGAGGCGGATATCCTGAAGCTGGCGGCCTAATACCCAGACTCAGTTGGAATCCATCCTCTCGTTGTCATCCCGGCCGCAGCGAAGCGAAGGGCCGGGACCCAGGGCAACCGCAATGCGCCGGCCCCTGGGTCCCGGATAGCGCTACGCGCTTCCGGGATGACAACCGCGGGGAAGTTCTCGGTTCACCTTGGAATTTAGGGCGCCAAGTACGGACCCTAACCGACCAGGCTGTCCCAACCCGACAGCGCGACCCGGGCGATCGCTTCCAGCGTCGCCCGGGTCGCGCCATCGCGGGCCTGGATCGACATGCCCTGCTGGACGGTGGCGAAATAGGCGGCGATCGCGCGGGTGTCGGCGCCGGTCGGCACGTCGCCGTCCCGCTGGCCGCGTTGCAGGCGCGCCTCCAGCTGATCCACCATCGATGCGCGACCCTGGACCAGTTCCTCGCGGACGGTCTGGTTCAGTTCGCTGGCGTTCAGGGCCGACAGCACCACCAGGCAGCCCGTCGGCTTGCCGGGGCGGGTGAACACCCGGGCGGTGGCGTACAGGAAGCTCTCGAACCCCGCCTGCGCGGTCGGCGCGGTCTCGACGCCGCCCCAGATCCCTTCGCTTTCGGTCGCCGCGTAGAGCCGCAGCGCCTCGCGGAACAGCGCCTCCTTGCAGCCAAAGGCGGCGTAGAGGCTGGGCGAACCGATGCCCATGGCCGCGGTCAGGTCGGCCATCGACGCACCCTCGTAGCCCCGGGCCCAGAACACTTCCATGGCCTTGGCCAGGGCCAGGTCGCGATCGAAGCCGCGCGGTCGGCCGCGTTCCGCCATGTCTGTCCGAAGCCTCCGTCTATTTCTGTGTCGATCGATATATAAATCCCCTTGACCGGGCGTGGCAAGGCGGCGCTACTTTGCGTCGGTCAATACGGAAAGGAACCGCCATGAGCGATCTCACCGGAAAACGCGCCCTGGTCACCGGCGCCAGCCGGGGCATCGGCGCGGCCATCGCCCTGCGCCTGGCGCGGGACGGGGCCGACGTCGCCATCACCTACGAGCGGTCGACCGAGAAGGCCGACGCTCTGGTCGCCGAGGTCGCCAGGCTGGGGCGGCGGGGCGTGGCCCTCCGGGCCGACGCGGCGGATCCCGCGGCGATGAGCGCGGCCGTCGACGAGGCGGCCCGCGCCCTGGGCGGCCTGGACATCTTGGTCAACAACGCCGGCATCTGGCGGGGCGGGCCGATCGACGACCTGACCCTGGCCGACATCGACATCACCCTGGCCGTCAACGTCCGGGCCGCCGTGATCGCCTCGCAGGCCGCCGCCCGCCACCTGCCCCGGGGCGGGCGGATCATCTCGATCGGCAGCTGCCTGGCCGAGCGCGTGCCCGAGCCGGGCATGGCCCTCTATTCGCTGAGCAAGGCGGCCTTGATCGGCTGGACCAAGGGCCTGGCGCGCGACCTGGGTCCGCGCGGGATCACCGTCAACATCGTCCATCCCGGCTCCACCGACACCGACATGAACCCGGCCGTCGGACCCGTGGCCGACAGCCAGCGCGCCCGCATGGCCATCCCGGAATACGGCAAGCCCGAGGACATCGCCGCCCTGGTGGCCTTCGTGGCCGGCGGCGAGGGGCGGTTCGTCAACGGCGCGGGCCTGACCATCGACGGTGGGGCCAACGCATGACGACCGAGGTCATCGTCGAGGCAAGAAAACCGCGCTAGGACTCGGGATCGAATCCGGGAGGCGCTTGGTGAGCCAATTCAATCGACGTGACGTTCTGGCCCTCGGCGGCGCCGCGCTCGCCACGGCGGCGACCGGCGGAGCCGCCCTGGCCGCCGCGCCCGGCGACGCCGCCGCCGAGGCGCTGCTGTCGGGCGTGGCCGAGGACCTGATGCGGGAATATCCCGAGAACGCCAGCGCGCTGGGTCTCGACAAGGGCGCGCGGGCCGGGCTCAAGGCCACCCTGACCGACCGCTCCCTGGAAGGCCGGGCAAGGCTGGCGGCGGCGGCCAAGGCGCGGGTCGCCGCGATGAAGGCCGTGGACCGCAGGGGCCTGAGCCCCGCCGCGACCCTGGACCTCGGCGTCGTCCAGACCGCCCACGAACTGGCCGTCGAGGGCTTCGACTTCGCCTATGGCGACGCCATCGGCCTCAGTTCGCAATGGTCCTACCGCAACGCGCCCTATGTGGTGGCCCAGAACACCGGGGCCTTCGTCGAGATTCCCGACTTCCTCGACAGCCAGCACGGGATCGCCAATGCGACGGACGCCGACGCCTATCTGGCCCGGCTGGAGCTGTACGCCGCCGCCCTCGACGGCGAGACGGCCCGCCTGAAGCACGACGGCGCCCTGGGCGTGGTCGCGCCCGACTTCCTGCTCGACAAGACCCTGAAGCAGATGAAGGGCGCGCGGGCCCAGCCGGTCGGCGAGTGGGGCCTCGTCACCTCGCTGGCCAAGAAGACCAAGGACATCCCCGGCGACCACGTCCGCCGCGCCGCCGCCCTCGTCGAGGGCGAGATCGCCCCGGCCATGGACCGCCAGATCGCCGAACTGGCCGCCCATCGCGCCCGGGCGACGGGCGACGCCGGAGCGTGGAAGCTGCCCGACGGCGAGGCCTACTACGCCTGGGCGCTGCGGGCGGGCACCACCAGCCGGCTGTCGCCCGACGAGGTCCACGCCATGGGCCTGGAGCAGGTGCGCGATCTCCAGGCCCGCATGGACGTGCTGCTGAAGGCCCAGGGCCTGAGCCAGGGCACGGTGGGGGCGCGGATGAAGGCGCTGGGCGAGGACCCCAAGAACCTGTTCCCCGACACCGACGCCGGCCGGGCCCAGATTCTGGCCTATCTGAACGGCCGGGTGGCCGACATCCGCACCCGCCTGCCGCGCGCCTTCAACACCCTGGCGCCGGGTAACCTGATCATCAAGCGGGTGCCGGTCGAGATCCAGGACGGCGCGCCGGGCGGCTATGCCGGGGCCGGCTCGATCGACGGCACGGTGCCCGGAAACTACTATATCAACCTGCGCGACACCGGCATCTGGCCGCGCTACGCCCTGCCGACCCTGACCTATCACGAGGGCATACCGGGCCACATCTGGCAGGGCGAATACACCTACAAGCTGCCGCTGGCCCGCTCGCTGCTGGCTTTCAACGCCTATTCCGAGGGCTGGGCGCTCTATGCCGAGCAACTGGCCGACGAACTGGGGGCCTATGACGACGATCCGCTGGGGCGGCTGGGCTATCTGCAGTCGATCGCCTTCCGCGCCTGCCGTCTGGTGGTCGACACCGGCATCCACGCCAAGCGCTGGAGCCGCCAGCAGGCCATCGACTGGTTCGTGACCACCAACGGCTCGACCCAGCAGGAGGTCAGCGGCGAGGTCGACCGCTATTGCGCCTGGCCGGGCCAGGCTTGCGGCTACAAGGTGGGTCACAGCGAGATTGTCCGCCTGCGGAGCAAGGCCCAGGCGGCCCTCGGCGCGCGCTTCCAGCTTGGCGCCTTCGACGACGCGGTGGTGAGGGGCGGCAACGTTCCGCTGACCCAGCTGGAGGGGGTGATCGACCGCTACATTGCGGGGCGATGAGCCGAGCGCGCCGGCGAGAATCCTATACCGACGTTCCGCGAAACCTCTAGTCTTGTGGTTGAGCTTGCGTCATGGTGTCCTTTAGGTGGTTGCTAACCACTAAGACAACCAGGGGGAAATCATGGCTCACATTCTTTACGCCGTGGCCAACGCCACCGGCATGTCCGCCTATCTGGACAGCATGGAGCACTCCGGGGACGATTGCGCGATCGCCGCCCTCGGCGTCACCCACACCGGCGGCGGCGACAACAACTGGATTTTCCTGCCCGACTGTTCGGACTCCCGTTACTGGGCGGACCATCACATCACGATCAAGGCCGACAACGGCGCGTGGTTGGTCTCGTTCTGGGTGAACGATGACGAAGGCCAGACGCTCTACTGGTCGGACTTCAACGGCTATTCGACCGAGCATCCCGTGCCGGAATCGAAGGACGTCACCGACTGCACCCTGATGATCGTGCTCGAGAACGGCTCGCCCAAGGTGATCTGGCGCCCCTGGTGACCGCCGCCGCCGGTCTGGCCATCGCGATGATTTGAGATCATCCTTCCGCTGAACGAAGGCGGCGACCTTCGACGGGGCAGGGGGCGAACTTGGACAAGGGCATCAACCGCAGGACGCTGGGCGTCCTGGCGGCCGGCGGGGCGATCGGCGTGGGCCTGGGCGGCTGCGACCGGGCGGGCAAGACCGAGGTGGCGATCAAGTCGCGCCAGTTCCCCGGCGACTTCGTCTGGGGCGTGGCGACGGCGGCCTTCCAGACCGAGGGCTCGCCCACGGCCGACGGTCGCGGTCCCAGCATCTGGGACACCTTCGAGAAGCAACCGGGGCGGATCAAGGACGGCTCGAACGCCGACCTCGCCACCGACAGCTATCGCCGCTACGCCGAGGACGTCGACCTGATCTCCGGGGCGGGGCTGAAGGCCTTCCGGTTCTCGATGGCGTGGTCGCGCGTGCTGCCGACCGGGGCGGGCACGGTCAACACCGCCGGGCTGGACCACTATGACCGCCTGGTCGACGCCTGCCTGGCCAAGGGGGTCACGCCCTACGCCACCCTGTTCCACTGGGACCTGCCCCAGGCGTTGCAGGACAAGGGCGGCTGGAGCGCGCGCGACACCGCCCACAGCTTCGCCGACTACGCCGCCGCCGTGGCCGCGCGGCTGGGCGACCGGCTCAAGCACTTCATCACCCTCAACGAGCCGGCGGTGCACACGGTGTTCGGCCACGTACTGGGCGAGCACGCCCCGGGCCTCAAGGACATCGCCCTGCTGGGCCCGACCACCCACCACATGAACCTGGGCCAGGGGCTGGCCATCCAGGCCCTGCGCGCCGCCCACGGCGACCTGACGATCGGCACGACCCAGGCGTTGCAGCCGTGCCGCCAGGCGGGCGGGGGGCTGGCGTTCTGGAACCGCCCGGCGGCCCAGGGGCTGGACGCCCTGTGGAACCGGGCCTGGCTGGATCCGCTGCTGAAGGGGACCTATCCGAGCCTGATGGAGGACTTCCTCAAGGGCCACGTCCGCGACGGCGACCTGGCGACCATCCGCCAGCCGATCGACTTCCTGGGGGTCAACTACTACGCCCCGGCCTATGTGAAGCTGGACCTGAAGTCGGCCAGCCACATCGCTCCGGGCGCGCCGCCACAGGGGGGCGAGCTCGACGCGTTCGGTCGCCAGATCGATCCGTCCGGGTTGGGCCAGGTGCTGGAGATGGTGCGCCGCGACTACGGCAATCCGCGGGTGCTGATCACCGAGAACGGCTGCTCCGACCCGTTCGGCAACGGGCCGGGCGTGATCGACGACGGCTTCCGCAGCCAGTACCTGCGTCGCCACCTGGAGGCGGTGAAGGGGGCGATGGAGGCCGGTTCGCGGATCGGCGGCTATTTCACCTGGACCCTGATCGACAACTGGGAATGGGACATCGGCTACACGTCGAAGTTCGGCCTGGTGGCGATGGACCGCGCAACCGGCGTGCGGACGCCGAAGGCGTCGTACGCGTGGTTCAAGGGGCTGGCGCAGAGCGGGACGCTGCCGTTGACGCCGTAACGTTCCGCGACCGCCCCCACCGTCGTCATCCCCCGCTTTATGCGGGGGACCCAAGCGGAGTCGGCCGACGCGGCTTGGGTCCCCCGAACAAGTCGGGGGATGACGGTATTTGAACTGCCCCCTCAGTCCGCCTTGCAGATCAGCACGTTCTTGCCGCCGCGCTTGGCGGGCGTGAGGCTGCCGGCGCAAGGCTTGGGGTCGTTGGGGTCGATAACGATCTCGCCCTTCTGGGCCAGCGGCATGGCGGCCGGCTTGGCGCCGATCGCGGGCAGGGCGGGCTTGGTCTTCGTCTTGACGACGGCCGGCTTGGGCGCGGCAGGTTTGGGCGCGTCCGGCGCGGGGGCGGGCGTCTCGGCGACGGGGGCTTCCATGGCCGGCGCCTCGGCCGGAGCCGCTTCCGGCGCTGGCATGGCGGGCGTGGCCTCGGCCGGGGTCTGGTCCTTCTTGACGTTGTAGTTCAGGGCCTGGCCGAACAGGTTGGACTTGGTCTCCAGGGTCTTGGCGCGGGTTTCACAGTCGCTGGGCGGGCTCCAGCTCATCCACACCTGGGCCAGGCGGGCCTTGTCGACCTGGTCCGAACCGCCCCAGACCGAGCGGCCCTTCTTGATCGCCGCCGCGCCATATTCGGCGATCGGGCGCGGGCTGGCCTTCTCGGCCGCGGTGATCGCCGCGCGATACAGCTTCAGGTCGCTGCGCGCCTGGTCGCGCATCAGCGGATATTCCTTCAGCGCCGCGGCGACGCCGCCGGGACCGGGGAAGGCCTTCTCGATGCGCGTCACCTCGGGCATCACCTTCTCGTACAGATCGGCATAGCCGCCCAGCGCGCCGTAGCACCAGCCGACATAGCCGTAGTCGTCGGTCGGCGGCGTGGCGGCCGGGGTGGTGCGGGGCGGAGGAGCTGAGGCGGTCGGCGCGGTGGAAACGGGGGCGTCCTGGGCCAGCAGGGCCAGGGCGAGAAGGAAAGCGGTCGCCATGCGGGCGGAGGTCCTCTTGATAGGGCGTCGTGCGCGTCGAATAGAGCATTTCCGGCCGCAATGGGACCGGAGCATGGCGCCAGGGGTGTTTCAACCCGCCAGGCGGCAAAGCGTGACCATAACGACACAACCGGCCAAAACGCTCCCGCCCGTGACGAAGATTTCCCAGGCGTGGCGCCGACGCGTCGGCGCGGGTTACGAATTTTCAATGTGCGACGCAGCAAGCCCCGGGTGGGGCGACGGCTTTTTCATGCTAGAAGGCCATTTGAGAGCGTGGTCCGTAGACGGCGGTCTTACGTATTTCCCCCCGCCTTTACTCCGCCACGCTTCTGGACTTTCGTCGCTGCCATGACCTTCTGGCGTAACATCGCAAGCCTCGCCGCGCGGCGGTTGGACATGGCGGAATGCCAGGAGTGTCCGCCCGGCCTGCCTGGACAGGACCCGGCCTTCTCGACCGCCGTCACCGCCCTGGGCGCCAAGCTGGCGCGGGCCGACGGCTCGGCCGACCATGACGAGTTCGCCGCCTTCGCCGAGGTGTTCCACCCCGACCCGGCGTCGGAGAACAATATCCATCGCCTGTACGACCTGGCGCGGCAGACGACCCACGGCTTCGAGAGCTACGCCAAGCGCCTGGCCAAGCGCTACCGCACCTGCCCGCAGCTGCTGGAGGACGTGCTCGACGGCCTGTTCCACATCGCCAAGGCCGACGGCGCGGTGACCCAGGACGAGCTGGACTATCTTGAGCGGGTCGCCGACCTGTTCGGCGTGTCGCCGCTGTCGTTCCGTCGCCTGATGGCCACCCACATCGGCGCCGAGCCGGACGATCCCTATCGCATCCTCGACGTGCCGGCCGACGCCGAGGACGCCGTGGTGCACCTGGCCTGGCGGACGGCGCTGTCGGAAGCCCACCCGGACCGGGCGCGGGCCCGCGGCCTGCCGCTGGAGTTCATCGAGGTCGCCGAGGCCAAATCGGCGTCGATCAACGCCGCTTTCAGCACCGTGATGCGAGAACGCCGCGAATTGGCGGGTTTCGCGGCCGGCTAGCGCGGAATTCATTTTACGGAACCATCGGTCGGGTGTTCAGTTGACGTTCAGTACTGGCGCCCCACCTTAGTTTCATGGGCGGGGCTACGCCTGACGAGGACGATGATGGACACACCCAAGGCAAGCGGTATCGCCTGGCGCAGCCTGGTTACCGTCGCCGGCGCCGTAGCGACCTCGATCGCCGTGGCCGTCGCCGCCGTGCTGGCGGTGGTGTTCGCCGCGACCCTGGTGGTCATCGGCTTCATGGCCACCGCGCTGCTGGGCCTGGCCGCCTTCGCCCTGCGGGCCCGCCACGGCCACGCCGCCACCACGCCCAGCGATCCCAGCCTGATCGAAGCTCGCCACATGGGCGGCCATTCGTGGGTCGCCTACGGCTGGAACGAGCGGCGCTAGGGCCTCATCGCGTCATCCCCCGACCTGTTCGGGGGATTCAAGCCATGTTCGCGAGTCAGCATGGGTCGCCCGGATAAACCGGGCGATGACGAACACAGGTGCTTGCCCTCCGCCCCGCTCTGCCCGACAGTGCCGTCAAACAAACGTTTGGCTCAAGGCCCAGGGAGAAGCGAGCATGATCGGTGTCGTGGCGGTGTTGAAGGTGCAGGTCGACAAGGCCGCGGACTTCGAGAAGGTGTTCCTCGACCTGGCGGCCAAGGTGAAGGCCAACGAGCCGGGCTGCATCGCCTACCAGCTGACCAGGAGCCGGACCGAGCCCGGGACGTACAAGGTGCTGGAGCTCTACGCCTCGGAAGACGCGCTGAAGGCCCACGGCGGCAGCGACTATTTCAAGGCCGCCGGCGCGGCCATGGGCCCGTTCATGGCCGGCCGTCCCGAGATCGAATATCTGGACGCGGTGGAGTAGGGCCATGGACCTGGCGTTCTCCCCCGAGGATCTGGCCTTCCAGCAGGAGGTCCGCGACTGGATCGCCACCGCCTATGACGACGACCTGCGCCGTCAGATGGCCCAGTCGAAGAACGGCTATCTCGACAAGGCCGGCCAGGTGAAATGGCAGAAGAAGCTGTTCGAGCGCGGCTGGGTCGCGCCCGATTGGCCGGTCGAGCTGGGCGGAACGGGTTTCACCCCGTCGCAGCGCTATATCTTCAACATGGAATTGGCCCTGGCCGGCACGCCGCATCCCTCGCCCATGGGGCTGAAGATGTGCGCGCCGGTGATCATGGCGTTCGGCACGGACGAGCAGAAAGCCCAGCACCTGCCGCCGATCCTGTCGTCCGACATCTGGTGGTGCCAGGGCTATTCGGAACCCGGCTCGGGCTCCGACCTCGCCAGCCTGAAGATGAGCGCCGTGCGTGACGGCGACGACTATGTGCTGAACGGCTCGAAGATCTGGACCACCCACGCCCAGTGGGCCGACTGGATGTTCTGCCTGGTGCGCACCTCGACCGAGGGCAAGCCGCAGAACGGCATCTCGTTCCTGTTGCTGCGCATGGACAGCCCCGGCATCCAGATCAAGTCGCTGCCGACCCTGGACGGCCCCGCCGAGGGCGAGCAGGAGATCAACCAGGTGTTCTTCGACAATGTCCGCGTGCCGGTCGCCAACCGGATCGGCGAGGAGAACAAGGGCTGGACCTACGCCAAGTACCTGCTGGAGTTCGAACGCGGCAACGCCTATGCGCCGGGCTTGATGAACGCCCTGCGCAAGGTGCGGAAGCTCGCCACGCTGGAGCGGGCCGACGACGGCGGGGCGCTGATCGACGATCCGGCCTTCCGCGACAAGATCGCCAACCTCGAGATCGCGGTGGAGTCGCTGAACGCCACCGAACTGCGGATCTTCTCGGGGCGTTCGGCGGGCAAGGCGGTGGGGGCGGTGTCGTCGATGCTGAAATGCGCCGGCTCGGAGGCCCAGCAGGCGATCACCGAACTGACCCTGGAAGCGGTGGGGACCTACGCCGCGCCCTATGTCCAGGACACCTGGGCGCCGACCAACGACGGCCGCGCCGGACCGGACTACGCGGCCCCGGCCGCCCCGGCCTATTTCAACTTCCGCAAGGCCTCGATCTACGCCGGCTCGAACGAGATCCAGCGCAACATCATGGCCAAGCTGGTGCTGGGGCTGTAGGCGCGGACGCCCCCTCCGTCACGAGGCGTATCCGCATCGCGCCACCTCCCCCGCGACGCGGGTGAGGTGGAAGCGGTTCTGTTCTCCTCCCCCGTGAAACGGGGGAGGTGGCCGCGAAGCGGACGGAGGGGGCTCCGGCGTCTTCATCAGGCACAAACTCGGTTTCAGTTTTTCTGCGTAGTCCTGAAACGAAACCCACTGCATAAGCTTTCAAACACCTGTTTTTCTGGAGCCGCCTCATGGCCCTCGACGCCCTGTTCAAGCCGTTCGAATTCAAGTCGCTGAAGCTGCCCAACCGGGTGGTGATGGCCCCGATGACCCGGTCGTTCTCGCCCGGCGGCGTCGCCACCGACGATGTGGCCGCCTATTACCGCCGTCGCGCCGAGAACCAGGTCGGGCTGATCATCACCGAAGGCACCGGCGTGGCCCGCGACGCCTCGCTGAACGACGCCAACATCCCGCGCTTCCATGGCGAGAAGGAACTGGCGGCCTGGAAGAAGGTGGTCGACGAGACCCACGCCGCCGGCGGCCTGATCGCCCCGCAGCTGTGGCATGTGGGTTCGGCCAAGGGCAAGGACGTGCTGGGCAAGATCGACAGCCCCTCGGGCCTGTCCAAGGCCGGCGGCGCTCCGTTCACCGAGCCGATGACCGACGCCGAGATCGCCGACACCATCCAGGCGTTCGCCACGGCGGCGGCCGACGCCAAGCGCCTGGGCTTCGACGCCATCGAGCTGCACGGGGCCCACGGCTATCTGATCGACCAGTTCTTCTGGGAGGGCACCAATGTCCGCGGCGACGCGTTCGGCGGTCCGACCATCGCCGCCCGCGCCAATTTCGCGGCCGAGATCCTCAAGGCCGTCCGCGCCGCCGTCGGCCCGGACTTCCCGGTGATCATCCGCCTGTCGCAGTGGAAGCAGCAGGACTACGCGGTCAAGAACGCCACCACCCCGCAGGAGCTGGAAGCCTGGCTGCAGCCGCTGGCCGACGCCGGCGCCGACATCTTCCACTGCTCGCAACGCCGGTTCTGGGAGCCGGAGTTCGAGGGCAGCGACCTGAACTTCGCCGGCTGGGCTAAGAAGCTGACCGGCGCCCCGACCATCACCGTCGGTTCGGTGGGCCTGTCGGGCGAGTTCATCGCGGCGTTCGGCGGCGAAGGCAGCCAGCCGGCCTCGATCGACGGCCTGCTGGAGCGCCTGGAGCGCGGTGAGTTCGACCTAGTCGGCGTCGGCCGCGTGCTGCTGCAGGACCCCGAATGGGTGGTGAAGATCCGCGAGGGCCGGACCGAGGAGCTGAAGAGCTTCGAGCGTTCGGCTCTGGGGGTGCTGTACTAGGTCTCTACAACAACAACGGCTTTCCCTCCCCTTTAGGGGGAGGGTGGCCCCGAAGGGGTCGGGTGGGGCTTGCTGCCTCAAGGCGCCCTGCACCGACCCCCACCCGTCGGCTTCGCCGCCACCCTCCCAACGAGGGGGAGGGACGATCATTCATTCAAGCGTTGAAGTTCAGCTTCAGCCCCGCTCTCGGCCACCGCGCCTTGTAGAGCTTGCCCGTGCCCGACGCCGTGATCCAGGCGTCGCGCATGTCGGCCCCGCCGAAGCAGATGTTGGTGACGATGACGTCGGGCACGGCATAGTGCTCGGTCGCGCCGTCTGGCGAGAAGGCCGTGACGCCGCCGTTGATGATCGTCGCCACGCAGACCTTGCCATCGGCCTCCACCGCCAGGCTGTCCAGAAGCTGGTAGCCGGGCAGGGTGCAGACCACATTGCCGGGGACCAGCGGGGACGGATCGGCCAGCACGCCGGGCGCGGCGACGTCGAACGACCACAGCCGGCCCAGCATGGTGTCGGCCATGTAGACGGTCTTCTCGTCGGGCGACAGGCCCACGCCGTTGGGCGAGACGAAGTGTTCGCGCCAGCGGGTGATCTTCGAGCCGTCGGTCAGGGCGTAGTACAGGGCGCCGTACTTGCGGCCCTCCGGGGTGGTGCAGCCGTGGTCGGTGAACCAGAAGCCGCCCTGCTGGTCGAACACCAGGTCGTTGGGGCCGACCAGCGGCTTGCCGTCGCATTCGGCGTACAGGGTCGTCACCGCGCCGGTGGCGACGTCGACCCGCTGGATCGAACCGCCATGATGGCTGGGCGGGGTGGGGCCCGGCACGTTGAGGCCACCCATGTCGATGAACTGGAAGCTGCCGCCGTTGTTGGTGACATAGATCGCCCCGTCCGGGCCGACGGCCGCGCCGTTGGGGCCGCCCGGCAGCTCCGCCACCGTCTCGCGGCGGCCGTCCGGGGTAATCCGGCTCAGGGTCTGGCGCTGGATCTCGGTGAGGATCACCGAGCCGTCGGCCATGGCGATCGGGCCTTCCGGAAACTGCAGGCCTTCGGCGACGAGGTCCAGTTGCATGGGTCACTCCCTGTTCACCGCCTCTGACGGGCGGGTCCAGGGAGTAAACGGGCGTTTGAACGTGGCGGCAAGCGCCGTGCGTCCCCCCTCAGTGCAGGTCGTAGAGCTCGTAGGCGATCAGCACGCCGTCGCTGGCCAGGAAGGCCCGGCCGTGGGCCGAGCGGACCAGGGCCTCGCGGTCCACCCACTTGGGGACGGAGTCGGACGAGCCGGCCCCCTGGGTGGCGCACGGCACCGTCAGTCGCACCGACTGGCGCGGCTTGTAGCGAGCGCCCCGCTCGGCGCGGATCGCCCGGCCGAACACCCGGCAGCTGGCGACCTCGCCCTTGAGCAGCGGCCGGACCTTGAGCACGTCGAACACCACCACGTCGGTGGCGGCGGCCCGGGCCAGGCCGCCGTCGTCCTGGCCGGTGGTGGCGAAGGCCGCGGAGCCGACGGTCGACAGCGCCAGGGCGCACAGGGTGGGGGCCAGCCGGCGCATCAGCGGCGCTCCAGGACGCGGAACACGAAGGCGTGGTCGTCGTCGGGGCCGGCGGGGTGCTCCTCGCGCGAAACCTCGGCCCAGGCCGCTTCGTCGAAGTCGGGGAAGCTGACGTCGCCCTCGACCCGCGCCTGGACCTCGGTGAGGTACAGCCGCCTGGCGCGTGGCAGGGCCATCTCGAAGATCGCGCGGCCGCCGATCACGCAGACCTCGTCCACCCCGTCGTCGGCGGCCTGTTCCTTGGCCATCTGCAGCGCCTCCAGAAAGCTCTCGCAGACCACGGCCTGCGGCGGTTCGAAAGACCCGTCCAGCGACAGCACGATGTTCATTCGGCCGGGCAGGGGTTTCCTGGGCAGGCTGTCCCAGGTCTTGCGGCCCATGATCACCGGCTTGCCCATCGTGCGGGCCTTGAAGATCGCCAGGTCGGACTTCAGCCGCCAGGGCAGGCCGTTGTCGCGGCCGATGACGCCGTTGAGCGAGCGGGCCACGGGGCCGACGGTAAGAATAACGGACATGGTCCGTTCTTACGCTGCTCCGAACGGAACCACCACCTGTTGCGCCGAGGCGCGGGCGATCAACTCGCCGTCGGGGCGCCGGAAATCGGCCTCGACATGGATCATGCCGCGGGTCCTGGCGACCACGCGGCCCTCCAGGGCGAGAACTTCGGCCTTGCCCACCCGGATGAAGTCGACCTTGAGGTTGCTGGTGCGGAACATGGCGTCGGCGGGCGCGACGGTCATGGCGGCGAAGGCCAGGATCTGGTCGGCCAGGGCGGCGAGGTAGCCGCCGAACAGCGAGCCGTCGACGTTGAGCAGTTCCGGCGCCGGCGTCCAGGTCTTGTGAACCCAGCCCTCGCCCCAGTCGTCCAGGCCGCCGAGTTGCAGGGTCTGGACGACGGGCGGCAGGACGGCGTCGCCGCCCTTGACCTGGTCGAGCCGGTCGGTGGCCCAGGTCAAACCGCGACCGCCGCCTTGATGTGCGGGTGGGCCTCGTAGCCTTCCAGCTGGAAGTCGGCGTAGTTGAAGGCGAACAGGTCCTTCTTGTCGGCCATCTTCAGGGTCGGGAAGGGCAGGGGCTCGCGGGTCAGCTGTTCGCGGGCCTGGTCCAGGTGGTTCAGATAGAGGTGGGCGTCGCCGAAGGTGTGGACGAATTCGCCCGGCTCCAGCCCGACGACCTGGGCGACCATCATCGTCAGCAGGGCGTAGGAGGCGATGTTGAACGGCACACCCAGGAAGACGTCGGCGCTGCGCTGGTAGAGCTGGCAGCTCAGCTTTCCATCCGCGACGAAGAACTGGAACAGGCAGTGGCAGGGCGGCAGGGCCATGTCGTCGACCTCGGCCGGGTTCCAGGCCGAGACGATGTGGCGGCGGCTGCTGGGGTTGGTCTTCAGCCCCTCGACCAGCTTGGCGATCTGGTCGATCGTTTCGCCGTTGGGCGCGGCCCACGAGCGCCATTGCTTGCCGTAGACGGGACCCAGGTCGCCGTTCTCGTCGGCCCACTCGTCCCAGATCTTGCAGCCGTTGTCCCGCAGGTACTTGACGTTGGTGTCGCCGCGCAGGAACCACAGCAGCTCGACGATGATCGAACGCAGATGCAGCTTCTTTGTGGTCAGGACCGGGAAGCCCTTGGCCAGGTCGAAGCGGATCTGCCGGCCGAACACCCCCAGGGTGCCGGTGCCCGTGCGGTCGCCACGCTGGACGCCGTTCTCGAGGATGTCGGCGAGCAGGTTCAGATACTGCCGTTCCGGATGGTCGGCGGGAGCCTGCTGGGCGTGGATGGGCGTGACGGCGTTCATGGAGGCACAGTGCCGCCGAATCGAGGTTTTCGCCAGAGCGGCGGGTGATCCGAAGCGCTTTCCCTCCTCACGAGGGGGAGGGAGACGTCTTCTCTTACTTCGCCGGCTCAAGTCCGGTGTTCAGCACCCAGCCGACATTGTCGTTCTCGTCGGCGACTTCCCACCACAGGCCGTTCTTCTGGCCGGTGGGATAGACGATGGCGCCGGCGGGCAGGGCGCGGATCAGCTTGCCGCCGGCCACGGCCGTGGCCCGCATGTTGGTCACGCGGGTGGCGACGAAGGTCTTGGCCGGCGCCGCCTGGGCGGCCGGGACGTCGGCCGACAGCAAGCCGAGGTCGGTGACCAGCTTGGTGTAGCTGTTGATGAACGACAGGGTGACGATGCGGCCGATATCGGTGCTTTCGTAGCCGCCGCCGACCGCGCCGCCGAAGCCCCAGCCGCCGCCCGCCCCCCAGCCGATGTCGTTCTTCACGGCGTAGCCGTCCTGCACGGCTACCGTCTCGGTGGTGCGGACATTGGTCAGGGACAGGACGGTGTTGGCTTCCAGCTTCTTGGTCTTGATGCCGCCGAGCAGGCCGCCGGCCCGGCCGCCGAGCATGCCGCCCAGGGCCCCGGCCACCGCGCCGCCGCCCGAATTGCTGTCGCTGGCCTGGACCTCGGCGACCAGCACGTAGTCGGCGGCCTTGACCTGGCCCTGGCCGACGTTGGAGCCGCGCTGCAGGCCCAGATTACCGCCGACGTTGCGCTCGATCTGGGCGGCGTTGAGGCCCGCGCCCCGGTCGACCAGGTTGAAGCAACCCGACTTCTGGACCATGGCCTTCAGCAGCTTCTGCGGCGAGGCCAGGTTGTACTGCATCCAGCCGCGGGGGTCGTCGCCGTCCATGATCGACACCGTGCCCAGCTTGCGGGCGCAGTGCGGAACCTCGGTCATGGCCTGGGTCTGCATCTGCTGCGCCTTGCTGGGCTTGGCCTGGGCGAAGGCCGCGCTGGGCGCGAGGATGTAGAAGGGAAGGAGGAAGGAGAGGGCGGCGCTGGTCGCCACCGGACCCGACAGCAGTTTCATGACGTGCCCCTGAGTGCCCGTACGCTTGACCGTTACCCTAGACCCTGGCGCGCCTTCCGCCAAGCCAAGCTCTAGCCCCCGAAGCCGCCCTCATCCAGGAACGCCTGCTCGGCGGCGGTCGTCTTGCGCCCCAGCGCCGCGTTGCGGTGCGGGAAGCGGCCGAAGCGGGCGATGATGTCGCGGTGCAGCAGCGCCCATTTCAAGCTGTCGGTGTCGCCGGTGTCGGCCTGCAACGTCTCGAACAGGCCGATGCAGGTCTCCTGGTCGGCCAGGGATTCGGAGTGCTCCAGCGGCATGTAGAAGAACGACCGCAGCGCCGGATCGACCTGCCTGTCGTGGCCCGCGGCGATGGCGGCCGCGGCGACCGCCCGGGCCTTGCCGTCGGTGGCGAAGGCGTGGCCGCTGTCGCGGTAGAGGTTGCGGGGAAACTGGTCGAGCAGGATGACCAGGGCCAGGGCGCCCTCGGCGCCGGCCGCCCAGGCGTCGTACTTGCCGCGCGCGGCGGCATGGTGGACGGGCTCGAACTTCAGGCGGATCGCCGAATCGAAGGCCTCGGACCTGGCGAACCACTTGGCCGGTCCGGCGGCGGTCCAAAAACCCAGCACATCCTGTGGTTTGGCGGTCATGAAGGTCCTCCGCAGGTCGTTCAAACGCGGTTCATGGAGCAAGGCGGACAGTGCATACAAGGGATGAGCGTCGGGCCTGGCACAAGGCCCTCGGGAGTATGAGATGAAACGTCTGATCACGACAGCGATGGTCCTGTCGCTGCTGGGTGGGACCGCTGTGGAGGCCGGAGCGGCCGGAGCGGCGGTCGCCCAAAGGCAGGCCGCCCAGGATCAGCAGGACGGCGACCGGGGCCCGCGCCGCGAGGGCGGGCGTCAGCGGCAAGCGCAGGAGCAGCAACCGCAGCAACCCCAGGCCCGGCAAGACGATGGCGATCGTGGCGGCTGGCGGCGTCAGCAACCGTCCGGCGGAGAGCGCGGCGACCGCGGCGACCGCCCGGCCACCGAGACTCCGCAACCACAGCAACCCCAGGCCCGGCAAGGCGACGGTGATCGCGGCGGCTGGCGGGGTCGGCAACCGTCTGATGGCGAGCGTGGCGACCGTGGTTATCGCGGCGACCGCGGCGACCGTGGCGGTCGGCCCGATTGGGGCGGCGGCGCCCGCCCGGCTCCCGAGGCTCCGCAACCGCCGTCCGCGCCCCGGACGCAGGTCCCACGGGACCGCGATGGCGACCGGCGCGACGGAGATCGGCGCGATTGGAGCCGCGACGGCCGTGACCGCGACGGCCGCGACCGTGGCGGTTGGGATCGTGGCGATCAGCGCCGTCCCGGCTACGGCGGCCCCGGCCACGGCGGCCAATGGCGTGATCGCGACCGCGACCGTCCGCGCTACGACCGCAACCGCTATCGCCCCTACTACCAGTCGCCCCAGCGCTATCGCGCGCCGGCCTACCGCTATCCGCGCGGCTTCTACGCCTACCGGTGGTCGTTCGGCGACTACCTGCCGGGCGGCTGGTACAGCCAGCCCTACTATCTCGACTGGTTCCGCTACGGCCTGCCGATGCCGCCGGTCGGCTGCGAGTGGGTCCGGGTGGGCGACGACGCCGTGCTGGTCGACGTCTGGTCGGGCCAGGTGCTGAGCGTCTACTACGACCTGTTCTGGTAGGCGCTGAGCTTCTCCCTCCCCCTTGTGGGGAGGGGGGACCAGCGAAGCTGGTGGGTGGGGTTTCACCGCCCCTCAACGCCCTGCACCGATCCCCCACCCGTCGGCTT